>JAFGRT010000005.1 GCA_016935015.1 Acidobacteriota bacterium | reverse complement strand
GTATCCTTCTCTTCGCCGGTGGCGGCGGACAGGGTGTTGATCCCCACCGGTCCGCCGTCGAATTTTTCGACAATGACGTACAGCAGGTGCCGGGTGACGTCGTCCATGCCGTTTTCATCCACTTCCAGCAGCTCGAAGGCCGCCGTGGCACCGGGGCCGTCGATCGTGCCCGCCGCCCGCACCTGCACAAAATCACGAACCCGCTTGAGCAGTCGGTTGGCGATGCGGGGTGTGCCGCGCGACCGGCGGGCGATGTGCTCGATACCTTCATCCGTGGCTTCGATTCCCAGCAGCCGGGCAGACTGACGCACAATGGATCGGATCTCGTCCACCTGATAGAAATCAAGGCGGTGCACGATGCCGAAACGGGCGCGCAGGGGAGCCGTCAGCAGGCCCAGCCGGGTGGTGGCTCCCACCAGGGTGAAATGGGGCAGATCGATGCGTACCGACCGGGCCGATGGCCCTTCACCGATGATCAGGTCAAGGGTGAAATCCTCCATGGCTGGATACAGAATCTCCTCGATGCTTGGATGCAGCCGGTGGATCTCATCGATGAAGAGCACATCCTGGGGTTCGAGATTGGTCAGCAGGGCGGCCAGATCGCCCCGCTTCTCGATGGTGGGGCCGGACGTCGTGCGGATGTTCACGCCCATTTCGCTGGCGATGACCATGGCCAGGGTGGTTTTCCCCAGACCGGGCGGCCCGTAAAAGAGGACGTGGTCGAGGGCCTCGTGGCGGACGCGAGCTGCCTCGATGCCGATCGTAATGTTGGTCACCACTTTTTTCTGGCCGATATATTCAGCCATGACGCGGGGTCGCAGCTGCCGCTCGATACCGTCATCGATGGTGACATAGGGGGTAAGAATACGGTCCGATGATTCCATTTTATTTTGTGATCATGATTTTCAGGGAACGTTTCAGCAGGCTCTCGAAGCCGGCGTCGGGCGTCTCGCGCACGGCCATGGCCACCGCCTTTTCCGCCACGTTCCGGGCATAGCCGAGATTGACCAGGGCCGATACGAGGTCTTCGCTGAAACCGGCAGCGGGGATGGCGGCCGGCCCCTCGCCGGCGGTGCCCGTCATCGCCTCGACGTAACGGGGCAGCTTGTCCTTCAGCTCATAAATCAGCCGTTCGGCGGTCTTGCGCCCCAGCCCGGGGATCGTGCTCAGCCGGACGGCATCCCCGTTCACCAGGCACTGGATCAGCATCTCGGGCTCCATGCCCGACAGGACCGTGACGGCCAGGCGGGGGCCGAAGCCGCGCACGGAGCAGAGAGCCCGAAACATGTCCAGTTCCTGCTGGCTGGCAAAACCGTACAGGGCCAGCTGATCCTCGCGGACGTGCGTATGAATGTACAGTTCCTGGGATTCCCCCTCTCCGGCCAGCTGGTAGAAGGTGGAGACCGGGATATGCACCATGTAGCCGACACCGCTGACGTCCAGGATGGCATGGTCCGGCTTCTTTTCGGTGATGATGCCGCGCAAAAAAGCGATCACGGCTGGAGATTCCTTTCCGGTGACAGGTCGTCGCCCCAAGCGATTCTATAGTGCTTCGGTGGAAAATTCAATCTCTTTCCCGGACCGCCGGTGCTGGGCGACGCGGATAGCGCACCCGTAGCAGAAACAGGCCGCGGGCGGCGATGGTGGGGCCGGCCCGCCGCCGGTCACGGGCGGCCAGGATGGAGTCCAGGTCGGCGACGGGGATCCGGCCCCGGCCGATCTCCAGGAGTGTGCCCACCATGTTTCGGACCATCTGCTGCAGGAAGCCGTTCGCCTCTACGCGGAAGAAGACCAGGCGGCCGCGCCGGGACACATCAAAGCGGTGAATGGTCCGGATATGGTTGGCGTCGGCTTCGGCCCGGGCGCAGAAGGAGCGGAAGTCATGGGTGCCGCACAGCCGTCGGGCACCGGCCTGCATGGCCGGGATGTCCGGGCGGAAGGGCACGGGGAACACGAACGGTGCCACGAAAGGATCGTCGCACGGCCCCAGCCACAGGTGGTAGCGGTAGATCTTGGACGTCGCCGAACGGCGCGCATGAAAGTCATCGGGAACGACAGCGGCGGCCCGAATCCGGATATCCAGCGGAAGCCGGTCGTTGAGCACCCGCGGCAGCTGCGTCGCCGGGATGAGGGGGGCGGCGAAAAAACTGGCCACCTGCCCGTAGGCATGGACGCCGGCATCCGTCCGGCCCGAACCATGAAGGGCCACCGGCCGGCCGTACAAGGCCGCCAGTATTTCCTCGAGTCGTCCCTGCACCGTCGCCAGCCGCGGCTGGACCTGCCAGCCGTGGTAGTTCACGCCGTTGTAGGCGATATCCAGGCGGTGATTGCGGCTGGTGCCCGTCATGAAACCTTCTTTCCGGTCGGCCGGGACATCCCCGGAACAACATAATTGTTACTCATTTACATAATCCGTATCGTATGTTGACTACAGGTAAAAAATAAATATAATATCGTACATTACAAGCTAACCAAAGTTGTGCCGCAAGTCAATAGGCAGGGGTAGCCATCCAAACATCTCCGAAACCAGGTCTAAACCGTCCGGCTGACTTCAAGTAATAGAGAAAAAAAATGAGATAAAAAAACGATATTTACTGAATAATTGTCTTGACAAAATTGCGGCTCTTCTGTTTAATTATTTTATAACAAAGGAATTTAACTGAGACCGTGGTGAAATTAAAATCATAAAGGGTAGAGGGCACTATGTTTTTTAAATCAAAACAAGTAGTGGGTCTGGATATAGGTTCGACCTCCGTCAAAGTTGTTGGCCTAAAGTCAACAAAAAAAGACGAATACGAGTTGCAATACCTCGGGCTGGAGAACCTGTCCCCCGACACCATCGTCGACGGTGCCATCATGGACAAGCTGCCCGTCGCCGAAGCCATCAACCGCATTTTTAATTCTCAGGGAATCAAAAATAACCATGTTGCCACATCCATTTCGGGCCATTCGGTGATCGTCAAGAAGATCAATCTGCCGGCGCAGAGTCCCGAGGAGCTGGCCGAATCCATCATGTGGGAGGCGGAGCAGTATATCCCCTTCGATATCTCGGATGTGAACCTGGATTACGAGATCCTGAAGACCATCCCGGGCACCGGCACCATCGAAGTCCTCCTGGTCGCCGTCAAGAAGGAAAAAATCGCCGATCACGTCAGCGTCATCAATCTGGCCGGCAAATCACCCTCCATCGTGGATGTGGACGCCTTCGACCTGCTCAATAGCTATGTCCACAACTACCAGCCCACCGGCCATACCGTTACCGCCCTCCTGAATATCGGCGCCAGTATCGCCAACCTTTGCATCGCCAAGGGCTCCGAACTGCTCTTCACCCGGGACATCTCCGTCGGCGGCAACCAGTACACCGATTTCCTGCAAAAGGGTCTGGGCCTCAGCTATGAGGAAGCGGAAAAGATCAAGCGCGGGGACACGAGCGGTGGCGTCGACGAGGCGGAAGTGAACCGCATCATTGATTCCGTCTCGGAGATCATCGAACTGGAGATCCAGAAGACCCTTGACTTCTTCAAGGCTACAACGACCACCGATCGCATCGACAAGATGATCCTCAGCGGCGGAGCCGCGCGGGCCAAGGGGTTGATGGAGCATCTGTCCCAGAAGTTTGAAGTGCCCGTGGAAGTCTTCAATTCATTCAAGCGGATTTCTTACAATCCGCAGAAGTTCGATTCATCCTTTATCAATGAAATATCTCCACGAGTGGCCATCGCCGTAGGCCTGGCGATGAGAAATATGGAGGACAAATGATCAAGATAAATTTACTCCGTGAACGAACTGTTGAAGCCCCGGTGGTCCGGGTACCCACCGAGCCCCGGCCGATTCAGGCGATTTTGATCATTTCCGTGCTGGTCATCGCCAGCCTGGCCTTCGGAATCTGGTACTGGTACTCGACTTACACCGAATTGCAAGAAAAGCAGGTGCAGAAACGCAAGCTTGAGGATCAGTTCAATCGGCTGGAGAAAATCCGACAGGAAGTCGAGGAGTACAAGCGGGTCAACGAAATTCTGCGTAACCGCACCCAGGTCATCGAGCAGCTCAAACGGGACCAGTCGGGTCCGGTGGTGGTGATGAACGCCCTGGTCCAGAGTATGCCCCAAGAGGAACCCCAGGTCTGGTTCGACAGACTGACGCATTCCAAGGGACCGGAGGGTGACAGCATCACCATCGAGGGGCGCGCCTTTGATATCTATGCCGTCATGGATTTTTTTGGAAACCTGATGGAATACAAGTCCAAAGGAGTGTTCGCGGATGTGGAGCTCAAGTACTACGAAAAAACCAACATTCCGTTGAAGTTTGAAATTGTGTGTTCGACCAAAATTTTGCCCCAAACAGAGGAGTGACGCTTATGGCTAGCCTGACGAAATCCATTTTTGTGCCAATCCTCCTGGTTGTCTTGATCATGTTGGGACTCTTTCTGATTATGAAAATATATGTCATCGACGATTATGAGGATCAGATCACCAGGCTGGATCGGGAAATCGCCGACCTCGACATGAAGGTGAAGCAGGCCGAAGCCTTCGAACAGGAGAAGCCCAAGTACGAGGAAGAATACAAGAAGTTGATGAGTGACCTGGAAACCCAGAAAAAGATCCTGCCCAAGGAGAAGGAAACCGACGCGCTGGTGCGGCGGCTGGAAAAACTGGCCAAGGATTCCAACGCCATCAAGATCGAGGTGTTTCGTCCCCAGAGCATTATCGATCATGGTTTTTACTACGAATGGCCCATCTCCATCTCCTGCAAGGCCGGTTACAACTCACTGGGTCTCTTCTTCGAAGAAATCGCCAACTTCGAACGGATCTTCAACGTGTACAACCTGACTCTGGAATCGCTGAAGTCAGGGACCGAGGTCCAGCCCACGGTCACCGCCAGCTTCACGGCCAGCACGTTTGTGTATACCGGCGATGAGACCGAGAAAATCAAGTAGAGGGGAATCATGATGAACAAGCATAAATGGCTCCTCGTTGCCGCCGTCCTCTTCCTGGTTGTCGGCACAGCGCTGGCCCAGGAGCAGCAGGCGGCCGGCACCCAGAAATCTTCGGAATCGGACGATCTGCTCATTATCCGCACCCGGATCCGGTATGAAAACCTGAGCCGGCAGGATCCCTTCATCGATCTCGAAGTCCAGCGGAAAGAAAAGGAGAAGGTGGAGGAAGCCGAACTGGAACCCATTCCGCCTTTCGATGAACGTCAGCAGAAATTCCCGGGCGTGCGGGGCATGCTGATTCGGGAGCTCACCTTGAAGGGAATTGTCCAGGGGCCGTCCGATCTGGTTGCCATGTTTCAAGGCATTGACGGCAAGGCGCATTTCCTGCGGGAAGGCGACGATCTGTACAATGCCAAGGTACGCCGGATCACCATCGAGTCGGTCGTGTTTGAACATTATAAACGTTATGTCGATAAACGAGTCGAGACGACTACGATCTCGGTCACTTTGTCTGAATAAAAAAAACTTGTCATATCGAAAGGAGGCATTGAATGAGGCCCACTAAGTTGCTCCTTTATATGGTCATCCTTAGTGCCCTGGTGGCGAGCATGCCTTTCCTGTACGCGCGGACCCCAGAAGATGATACGGACCATCCGCTTACTGCCGAACACCCGCAGCCGGGCATCCTGAAAAATGTTGACTATGAGGTCGCGGAGGACGGTATTGCGGTCATGCTCACTGGTACCAAGCTGGCGGACTACCGGCAATTCCGGCTTTCCGACCCCTTCCGGCTGGTGCTCGATCTCAAAAACACCCATTGTCAATACAGCCGCAACGCCATGGTGATCAACGACGAGGTGTTGCAGCGGATCCGAGTGGCCCAGTTCAGCACGGAGGGCGATGGGGTGGTGCGCATTGTCTTTGATCTGAACAAGGACCTGCGGGAAATGGATGTCCAGAAAGTGGACAACGGTTTCCGGATTTTTCTGGGACGCAACGTAGTGGAGACGGCGTCCCAGGCACCGCCGAAGGTGAAGGAGATCCCGGTGGAAATCGTGGCCACGCCGGCCCCGCCGACGTCCGAGGTGACGACCGCCCCGGCGGCAAAGCCATCCCCACCGCCGGCGGATGATGAGCCCGAGTTCACCGACGGCAATATCGTGCGGATTCCCGAACCGGAGATCACCCCCAAACCGCTGCCGGAGCCACCCGCGGAGCCTGAGCCGGAAAGTGTTCCGGCGCCGATCATGATGGCCCGGCTGGGACCGGATCCGGTGACCTATGTTCAGGATGACGAGGAGGGCATGCAGTATACGGGCGAGCCCATCACTCTGGATATCAAGGACGCCGATATCGTGGATTTCTTCCGCCTGATCAGCGACATCAAGGGCCTCAACATTGTGGTGGATCCCAGCGTGAGCGGCTCCATCTCCATCAAGGTGGAGAATGTGCCGTGGGATCAGGTGTTCGACCTGGCCCTGAAGAACAATCGGCTGGACAAGATCATCGAGGGAAACGTGGTGCGTATCGGTACACTCGAGGCCTTCAAACAGGAAGAAAAGGCCATGGAAGAGCTCAAGCAGGTCAAGGAGATCACCACCGAGATCATCAAGGTGAATTATGCCCGGGCCCTCGAGATGATCGACATGTTGACGCCGCTGCTGTCCGATTACGGGGAAATCAAGATCGACCAGCGCACCAACGCCCTGGTGATCCGTGACATTCCCGAGCGTATCAACGATGTTCGCACTCTGGCCAAAGCCCTGGATTCGGCCGAGCACCAGGTGGAAATCGAGGCGCGCATTGTGGCGGCCAGTCGTGATTTCGCCCGCAGCATTGGTGTGCAGTTCGGTTTTGTGGCCGGCAACCTCGATCGGGTCACGGTGGGCGGCCCCAATACGTTCGGCACCATCGGCGGAACGCGCCCATCCCAGACACCGAGCAGCGCCTATATCGCCGGAGATCCTTCGACGGGCCGCGGTGCTTCGCAGACTACCGCCACCCAAGGCGCCGCCGTCTCGGTAGGTACCGAGGGCAACAACCGTCTGGGCAATTACAACTTGTCCCTCCCGGCGCAGGGGGCGACCAGCGGTATCGGTATTTCCGTGGGCAACATTCTGGACACGTTCCTACTGGATGCCTCCCTTACCGCCGCGGAAAGCCACGGCAATGTGCGGATCATCAGCCAGCCCAAGGTCCAGGCGCAGAACAACCGGCCCGCCACCATCGAGCAGGGCTTGCAGTTCCCGGTCCAGGTGGTGGAAAACAATACCGTATCGGTGCGTTTCTTCTCCGCCTCGCTGAAGCTGGACGTGCTGCCGCAGATCACCGAGGAGGGCACGGTACTGCTGAAGATTACGGTGGAAAACAATCGGGCCGACTTCGTGAACACGGTGAACGGTATTCCGTCCATCGTGACCAGCATGTCGGCAACGGAAGTGCTGGTGGCCGACGGCGGCACCACCGTCATCGGCGGCATCCTCATCGACAATGATCAGGAAAACGTCGACAAAGTGCCGCTGCTGGGCGATATTCCGCTGCTGGGCAATCTGTTCAAGCGGAACACTCGCCAGAAGAGTTCACAGGAAATCCTGTTTTTCCTGACCCCCCGGATCATGCGTTAGAAAGAGTCGGTCGGATGAATATATTCCGTGACGTCATCGAATCCATCATTGCCAAAGTGGAAGGCGCCCGTAGTGTTCTGATCGTGGGCGTGGACGGCATTGTCATCGACCGGGCCAGTACGGAAGCGGTCGATCCGGACAAGATCAGCTACGAGCTGGTAGCCGCGGAATATACCTCTCTGCTCAAGACTGCCGTGCGAACGGCCGAGGATGTTGAAATCGGGCTCTTGCAGGAGCTGACGGTGTTTACGGAACAGTATCACTTCCTGATCAAGATGATCACGGAGGAGTACTTCATCATGTGCATCCTCTCCGCTGACGGTAATTTCGGCCGGGCGCGGTACGAACTGAAAAAAGCCAAACTGATCCTCAAAAAGGAGTTCGTGGTTTAAATCTGTCATTAACAGTGGGCCTGAATCATGGGGAATCCGACCGGGTTCCCCTTTTTTGTTGGGGGTGAGAGCGGATTATTGCGTATCGGCGATGAACTGCAGCCATACGTGGCGGGTGCGGGGGCCGTCATATTCGCAGAAGAAGACGGATTGCCATCGCCCCAGCGCCAGCCGGCCGGCCTGGATCGGCACCAGCACACTGGAACCTGTCAGGGACGCCTTGATGTGGGCGTCGGAATTCCCCTCGGCATGATGGTAATCGCCGTCGTCCGGAACCAGACGCGTCAGGGCAGCCAGGATATCCCGACGGACGTCGGGATCGGCCCCTTCATTGATGGTGAGGCCGGCGGTGGTGTGGGGATTGAACAGCAGGAGCACACCGTTCTGCCAGCCGGCGTCCCGGACTTCCTGCCGCAGTTGCTCGGTAATATCGACAAATTCTTTTCGAATGGTGCTTTGGACGGTAATGCGTTGCATGGTGACCTCCTGTTCGAGTCCGGGCGGAACGGGTCCGCGGCGGATGAGGGCTGTCAATGCGAGAAAGCGCTGATTCAACCGGCCAGGGCGGTGCCGGTGGATGGGTGACCTCAGGACAGCGTCTGACCGGTGACCACCATGTAGATCAGGATGGCGGCGATGGCCAGCGGGGCGACATATTTGAGCGCCACCAACCAGTAGATGGCCCAGCGCTGAAAGCCGGGATTCCCCGACGAGATTTCCTTTACGGCGCTGGATACCTTCCAGGAATAAACCACGAAGATGCAAAGCAGCAGGGCGCCCAGCGACAGGGCCATGTTCCCGAAGACGAAGTCCATGATTCCCAGGAAGCTTTTATACTGGCCGTTCCCCAGCGGCAGCAGATGGGTGAAGAAATCCGATCCGCCGAGGGACAAGGCGCAGGGTATACCCAGCACCGCCGTTACACCGGCCACAATGAGCACCGCTGACCCGCGCGGGAGGTTTCGCTCATCCACGAGGTAGGCTGTGGCCACTTCTACCAGGGAGATGGTGGAGGTCAGGGCGGCGATGGACAGCAAAAAGAAAAAAATGATGGCCACAAACGAGCCAAGGGGCATCTGGTTAAAGAGGGAGATCAGCACGTCGAATACCAGGGTGAATCCCGCCTCGGGTGCCTGGCCGGCCGAGGCCAGGGCCGGGAAAATGATCAGGCCGGCCATCAGGGCGATAACCGTGTCGAACAGGCAGACGTAGGCGCCCGAGCTGACCAGGTTGTCGTCCTTGGAAATGTAGCTGCCGTAGGTAATCATCGCCCCCATGCCCAGACTCAGGGAGAAGAAGCCCTGGCCGATGGCATAGATGAAGGTTCTGGCCGACACCTTGGAAAAATCGGGTACCAGGTAGAATTCCAGGCCGCTGAGTGCCCCCTCCAGCGTGACGGAGCGGATAATCAGCAGGACCATCAGACCGATCAGTACGGGCATGAGCACCCGGGTGATGCGTTCGATGCCGTCCTTAACTCCGCCGGCCACCACGCCGACGGATGCCAACAAAAATAGCAGGAAATACGTGATCTGTTGAGGGATGTCGGCAATAAAGTTGCCAAATGCCTTGGGATCCAGATCCATGTTGATGGATTTGATGAGATAGGCGATGGTCCAGCCGGCAATCACCGTGTAATAGGACAAGATGGCGATGCCGGTCAGCACGCCCATGAAGCCGACGAACACCCAGGGCGAGCCGGGGCGCAGGACCCGGAAGGCACCCACCGGATTCTTCTCCGACGCCCGCCCCATGCTCAGCTCGAGCAGCATGACGGGAAAGCCGAGCAGTACGATCACCAGCAGGTAGAGGAAGACGAAAGCACCACCACCGTTTTCACCGGTGACATACGGAAAGCGCCAGATGTTCCCCAGTCCTACGGCCGAACCGGCAGCGGCGAAGATGAAGGCGATCTTGGAACTCCATTGCCCGCGTGGCTTCTGAATGGCACTCATACGCGGCATACTCCAGTAAAAATGTCGTCCGATTCTATCACCAAAGGCACGGTTTTCAAATTGTTTATTGTTGAACTTTGGCCGTCGATCCAGTATCTTACTTTTATGGTCGCGTAGCTGTAAACATATTGCCGGCTTTACTTTCCGGGTTATTGGCGCCGGGAGTCCAGACGCGGTTTGTCAGCCGGCGGCTACCGACATCGACGAACGGCGGCGGATCATGAAGCGGGCGGGAGGGCCCATCGGTGAGATTTTTTACGGGCATTCAGTTCAAGTTCCTGGTGTTGTTGCTGCTGGTCGGCCTGCTGCCGCTGGTGGTGACGTCGGGCTTGTTCTATGAGACGGCCCGTAACATCATTGTCGCCGACCGGGTGGAGATCTATTTGAAGCACCTTTCCCAGCAGAATGCCGACAAGATCGACCTTTTTCTCATGGAGCGCCAGGAGGAGCTGGTCGCCATGGCGTCCACCGAAACCGTCGAACGGTTCCTTGGCCACGAGCAAGCGGAAGGTTTGAGCGAAGTCACCCGTATCCTCAACGCCCTGGTGAAAATACATGAGGTGTACGATGTGATGGTGTTGGTGGACACCCGGGGAGAAATCCGCGCGGTCAACACCCTGAACCGCTTCGGTGACTGGTTCGATGGACGGATCCTCAGCGACATCAAGGGGATGAAAATATCCGCCTTTCCGGAAGAGGAAAAAGCCTGGCGCAAGGCCCTCGAAGGCGTGGCGGTGGTCCATGAATGGTTTCGCTCGGAGTTGGCCAATTCCCTCTACTACTTCGAGGATGACGACATGAGCCGCTGCCATCATCTGCTGTTCGGACAGCCGGTCATCAGCCGGGAGACGGGGCAGGTGGTCGGTGTCTGGTTGAATGTCATGAACTGGGAGTTTGTGCAGGCCATCCTCGATTTGGTGGAGTTCGACTTCCGCCGCTACGGACTGGATTCCGGCTATGCCCTGCTCCTGAACCGCGACGCTACCTGTATCCTGGCCTCGCCCAACCGAAAAAACCGTTTGCCGGGTACGACCAAAAACGACATCGAGGTCAATCCAGCGGTCAACCAGGAACTGCGGCCCCTCTACGACGCCTTGCGTCAGGGCGGCAGCACCATCCGCTATCCCATGGAAACGATCCGCTACGGCGGCGTCACCCGCATCGGCATGAGCGAATTCGGCTGGATTGTGGTGGTTTCCCTGAGCGAAGACGATACCTTCAAACCGGTGCAACGCCTCAAATACATCTTCATCAGCATTATCCTGGGCGTTGTCCTGCTGATTACACTGGGGATCTGGTTTCTCAGCCGCCAGCTTATCCGGCCCATCCTCAGTCTCAAGGACTCGGCCCTGGACATCGCTCACGGCAATTACGCCCAGCGGGTGAAGATCGGCGGGTCCGATGAACTGGGAGTGCTGGCTGCCGCATTCAATCAGATGGCGGACACGGTGGAGGAGCGCCAGCAGGCGCTCGAGCAAATCAACCGAGACCTCGAAAAAATGGTCTGGGACCGGACCCGCGCCCTGGAGCAGAGCAACCGCGAACTCCGCGAGGCCATCGAGAATTTGCAGAATACTCAGAACCAGCTCATCCAGTCAGAGAAAATGGCCTCCCTCGGTCAGCTCATTGCCGGCATCGCCCATGAGATCAAGAACCCGCTCAATTTCATCTATGGCAATACGGAATTCCTGGCGGAGTATGTCCAGAAAATCCGCAACTATGTGAATTTCGCCGAGCAGGAGATCCGCCATGGTGCCGACGGCCTGGTGCGGATTCGTGATTACCAGCGCGAGCACAACCTCGACTTCGTCATGGAAGACTTGAAAAATCTGGCCGCCAACATCCACGACGGCGCCGACCGGATCCGTTCCATCGTCAACGATCTGCGCTCGTTCTCCCGTGCGTCCTCGGGTTCACCCACCGCAGCGGATATCCGCAAGATCCTGGACATGTGCCTGAATTTGCTGCGCAACCAGTACAAGAACCGGATCCGCATCCATCGCGAATACGCCGAGGTCGACAAAATCAACGTTTACATCGGCAAGATGGAGCAGGTCTTTCTAAACCTGCTGACCAATGCCATCCAGGCCATTCCCGAAGACGGGGACATCTGGATCCGGGTGGATGAAAACGGCGGCCGGCTGTGGGTGGAGATCGAGGATTCGGGCGACGGGATTCCGCCGAAACTGGTATCCCGTATTTTCGAGCCATTCTTCACCACCAAGGATGTGGGCGAAGGGACCGGCCTGGGACTGAGCATCAGTTATACGATCGTCCAGCAACATGGCGGCAGCATGAGTGCCTGGAACCGGACGGGCGGCGGTGCCGTGTTCCGGGTCGAGCTGCCCCAGGTCAGCGAGCTTTCTGCGGGAGAGGACCATGAGTGAGACGAAACATGCCATCCTCGTGGTGGATGATGAGAATGCCAACCTGCAAAAACTCAAGCGGACCTTCATCGATCGCTATATCGTCTACGAGGCGAACTCCGGAGAGAAGGCCTTCGCCGTCGCGCAGCGCGAACCCATCGATCTGGTGATCACCGATCAGAAGATGCCGCGCATGACGGGCATCGAACTGCTCAAGCGCATCATGAAAATCAAGCCGGACGTGATGCGGATCATCCTCACGGGGTATACGGAGGTGGAGGATCTCATCGACGCCATCAACGAGGGTCATGTGTACCGCTATATCACCAAGCCTTGGGATCCCAAGGAAATGCGGATTACGGTGCGCCAGGCCCTGGAAACCCTTGAGTTGGAGAGGGAAAACCGGCGACTAACCATCGAGTTGCAGAAAGTCAACGAGCGGCTGCAGGTGGAAAACCTGGCTCTGCGCAACGAAGTGCGGCGCTATCTGGATGATGACCGTATTATCTACGAAAGCCGGGCCATGAAGGAGATCCTGGCGGCCGCCAACCGGGTGGCCCGGGCCGACAGCACCGTGCTGATCACCGGTGAAACCGGCACAGGCAAGGAACTCATCGCCCGATACATTCATAAGCACAGCCTGCGGAACGACGGCATTTTCGTGGCCGTCAATTGCGGCGCCATTCCCCGCGACCTGGCGGAAAGTGAGTTTTTCGGCTTTCGCAAAGGCGCCTTTACCGGGGCATCCGCTCACAAGAAGGGCTACTTCCAGGTGGCCGACGGCGGGACGCTGTTCCTGGACGAAATCGGTGAAGCCCCACCGGATTTGCAGGTGAAGATGCTGCGCGTCCTGCAGAATCAGGAGATCTGGCCGGTGGGTTCCGAAAGCCCGCTCCGGGTGAATGTGCGGATCATCGCCTCGACCAATCGTGATCTAAATGCCGAAGTGGACCGCAGCCGGTTCCGCGAAGACCTTTTTTTCCGGCTGAATGTGTTCAGTATCCGGGTTCCGCCGCTGCGTGAGCGGAGGGAGGATATCCGACCGCTGGTGGAATTTTTCTTTGAACGGTTTCAGACCAAGCTGAACCGGAAACTGCTTGGCATCGAACCGCCGGTGCTGGATGTGTTGCGCCGCTACGACTGGCCCGGCAATGTGCGCCAGCTGGAGAACGAGGTGGAACGGCTGGTGCTGCTCACCGAACAGGGGCAGACCGTGCGCCGCGACAGCATCTCGGGGATCATCGCGGCGGCAGGACCGTCCATGCCCGAAAGCGGCGATGATGCTTCGTCCCCGCAACAGTTCGAGCGGGAGGATCTGGACATGAAGGACAACCTGGTGGCACTGGAAACCCGGCTGATCCGCCAGGCGTTGCGGCGCACCGGCGACAACCGGACCCACGCCGCCCGCCTTCTCAACATCACCCGCCAGTCCCTGCTGGATCGCATGAAACGCTACAATATTCAGTAATGGGCTCCGGTACCGGTTGCCGACGCCGATAGTAGTCTCCGGTTTTTCGGTGAATGCCGGGACGACTCGGCACCGGGCAATGTTTGTTTGGGGTGTGGCCCACTTTTCCTCTTGACATCCTCTTTACGCGTGGTATCCTCGACCGTTAAAAAGTGAGCACTTACTTACTTTTTTGTTCATGAGGTTAACCTGTTGAAAAAAATATATAAAATTATCACAACGGACGGGGTTGACGCATGTTTCAACCCGGAGACAGAACAATGAAACTCAATGGATCCAAGCGGCGTAAACAGCTCATCGGCGTGGCATTTGACCTGTTTGCCAGTGAAGGCTTTCGTGGGACAACCACCCGGATGATCGCCGAGCAGGCCGGCGTCTCCGAGGCGACACTGTACAAGTATTTTCCGACGAAGAAGGATCTTTTCCAGGCCATTCTCGATGATCGCCTGTGCGAGATTTCCCACCGGCTCATTTACTGGGACGAGGCGGAAAGCGAGCCCCCCCGGCAATTCATCACCAATCTGCTGAAGCGGATTCTGCGGGAGATGTACCGCGACGACGGCCTCAGCCGGTTCCTGATGTTCGCGGCCCTGGAAAATCCCGATTTGTGGGATCTCTATGTGCAGAACTTCATACGCAAATGGGAGGAAGAGGTATTGCGTTATTTCAACCTGCTGAAGAAAAACGGGATCATCAAAGCCTCCATCCCCCTGGAGCTGATTTCGATGGTTTTCTACGGACCGGTGGCATTACTCAACGATATGCGAAACCTTTTCAACATGCCGGTTCCGCCGGAAAAGGAACTGGAGCAGACCGCCACGTGGCTTGGGTCGCTGCTGCTGGACGGAATTCTTGCAAAGGAGTGAACGAATGGGCCTGAAGACGCGCATGCTATCGACATGCATCATCATCTGCATCTGTCTGGGCGGACTGGCCCTGACCCAGGAACCGGAGGAGCCGGCCGGCCTCCGGGCACCGTATGTTCCGGATTTATTCTATCATCAATTCATCACACCTGAATCACCGCTGCTGCCCCGGCCGGATGTCGGTGCGCTGGCGGAAAAAGCCACCGCTGGCAAGATCCGGCTCACCATCGAGGATGTCGTGCAACTGGCCGTCCGCAATCATCTGGGTATTCATCTGGAACGGTACTCCGTCCTGGACAGCCGGCAGAGCTTTTTCCAGGCCGAATCCATCTTTGAGCCGATGTGGTCGCAGCACGTCAGCGGGGGCCGCGATACGCGTCCGTCACCCAGCATTTTCACCGGTGTCGGGAGTACCGTCAGCAAGGATATTTCCTACAGCACCCAGATCAGCAAGTATTTTTCGACAGGGACGAGTCTTCAGGCCGACATCTCCTTGCGGCGGTTCGAGACCAACAACCAGTTTTACCTGGTCAATCCCTCGCTGGAGACCTCCTGGACCCTTAGCCTGACCCAGAATCTCCTCAAGGGCTTCGGCCGGGATGTGAACCGGGCGCCGCTGCTCGTTGCCCGTAACAACCTGCGGCTGTCCGAAGCGGAATTCCGGCTGAAACTGGAGCAGATCCTGCTGGAAGCCACCCAGCTGTACTGGGACATCCTGTACCTGGAGCTCGATCTGAAGGTCAGGGAAGAGTTTCTGGAACTGGCGAAAAAAACCAGAGATGATATTGCCCATCACGTGGACGTCGGCACCCAGCCGGAATTGAACCTGTTCAAGGCCCGGGCCGACGTGGCCAATCGTCTGTCCTTGTATATTCAGGCGGAAACCGATCTCAAGAACGCCAAACAGCGGTTGCTCACCTATCTGTCTCCCGAGGCAGGCGTGGCGCGTGAGCCGGATTTTTCCCTGCAGCTGGAAGAGTTGGATCCCCGTACCCGCGAGAAACCGCTGGACTGGGAGGAGTCACTCCGTACCGCGCTGGAGGTCCGGCCGGAAATCGCCGCCAGCCGTTCCGGAATCGCCATTCGCGAAATTGATGTGCGCGTGGCCCGGAACAGTCTGCTGCCGTCCCTGTCGGTAACGGCCGGATACAGCCAGTACGGCCTGAAGGGCGTTGTTTCCGAACTCGGCGATCTGCCCTTCGAGATCCCACCGGGTACCCGGGAATTGCTGGAAGACGCCTTTGCCGGCGGCATCTGGGCCTCCTTGAGCAATTCATTCAGCGGGCAATACAACGGCTTTTTTCTCCAGCTGGATCTGAGCATCCCCATCGGCAACCGGGATGCCCGGGCCCAGGCCCAGCGGGCGGCCATTCAGTTGGAAAAGAGCCGGCTGGCCCTGGACGATGTCCGACAGCAGATCACCCAGGAATTGCGCACGGTGTACAATCTGCTGGCGCGGGACCGGGCCGTCATGGAGTCGGCCACGCAGGCCCGCATCGAGGCGGAAAAGAATCTCGACGGCGAGCAGGCTAGATATGACGCCGGTATGGTGGTCATTCGCGACCTGCTGGAGGCACAGCGCGACCTGTCCCAGGCGGTCTCCCTGGAGAATCTGGCCCGGATTTATTACCGCAAGGATCTGTTGGCCTACTACAAAGCGGCCGGTATGCTGCTTGAAAAATTGAACATCCGGACGGAGTCTGCCCTGAAAGGAGAATCATGATGAAAATGAAGTTTATGCTTTTTGTCATTCCATGGATGTGTAGCTGTCTGGCAGGCTGGCCGAAAGCCGAGACGGTTTCATTCGTCGGTACACTTTACCCGGACAAGGATGTGGATGTCAGCATCGAGATCGATGGGCGGGTGAAAGACATTCTGGTCGACGTGGGGGACCGGGTGCGGCGCGGGCAGACCATCCTGAAGCTGGATGACGAGCGGGAACAGTTGCAGCTGCAGATCCGCCTCGGGCAGCTTAACGAGATCCTGGCCAAGCTGGGCGTGACGGTAGACAACGCTGAAACCTTCGATATCTATAGCATTCCCCAGGTGATCAAGGCCCAACAGGACTTCGAAGAGAAACGGCGAGACCTGGAGCGGGACAAACTGCTGTTCGAACGGGGCGCCGTATCGCGGGAGGCTCTGGAAAAATCCCAGACCGCCTTTGAGAAGGCCCGGGCCGGTCTCCAGGCGGCGGTGGATGAAATACGAGGGTACAAGGCCATTATCAGTCAGCTTAAGTCAGGTATCCAGTTGTTCGCCAAGGATCTGGAGGACACGACCATTGTGTCGCCCATCAATGGTTATGTCCAGGAGCGATTTGTGGATATGGGCGAGTATCTGGCCAAGGGAAAACGGGTCCTGCGGATCCTCGACACGGACACTCTGCGACTCAAAGGGAGCATCCCCTCACGGTATACGTCGGGTATCCGGCAGGGCCTGGAGGTACATTTCCAGGTGGAAGGGTTTGCCGACGAGGTGTTCAGGGGCAAGGTCTCCCGCATCGCACCTTCCATCGATATGGAGACAAGGACCATCCAGGTGGAGGTCCAGGTAAACAATCGGGAGCAGCGGCTTCGGCCCGGCTATTTCGTGAAGGCCGATATCGAGATCACACCCGGCGCCAAATAAGGAGATATGATGATTTTAGCGGAAGTAGCCATTCGACGGCCGGTCTTCACCATCATGGTGACCCTGGCCCTGATCGTGTTCGGATTCATCTCGCTGCGCGATATCGGTGTGGATCTGTTTCCGGAAATCGAGTTTCCTTTCGTGACGGTCACCACCATATACCCCGGGGCGGACTCGGAAACGGTAGAAACGGAAGTTTCCGAAAAGATCGAGGAGGCGGTGAACACCGTCGCCGGCATCAAGTCGCTGCGGTCCACCAGCCTGGAGAACATGTCGCTGGTCATGATCGAGTTTGAATTGGAAGAGGATGTGGATATTGTGTCCCAGGATGTCCGGGACAAGGTGGCCGGCATCCGGTCGGATTTGCCCGATGATATTGAGGAACCCATCATCGAGAAGTTCAATTTCAGCGGCATGCCGGTCATGCTGGTTTCTCTCTCCGGCGAAGTGGATATCCGGGAAATCACCGATTTCGCCAAGAACCACGTAAAACCGGCGCTGGAAAAAGTCAGCGGCGTCGGCCGGGTAAGACTCATCGGCGGCCGGGAACGTGAGATCAAGATCTGGCTCGACAAGGACCGTTTGGAAGCCTTTCATCTGGCGGTGTCCGACGTCATCACCACCCTGCGCACCCAGAACGTGGATATCCCCGGGGGGCGTCTGGAAATGCCCACCGAGGAAATGGTGGTGAAAACCCGGGGTGAGCTGGCGGAACCGGAGGCCTTCGGCAATCTCATCGTCCAGTACCGCAACGGCGTGCCCATCCGCCTGCGGGAAGTGGCCGTCGTCGAGGACGGCAAGGAGGATGAACGCTCCTATGCCGCCTATAACGGCCAGCGCAATGTCACCATCGAAGTCCAGCGGCAATCCGACGCCAACACGGCGGAAGTCGCCGGCAAGTTACATGCGGAACTGGCCAAACTGCAAAACGCCGTTCCTGAAGGCATGAAACTCAGCGTAACCCTGGACAATTCCGAATACATCATTCTGGCCATTCGTTCCGTCCAGGAGGACCTGGTGGTGGGGGCCATCCTGGCCATCATCGTCATTTTTATTTTCCTGCGCAATATTCGCTCCACACTCATCACCGCCGTGGTGATCCCAACGTCGCTGATTTCCACATTTACCTTCATGTACGCCATGGGTTTCACCACCAACAACCTCACCATGCTGGCCATGTCCATCTGCGTTGGCATCGTCATCGACGACGCCATCGTCGTTATCGAGAATATTTATCGGCACGTGGAGATGGGCCATACGGGTCCGGCCGGCGTAGGTCGGGCCACCAGCGAGATCGGGCTGGCGGTGTTGGCGGCCACCCTGACCATCTGCGCCGTGTTCATTCCCGTGGCGTTCATGAAAGGCATCATCGGCCGGTTCTTCTTCGAGTTCGGTATCACTGTCGCCGTCGCCGTGCTCATCTCCTTGTTCATCTCTTTCACTCTGACTCCCATGATGTCCTCACGAATGCTCAAGGCGGAGAAAGAGGAGAAGCACGGGAAACTGTTCAACCAGTTCGAGAAGGCTTACCGTGGATTGGAAAATGTATACGGCAAATTCATCGGATTGGCCCTCAACTTCCGGGTGCTCACCATCCTGATCGCCGTTGGCGTCTTCATCGTCTCTCTTTTTATGGCCGGTGTCGTGGACAAGGAATTCCTGCCCCCTGAAGATGAATCGCGTTTTCAGGTGAGCATCCTCACACCCGACGGCTATACCCTTCAGCAAACCCTGGCCCTGACCCGCCAGGTGGAAGAGGACATGCGGGATCTGTCCCATGTGACCGATACGCTTATCCAGGTGGGCGGTGGTCAAAAGGAGAAAGTGAATGAGGCCTCCATCCAGGTTTTTCTGGCGGACAAGGGAGACCGTGAAATCGGCCAGGAAGCGCTCATGGCCATGGCCCGCGACAAACTGGATGGTTACGGCGACAACGGGACCAACATCTCCGTGGCTCGCGTCCCGCGCATGGGTGGCGGCGGTTTCCGCAACTTCACCATCCAGTACAATCTGCGCGGACCGGACCTCGATGTCCTGGACCAGAAGGCGCAGGAGATGCTGAAACTGATGAAGGGGGTGGCCGGCCTGGTGGATCTGGATACCACCTACAAGCACGGCAAGCCGGAACTGAACATCGAGCTGGATCGCGACATCATGGCCGATCAGGGCGTGGACGTCACTACCGTGGCCATGGCCGTCAAGTACCTGGTGGGCGGTGACGACGTCACCACCTACAAGGAGGGGGGCGAGGAATACGATGTGCGCATTCGGCTGCTGGAAGAGGACCGGATCCGGCCCGAGCAGGTTCTCAACCTGACGGTGCGGAACCGGTACGGCCAGCTCATCCGGTTGGCCGACCTGATCCGGATCTACCGGGAATTCGGCCCCACGGAAATCGAACGTGAATCCCGCCAGCGGCAGGTCACCGTTTTGGCCAACCTGGCGCCAGGCTACGCCCTGGGGACGGCACTGGAAGAGATCCAGCAGCTGGAGTCCAAGCTGGATCTGGGTCCCGAGTATTCCACCGCCTTCACCGGCATGGGTGACATTTTCGCCGAATCTTTCGGCTACCTGATGTTCGCCCTGTTCCTGGCCGTGGTGCTCATCTACATGATCCTGGCGTCCCAGTTCGAGAGCTTCATACATCCCTTCACCATCATGCTGAGTCTGCCTCTGTCCATCGTCGGCGTCATGGCCGGCCTGCTCCTCGCCAATCAGACCCTCAGCATTTTCAGCATGATCGGAATCATCATGCTGATGGGGCTGGTCACCAAGAACGCTATCCTGCTGGTGGATTTCGCCAACCAGGCCCGGCGCGAGCAGGGGCTGCCCACCCGGGAGGCTCTGATCCAGGCCGGGCGACTGCGGTTGCGTCCCATCCTCATGACGGCCGCCAGTACCATTTTCGGCATGCTGCCCATCGCCCTGGGCCTGGGTGAAGGCGCCGAAAGCCGTTCGCCCATGGCGGTGGCCGTGATCGGCGGCCTGATGACTTCCACTTTCCTGACCCTGATCGTGATCCCGGTGGTGTATTCGCTGTTTGACAGTCTCACTGCCCGACTGACGGGCGGATCCGGGGGGACATCCGGTAAGAAGGAGGTCCCGGAAGGGGCTGGAGCCGAAAACGGTGAACCGGTGGAGGAGACCCTGCTGGTCAAGAACACCATGCGCGGTGAACAGAACGATGTCTCTCCTGCCTAGGGCCATGATTCTGGCGGCCGGATTGGCCACCCGTCTGTATCCGCTCAGCCGGGAAGTGCCCAAGGCGGCACTCCCCGTGCTGAATCGCCCGCTGGCGCATTACCTCCTGGACTGGCTGCGCCGACATGGGACCACCGGTGTGGCCGTCAATCTGCATCACCTGCCCGATATCGTACGACGCACGTTTCTGGACTACCCGGCGGATTCTCCGGAGATCCGGTTCTCGCTGGAAAATGATGAGATCCTGCTGACCGCCGCCCCCCTGGCGGATCATCGCGATTTCCTGGCCGGCGCCGGCACGTTCGCGCTGGTGAACGGTAAAATCATCACCCACATCGATCTCGAACCGGCCCTGCGCTTTCACCGGCAGCAAGGAAACCTGGCCACGCTGATCCTGCTCCCCAACCGGCAGCGGGCGTCTTTCGCCCATGTGGAGACGGATACCGCCGGACGCATTCTCGAATTCATCCCCTTCACCCGGGCGAAGCAAGTCAAACAATTACAGGTTTTTACGGGTATCCACCTCCTGGAGCCGGTAGTGCTCGAAGACATTCCCGTCGGCCGGCCGTACGATACGGTGCGCCATCTCTACCCGGCCTTGCTGCAGCGGGGGGAACGGGTCCGCGCCTTCCTGGCCGATGGGGAGTGGCGGGAATTCTCCACCCTGGAACGCTACCTCGATCATAATCTGCATCTGTTGCAGGAACAGGCGCTGGACCGGCTCCTGGGCCAGAACACCGCCGTACACGACACGGCCGATCTCCGTTTGGCCGTGATCGGCCCTGACGCGGCTGTCGGCCGGAACGCCCAGGTTCACCGTTCCGTTGTCCTGGCCCGCACGGAGATCGGTGCTGGGGTTCGGCTGAACGAGTGCCTGGTGGGGCCGGGCGTCCGGATTCCGGCCGGCCGGGCATTCCACCGGGCGGTCATCGTGTCCCGCCGGCCGGCCGAGATTCCTCCAGGAATGCAGCTGGAGGAGGGTCTGGCTTGGCGACCGCTGGCGAATCCGGCGGAGCACCTCACTGTATAAGTCATTGTGATTGAGTTGTTTGTCAGAATTTTGCGGATCACGCCTTCCGGTCTTGCCGGCTTCCACCCGCCATCTCAGGTAGCGACCGTTGTGGGAAATAGACCGCTATTCCAGTTCCATCTGGACGCGGCGCAGCTCAGCCTGGGCGGCCTGAACCTCCGGATCGTCGGCAAAACGCTCGGCTTTCAGGGTGGCATTCAGCAGCCGTTCGGTCAGCAGGTCGAAATTGTCCGGCAGGACGTCGGTTTCACCGGACGCGGCCGATTGCGCCGCGCCGGGCTTCAGCAGTGGGGCTAGTTCCTGCAGACGGCGGGTGTATTCGCGGATGGTCTGGGCGACATCTTCGGCGTCAGCGGCACTGTTCAGACCCTCGATATACGCCTCCAGCATCTGTTGCTGTTGCCGGCGGACATCCGCCCGGCCGACGGACTCCAGCGCGGCCGTCGGCGGCGCGGACGCGGCATCCGTAGCCGCGGTGTCGGGCCCGGTCGCGGCGGAATTCGCCGGATCGGCGTCACCGCTGCATGAAACCAGGGTCAGCAGCAGTGCCATCAGCAGCAGGAATCCGCCGGTGATCCCTGGACGCATATCATTCATTTTCATGATCCCTCCTGTAACACGGTCCGAAGGATTTAGTCCGGCGGGGCGACGATAATACCGCCGCAGCGGCGATGCAGCTGCTGGCTCGCCGGGGGCGGTTCCGCCGGAAACAGGAACCGGATCAGCTCCTGCTGGATGGCGTTCATCCGTTTGGTTGAAAACATGCAGCTGCCGTCCAACAGATAGATTTCAGCGGCTCGCCGCAAGGCCAGCAACGGTGCCTTGGAGCGGAGCATCTCCTCGGTTTTCACCTCGGTGTCACGAAATTCGGCAAAGGCGGCCGCAGCGGCCGTGGCATCCTCGTACACATACACGCTCAAGGCCAGGCGCAGATGGGTGTTCGACTCCGGCCGCACCGGCCGGCGGGATTTCAGGCGATGGATGGTAGCCTGCTGCAGGCCCGCGGCGTCGAGGCGCAGAGAATCCTGTTCCAGATGATCCGCCGTCGACGTGACACTGGAGACGTGATACTCCTTTTGAAACCGGGCCAGAAAGCCTGTGACGGGGCCGGATGGATCCGCGCCCATGACGGGCGGCACAACGGCCAGCAAGACCAGGCCGGCCGACCGGAGCCACTGTCGGGCGATACGGCTGTGCATCATGGTATCCTCACTTTCGGCCGGGGGGTGGTCCGGACAGGGCCACTCCGACACGAGGGTCTCTGAAGGAAGACGGCGTGCTCAGTTGCGGGGCACCGCCGACATGAACCGGTTCTGGTTGTCGATAAACAACTCGAAAGCCACAAATTGCCCGGTGCTCTCCGCCACCACGTACCCGCCCAGCTGGCCCCAGGCGGCCGGCACCAGCTCGGGGGCATCCAGCAGGCGCAGCAGTCGGCTGTGAGGAGGCAGGGTGACCACATTGCTGCCGGTGAGAACCCCCGTCTCCCGGTACACCCGGACCTGAATCTGGATCTGGCTGTCGCCCGGATTGGACAGGCTGATGCCGTTGATGTAGAGCACATCGCCGCTCTCATCGGCCGGACCATGGGCGACATGACTGAACACGGCCCGCTGAAAGGTCTGCTGGTACAAGGCGAGACACGATTCCACCCAAGGTGTGGAGTTCAGACCATCGCCGAAGATCACGTCGCCGATGATCCCCGGCCGGTCGCTGCGGATGATGACGTCGCCCGTGATGTACGGCGGACGTCCAGCGGGATCCGGCAGCCCGAACAATTGCCAGGCCGGGCGGCTGAACTGCTCGCCGTCGGCCAGGGTACGGACGGCCTGGAACGTGTCATCGGAATGATCGTCATACAGGGTGAACGTGATCTCCGCCTCGGCTCCGGAGAGATTCAGGATGTGAAAGACCGTCTCGTAGGGGATGGCGAATTGCTCTTCTGTGCCGCCGCTGGCCAGGTGGGGGCAGTAGAGGGTATCGACGGGCAACACGCGCTGCAGGGGGAGGCTGTGCATGGTCCGGATGGCGTCGGCCTTGACGGGTTCCCGGTGGATGACCCGGGCGAAACCGGCGACGCCTGCGCCGTCGTTGGTCACCGTGCCGGTCACATAGGCGGGAGCAAGATCGAAAAAGGTCTCATCCCGCAGGAACAGTTCCCGCATGGTGCCGCTGAACACCTCGCCGCCGACGAGGGTGGTTTGGAGGAACGCCCGCTCGCTGCCGTCGCTGTTGTGGAGGGCCAGGCGCAGATCTACAGGGTAGTTATACGGATTGACCAGGTAGAGTTCCGTCTGTTCCGTGGACGTCCCCAGCTGGTAGTTTTCGCGGACGTGGGTGACGATGAAATCCAGATACAAATCGGCGTCCGTCACCGTGCCGTCCATGTAGTCGCCCGTCATGTTGGTGTTCAGAAAGAAGGCCCGCGCCTCGGGGCTGTTGCTGATGATCTGGATCCAGCCCTCGGGCGGATTTTCCGGCAGTCCGAAGAACTGTCCGCCGATGAAAGGCAGCTGGGTCAGGGGGTCGAGGACGGCTTCCACCGGGTTGCTCGTGCCGTTCATCGGCTGTCCGGCGGTGTCCAGGGCGGTGGCGATGAACGAGAGGGGTTCGGCCGAGGCGTTGCTGATACCGTAACCGGTGTACTCCTCGGCGCTGGTGCGGAAGAAGGGAATGTTGATGATGTGCGGATTCAGGCAAAAGAGGGAGATATTATCGTCGAACACGTTGATGCTGCTCAGGAAACGGCCGTCGGTAGTGACGGCCAGCGTTTCCGGTCCGGCACCGGTGGCCAGATAGCGCAACACGGCGCCCGTAGCCAGGTCCAGTTCCAATACTTCGGCACTGCCGACCGAGCCGATGAAAGCGCGCTGTCCGCCGGCGGAGAAGGCGAAGGAGTTGTAAGCGTCGAAATCCACCAGGGGATCCTGGATCCGTCCCAGATAGGAGAGGGTGTTGCGATCCACGAAGTGCACCTGGTCCTGCCAGGTTGAGCATACCAGCAGGGTCTGGCCGTCGGGGGTCACGGCAATCCGGCTGAGACTCGCATCGGTAGGGCCGTTTCCCTCGAAGGGCAGGTCGAGATAGGGCTGGTTGGCGTAGTCGGGGATGCCGAAGGCCACCACATCGTTGTAAAGCGGGTCACAGATGTACCCCATGCTGCCGTTGGGCGCGAAAACCAGGTTGTTGTACATGACCCGGCTGTCTACTACCCGGTCCAGATCGGCGTCGACGACGGAGAACGTGTTCAGGGTGGAAAAGCCCGGTTCGTTCAGCAGGTTGACAACAGTGATCTGATCGTTGACGGTAAGGCCGTTGCAGACGATGAAGGCCTTGTCGCCCGTCGGCGACACGTAGGTCCGGGCCGGTCCGGTGCCGGTGAGGAGGGTTTGATGATGCAGGTTCGTCGTGGTGGTGGTGACGCGGAAAATATGCAGCCGGTTGGCCGTCGGCCGGGCATCACACACGAAGCCGTACTGGCCGCTGGGGGTGAAGGCGATGTTGTTCCAGACGGCGAAATCCGTGTTGATCGGTGGGATGTAGGTTACGGACTGGTAATCGGCCAGTCGGATGATGGTAACCGTGTCGTTGTTGATATTCAGAATGCAGGCATGCTGGCCGGTAGGATCGATGGCCAAAGCGGCCGGTTCGGCGCCGGTGGTGCCCAGATAAAAAACAGCCTCGATGTTGTCAAAGAGACGACGGGGATCGAAAATAATGACGCGGTCATTTTGTGGATCGGTCACCAGGCCGCGGGTACCATCCGGTGTAAAAGCCACGTTGTTCCAGTAGCCGTAATCTTCATCGCCGGCCATGACCTCGCCCATGGGAGTGGTGATCTGCGCGGCGGTGGGCAGAGCGGACAGCAGAACCAGGATGCCGATGGCTACAAGGTGGTATTTCCATGTCATGATGGGCCTCGTGTATGCCCGCCCCGGCGGCGGCGCCGGTCCCGATGGAGGGCCGTGACGTGGCGGACGAATCTAAGTCTTTGAAATCATAGCGGAAAAACATAGAAAAAACAACTACTGACTGAGCGAAAACGCTCATTACTCGAGCAGAAAATAGCGAAACGGCATTTGAGTTATGAAACGATGATGGAATATAATAGGATTTCGATTTCATAAAACACTTGCTGCGAATGCCATGATGTCGGTGCGATTGATTTGAGTGCAGCCGCAGATCCCGCGTGACCGTACTTCGCGGCATGATCCCGGAGGTGTGCAAAGGAAGATGCCGGATTGTGCCACGCGGCCGCCCGTATTTACTCACTTCTTTATTGCTGATTCGGAGATGGCGCTATGATTCATTCCATGTGGTCGCTCCCGGGAGCCCTCGTCTCCCTGTTTTTCTGCCTGTTTCCGGCCGTTGCGCTGGCGGATTCGGGCACCGTGTATGACATCCATTTCTTGGAATTGTATGGTAATGAGGCCGGTCACGCCTACCAGATCAACAATTTGGGACAAATTGTCGGCATGGTGAGTGTCGACGGTGTTTCGCATTACGTTTTTTGGGATCTGAATGACGTGATCGGTGACGGGGAAACGCACAGCATCACCGAATCCTTCCATGGCGACCCCTATCCGTATCCGTCATCTGCCTGGGATATCAACGATGAGGGATATGTGGTGGGACAGTTTCACCACAACAGTACCACAAGCAGCCGGCCTTACCGCTACGATGGAGTGGGTCGAACCTGGGGCGACCTGGGTGACGCGCAGGGTGGGGCGGCCTTCGGCATCAACTCCCAGAACCATGTGGTCGGAGTGACCTATGATGAAGGAATCTACATCACTTTGTGGACCGGCGGCACCTCCGGTACGAGGATCGGTGAAGTGAACCATCATGGTGAGTTTTACTTCATCAACGATCTGGACCAGATCTGTGGCACCATCGACTATTGCAGGCCGGTCAAGGGTTCTGCCGGAGGTCTGGAAATTCTTCCGGTTCCTCCGGGATACCGCGATCGAGGCAAGGCGCTGGCCATCAACAATGACGGTACCGTCGTGGGGTGGACTGAATTCTCGGCGGCTCCCGTCATCTGGCATGCCACTCTGTGGGAGGCAGGTTATCCGCCGCTTGTGCTGGAGACGCCCTTGGAAACCATGAATTCCATTGCCTATGACATCAACAGCCGTGGTGATGTTGTTGGAACCCTGGACAACCGGGCGGTGTTGTGGACAGGTTTCGATCGGAAGCTGATCGATCTCAGTATTGTTTCTCGACCCTTCGGCTGGCGCATCGCCCGGGCCAACGGTATCAATGATCACGGATGGATCTGTGGTTGGGCCGGCTATGGGAAAGAAGCTAATTACAGGCCGTGTGTTCTCATTCCCCGGGTAGACGAAGCACCGCCTGAAGCGGAACTCGTGGAGGATCAGCCGGCTTTCGGCACCGAGAGTTTTCAATTGCAGATTCGATATACCGATGAAGGGATCCTGAATGAATCGACACTCGACGGAGCCGATATCCATGTCACTGGAC
Organism: Acidobacteriota bacterium; assembly: GCA_016935015.1. GTDB lineage: Bacteria > Acidobacteriota > JAAYUB01 > JAAYUB01 > JAAYUB01 > JAFGRT01. The sequence continues at coordinate 32,459 of JAFGRT010000005.1, read as the reverse complement.
CGAATGACTATAGTGAAGGGGCCGAGTTCGTCCATGTCGAGGCGGTCGCCTTCTTGGCCCCGAACCACTGGTTCTGGGATGTCATCTATGAAATCCCGGCCCCGGACGGTGTTTGGGATGAGAACGACATCGGCGATTACAACGTCAGCCTGAATGGTGATCAGGTCTGCGATATGGCCGCTCATTGCGCCGAGGAAGGTATTCTGGGGACATTTTCCTTTTCCGGTACGTCCTTGGGCTTCACCATCATGAAGGGTCTCATTTGCCATCCCGGCGGTTCAGCGGACACCTGGCGGTTTTCGATGACCGTCGACGCCAAGTTCCTGGTGGATAACGGCATCACTGTCGGCATGGCTCATGTTCAAGTCCCTGGTGGCAACTGGTATGACCTGTCCATTGGTCCACCGGGAATCTGGAGCTATACCCACGACAGTCCCCTGGCCGGTGATCTGGACATTTATGGCGACGGCGTATACCTGCTGGAGATGGATCTCGAAGGATTTCTGGCACAAACCGAATTTCTCTTTGGCATACCCGGTACGGCTGCGCCCCTTCCTCAGCCGTCGCAGGTGCCGGCTTTCATCCATCCCATCAACAGCCAGACCGATGTACAAACCGATGTGACGTTTCAATGGTCACCGGTGACGGATGGATCGGTCAACGCCCAGCAGCTTCTCATCATGGACGAAACCATGGGCCGGGTGTCGGATGACATCCTGTTGGAAAATGCGAGTGTTTCCACCTGGGGATTCAGTCCTCTGATCCATAGCCACGAATATGAGGCCACCCTGTATTATCACCACGGCTATTTCAAACAGGTGCACGATTACTGGTCATACTCGCAGGCCAAATACACCGCTGTCAGCATTTGTTTCACGACCGAAGATCCGAATACGGCCACCTATATTCCGGGAGATCTCAGTGGCAGCGGCCAGTTGTCAGCGGCTGATGCAGTCATTCTTCATCACTACCTGGCCGGGAATATCATCCATGGCGCAGAGCCGTTCACCGAGTCACTCATGGCCGCAGACGTGAACGCAGATGGGGTCGTGACGGCCCTGGACCTGGTGCTCATGTCCAACGTACTTTCAGAAAACATATTGCAGTGATTTGCCGGAGGTGGACGAAGTTCACGGAGGGTCTGGAGAGGGGTGGGGAAGGATGGATTCTGCAGTGGCCCGGCGACTCAATGGTCCGGTCCGGACGGACGACTCGCCGGCCGTCCCGAAGGCTCTTCCCGGGCAGCCTGCAGCACCTGGGCGAATTCGGGATACAGCCAGCGGTACATTTCCACGTTGGCCAGCACCAGGACGGCATACTGGCGTGTTTGGGAAAAGGTGATCTCCGGAACGTAGTACAGATCGAGGGGACGCCGGGACAGACTCTTCCACAGGCGGGCCTGGGATTCCCCGGCATTGTAGGCGGCAGCCACGGCCGCCGGATGTTCCAGAGTCTGGAGCAGATCCTTGAGGTGCAGAATACCCAGTTGCAGATTCAGTTCGGGATCATACAGCCGGTTGGGATCACCCACCGCCGGCAATTTGTGCTGCCGGGCCACCTGCTCGGCCGTCGTCGCCATGAGCTGCATCAGTCCCCGCGCTGAAACAGCGGAGTGGGCGAGGGGATCAAAACGGCTTTCCTGAAAGATCAGCCCGTAAACATAGGTTGGATCCACCTGGTAGGCCTGGCAGTACCTGAGGATGGTTTCGCGGAAAAGGTCCGGGTAGTACAGGGCCGATATTTCCGGGTTGATCATGGGAAAGGGTACATGGCGGGGGTAGCGGGCGATGAGCTGATAGGCCCAGCGGTGCGCCGGCGCGTTGAGACCCGCCTTCCGGTAGAGGAGTGTCAGGGTGTAGGCCCGATCCAGGGCGGCCTGATCCCGGCTGATATCCGTCTGATCAGCCAGATACCCGAGGTTCAGGCGGGGGTACTCCTCGCCGGCGGCTTCGGCCAAGCCGAGACGATGAAACGTCCGGGCCCGGTAGAGGGTGGATTCATGACTGCCGGGCGCCGGTGATTTTTTCAGGGGTAGTGGTGAACTGTCCAGCACGCGGATGGAGAGCAGTTCCCCGAAACTTTCCTCATAACGCCGCAGGAGGGCCAGCCCTTTTTCCCAGTTTGTCCGGTCCGCCGTCAGGAAATAGTATCGGGCGAGTTCCACCAGGGCGGCATAGTCATTGTGCCGTCCCGCCTGACGGGTAAATTCGTTCCAGTGCGTCCGGGCCACCTTGTCCCGCAGCGCCGGTTGCTCGCGAAGGAGCTCGCCGGCCTGGCGCATGGCCATGAAGCTGTAGGCATCGTCCCGCACGTAGGCGGCGTTGGACCAAATGCGCAATGCTTCTTCAGTGTCTCCCAGCCGGGCCAAACACAGTCCCAGGAAAAACCGTCCCTCCGATTTTCCCGGCAGGGTGCCGCCCGGTCCGGCCGGCAGATCATGGATCAGCGGCCGGAGCTCATCGGCGGCCTCGGCATATTTTTCCTGACTCAGGAGGAAATGGGCCAGCCGGTAGCGCAGTCGGTGGTCCCATTCACCGCTGACGTGACGGATCCCCTGTTGCAGGAAGGCGATGGCTGCTTCCGTTTCGCCCACCCGGCGCGCCAGATTGTGCAGGGTTTGCCACAGGGGGCCGGACTGTTTGGCGTGGTCCTCGCTCTCCACCAGTCGGATCAGGAGTTTTCGTGCTTCGGCGTCCTGGTCGGTCAGGGAAAGGATGCGTGCCATGGACAAGTGGCTCTGCACGGTGATGTCCCGGTCATGGTAGGAGGCGGCCTGGCGGTAATACAGCAGGGCCATCTTGTAGTCGTTGATAAAGAAGTAGTAACGGCCTAACCAGTATGTATGCTGCGCCACATCCCGTGATCGGGGATAGCGTTTCAGCAGATCCGTGAGCAGCGGCAGCAGATGATCCACCTGGCGATTGGCGTGCAGCGTGCCCACCAGCCGGGCGTACAGGGATTCCCGCCCGGCGAAGTAGGTTCGCAAAGGGTCATACCGGATGATAAGCAGCGCCGCGGCGAGCCGCTGACGCGGATTTCGGCGGGCGGTGAGGATACGTTCCAGATTGATGCAGGCCCTGGGCCAGTCTTGCTGGGCGATGCGGACCCGAGCCAGTTCCAGGGAAGCTTCCAGGCGCCGCGCCATGTCGGCCTTGAGGTAGCCGTTGTAAGTGCGGGCAGCCAGATCCAGCTTCCCGTCAGCCTGATAGCTGCGGGCCAGCTGGAAATAGGCCTCGTCCCGATAGGGGGAGTGACGATGACGGTTGACGATGGCGTAAAAGTTTTTGCGGGCGGCGACGCCGTCACCGGCAGCCAGCAGCAGCTCGGCTTTCTTCATCAGCAGAAAATCGGCAAACAGCGGATCCTCTTTGGCCCATGAATCGTAGATGGGGATGGCCTCGGCCGCACGCCCCGCCCGCACCAGCAGGTGGGCATGCCGCAGATAGAGATGCTGGGCCCGGTACTCAGCCGGTTGTTCGGCCAGGGTTTGTACACACGTTTCCAGGGTGGGCAGAACGGCCGGATCGAACGGTTCACCCCCTCCCCGGACCGCTGAGGCGGCAACGGCCAGCCCCGCCAGGACGAGCAACAGCCGCCGCCGGGTCTTCCGGGGGAGGAGCGGAACGAAAGAGAAAAGTGTTTGGCTTGGCTTCATCGATGCACCGACCACCCTGTCTATCAGGTCTAAATCAACCATTTTACTAAAGATTCTTGAAAAGGCAACGGCGGAGATGAAAACCGGGGAGGAAGGATAGCGGGGGGGTGCCGCGGGAGACGATGGGGCCAACCCGCCGGATGGGGAATGCCGATTAAAAACAGCGCAACTTCCATTGCGTTGAGGGGGATGGACGTTGCCTGGTGGGGACGAGCCCGCCAGGCAGGCCCCTCAGGTCAGGCACTTGATATAACGGATCCCGTCGATTCCGGGTCCGTAGAAATCACGCAAAATCTTGTGTTCCATATACTGCAGCGATTCGTAGAGCTCCATGGCCCGCATGTTGTTGGAGCGTACTTCCAGCTGGATCTGATCCCGTTTTTTCTCCCGCGCCCGCTCTTCGGTAAACAACATCAGTTCCTTGCCCAGGCCTTGGCCCTGATATGCGGGGGGCACCGCGATGGAAATCACCTGGCAGAGTGTGTCGTCCTCAGCGAATTTCAGCACCAGTGATCCCTGGGCGTTGCCGCCGGCCCGGTACAGATAAACCTCTATGTCAGGCTGGACAATGAAACTCAGATACAATGCTTCGGAAAATTGATCGGTCAAGAAGGTTTTTCGCTCGATTTCCATCAGTAGCGGTAGTTCCGCTTCTGAGGCCGGTGCAATCATGGATATTCCTCCCGGTGATGAAAATTTGGCGAACAGAAACCGCCACGAGCGCCCCGACGCCGGCAGCCGGCGCGGCAGATGATGAACGCTTTGAGGCATATGTCTGATGGTGATGATGGGTCCATAAATAACCCTGCAACTTTTCCGTTATCATAATATGAATCAAGGAGGAAAGCAAGATATAACGAAACGGTGAATGTCAGGGTTCCTGTTCCCGGCGCAGCTTGATTTTTTTACGGACATCCAGCTCCAAAACCTCATCCCACACCAGCCCGGCGAATTCCTGCCGAAAATGGCCCAGGCTCTGGATGCTTTGGCCGTTGATGGTCATGATGAGATCCCCTTCCTCGAGTCCGGCTTCCGCCGCCAGGCTGTCGTCATTTACATGGGTGACCCGCAGTGCTCCCGCCTCAAACTTGAGCATGACGCCAAGGGTCGGATAATGGCCCGTCTCACGGGGGACGCTGAAGACGTAATCCCCGATGCCAAGGGAGAAAACTGTCGCCGGTCTGGTCATCCCGGCCATGGCTTTCATCATGGGGTGCGCGCTCTCGTCCTCTTCGCCGTCCTCTGGGGTTTCCGGCGCGAATACCGGGATGAGCAAGCTGAGGTTGACGTCCGGCGCCGCCTGGCGATAACGGAAAGGGATGCCCAGGCCGTAGGCCACATGGGCCCGGCCGGCGATAATCACACCTTTGTAGCCGTTGTATTCGTCCCGGGCCAGGAGTTCGCGCATGGATTCGGCCATGATGACGTCCCAGCACTTCTGGGCAGCGTACATGTTGGTGAACCAGGCGTCCATCTTGACGGCTGTTTCGCCGAAGATGGTCTTGATGTAATATTCATGGTCAGGATTGGGCATATCGAGGGTGGGGAACAGCCGCTGATGCTCGGGGGGCAGTTTGTCGAAGCCCTGGGTAGACACGATGCGGACCATGTCCCGCGGGACGTTGAGACCGATGGTCTGGATGCCGTTCTCGCGGATGAAGTCCATGATCAGACGAGTGAAACCGAAATTCTGACCGGTACGTTCATACCATTCGGTGCGTTCCAGTAGCTCCGCTTCGGAGATGGTGCCGCTCCGCCAGGCGGCCAGGTACTCGTTCTGGTCGCGGGTGAAAAATTCAAAACCGACGATGAGCTTGGGATGCCGGCGATACAGAGCCTCGATGAAATCACGCTGGAATGCATGACAGGCATAGTTGTCGTGAAATTCGCCGATGATGAAGACGTCGGTGTCCGGGTTCTGGCTGACGATGTCGTCGACACCGACCTCCTGCAAATCAACTGTCCGTACCATCTTCCCCTCGGCCACTGTGGCCAGGGACATCCGGAGGGGCGAGGTGCCGAGGGGCAGGGTGTCCAAATCCGCCTGCGCCAGTGTCGCCGACATGGCCAGGAACGTCCACGCCAGCAGGATGATTCCGATGTGCTTCATGGGTGCCTCCCGTTATATGCGATTTCCAATACATTATACTATGAATCACACCTCGGTCCGGATTCAGGCGAAGAATCATTCCGACGGCCGGCGGACCGGGCGTTGCAATCCGCGCAACATCGGGGTACAATGAGAACAAATCCAACTCAGCATTGGAGATATTTATGCTGACCCGGTTGCAGATATCCGGTTTCAAAAACCTGGTGGATGTGGATGTTCGCTTTGGGCCGTTTACCTGTATCACCGGCAGCGGGGATACGGGTAAATCCAATCTGCTGGATGCCCTCCGCTTTATGCAGGCCCTGACCGAGGACACCCTGGCGGGAGCCGCCCGGCGGATGTTGCCCGACGACGGTGAGGCGACGGATCTGCGACGGCTCTTCGCCCGCCGGGGGGAGTATGCCATGCCGGAAGTCGCCATCGCCGCCGAGATGATCATTCCTCACGAAGGCGAAGACCCTTATGGCTGGCGGGTTGAGGCCGGCATCACCCTGGTGCGCTACTCGCTGGTGATTGGGCGGGCGGAAGAAGATCCCCATCGGCCCTGCCGCCGACTGGAGCTCCGCTCCGAGCACCTGGATCATATCAATATCGGTGATGCCCACCTGCACCTCTGGTTTCCACACCGAGCCAATTCCTGGCGTCGCTCCGTCATGCACGGGCGTCGGGCGACCCCCTTCATTACCACCGAAACGGAAGGCTCCCGAACCATCATTCGGCTGAATCAGGACGGCAGCGGTGGCCGACCGCGGGTCATTCCGCTGGCGGGCGCGACGCGGACGGCCCTTTCCACCGTCAATGGCGAGGAAAATCCCACCGCCATGCTGGTCCGCCAGGAGATCGGCTCGTGGCAGGTTTTCCGCTTGCAGCCCGCCGCGCTCCAACAACCGGACGAACTGACCATCCGACCACGGCTGACCATGACGGGTTGTCATTTGCCGGCCACCCTGCTGCGCCGGTCTTCGAATGAACCGCTGCCTGCTTCCGCCGAGGTCATGACCCGCGACGCGGGCGAGTTGTCGCGGCTGGCGGGGGAGTTGCTGGAGAACGTGACGGCGGTTCGCCTGCGCTGCGATTCGATCCGCCATCGGCTGGATGTGGAGGTGGTGGATACCGGTGGTATGGCGCGCGGCGCCGGCCAGACTGGAGGAGGGACCCTCCTCTTTCTGGGGATGATGACCGCGGCCCTGCCCGCGGGCCCGGGCGGCCTGGTCTGTATCGAGAATCCAGAGTCCGGACAGGATGCCCGGCGCCTGGGCGGTTTGGTCCGCTTTCTGCACGGCATGGCCACGGACGTGTTCCATGCCGTCGGCCCTGATAACGCCCTGCACCAGATCCTCATCACCACGCACTCGCCTCTGGTGGTGAATCAGGTGCCGGACGACAGCCTGCTGGTGGCCCGTACCCGCCGGCACGCGGAGACGGGGGTAATGGAAGCCGTTTTTGAATGGTTACCCGATACGTGGCGTCATGAACGGTTGCCCGATATTCCCACGGTCGACAAACAGTTCTTGCGGGAGCTGTTGAATCCGACCTTCACCCGCGGCGAAATCGCGTCACGGGGCACGCCCCGCTGGCGAAGGGTCCCGCCGCGCCGGGTGGGTGACCGGCCGGATCTGCAGCCCATGCTCCCATTCTGGCGGCGTCCTCACGACAATGACTGATGCTCCTGCCGCATCTCCCTCCCATCGGGTCGTTGAAAGAAAGTCAGGCCCGCATGGGCGTCGGCGATGGCTGCTCAGTTGCTCTCCCCGAATCGCATCCGTCAACCGGATGGTACTTGATTCCGAAGGGGGGATGTGATTAAAATAGGTGTGCCGTATCCCCTCTGAGCAGATCAAACGGGGGGAGGCAGGCTTTCCGAGACGAGCGAACGATGTGTGCCGGGGACGCAGACAAAATAGACAACCTTCGGCCGGCATGTTCGATAAGTTATCGGGAAGAGCGTTTCAAGGAAGATACTTTCCTACATATTCAAGGAGGCGATCCATGCGACGATCAATTCAAACTATGCTGATTCTGGCGACCTTGATGATCCCGGCGATTGGCGTTCTGCAGGCACAATCGGGGAAACCGGTCATGGCCGTGAAGACATTCGAAAATCCGCCCAATTATTACAATTCCACCGTGGGCACCGGGTTGACGGACATGTTCATCACCGAACTGGTCAAAACCAGGCATTACAACATCATCGAACGGGCTCAGGTGGGCACTCTGCTGGATGAAGTGGATTTCGGCAAGTCCGGCTACGTGGAGCAACAGTCGGCCGTCAGAAAAGGTCACATCAAAGGTGTTCAGTACTATTTTCTGGCCAAGGTGACCAACTTTGGCGCCAGTGACAAAAAAGTCGGGGCGGGTGGTTTCGTCAAGGGTGTATTCGGCGGAACCAATTACAAGGAAAAGGAAGCCCATGTTCGTATCGATTACCGGATCGTCGACGCCACCAGCGGTGAGACCATCGACGCCGATTACGGCGAGGCCAAGTACTCCAAGAAAGGCATCAGTTTTGGCGGCGGCAAATGGGGTACCGGCGCCGGCGCCCTGGACATCTCTTCCAATGAATTCCGGGAAAGCATGGTAGGCCAGGCGACCATCATGGCCATGAACAACATCATCGAAAAGATGGATCACTCTTTCCTGGAAAAACACGCTTCCCGAGCCGAACAATTGGCCGATCAGGAAGCCACCGCCCAGGAAGAAGCCCTGGAAGCCTTGCGCAAGGTACCCGGACAGGTGCTGGCGGTCGTTTCCCGTGATATGGTCATCATCAGCCTGGGCAGCTCCAATGGTTTGCGCGAAGGCGATCGGCTGGTGCTTATCAAGAACAAGGACATTACCAACGCGGAAGGACAGGTCGTCTATACCGAAGAAATGGAAGCCGGCACCATGATGGTGTTCGAAGTTCAGTCGGATCGGTCCAAGGCGAAAATGCTCAACGGCGACATGCCCAAGGAAGGCGATACAGTCAAAATCCAGTAATCTGCTGTTGCTTTTTTCGAACAAAAAGGCGCTCTGTGCAGAGCGCCTTTTTTTCATGCGCACGATCGCCTGAAGAATGCCTATTTTTTCGGCTGGGGTACCGTGCGCCGGGGTAGCTGTTTGCCCTCGAACGGAATGGAGAAGGGGCCGACAATTTTTCCTTCGGGGAAAAACAGGATGGAGGTCGATAGGGAATCGCCGTACAATTCCACGCTGTCCACGGCTTGCGGGTCCGAGATCTCTAGTTTGATGGTGGCGACGGAAATCCGGCCGGCGGGCGTGCGGGAGTTGGTGTGCACGGCCGAAAATCGGATCAGGCCGCTAGCGTTGGCTTTTTCAAGATTGGTGAAAATGGGTCGCTTGGCGAATTCCTTGGTTGAACCACCCCCCATATCCAGCACTTTCACCTTTTGCGGATCGAATTTGACGCCGAGAGTGTATGCACCCAACACCCCGGGAATGACCTGGGTGTCTTGCACGATGAATTTCACGTTTTTCAGGTCGACGGTGATGGGGAATTCGTAGATATTGCCTTCCTTGGGCGACGGTTTGTCCATGATGAGCCTGGCCTGGCCCTCCAGACGGGCCGGTAGCTGGCGTGACTCCAGCTGTTCCCGGATACTCTGCTGTTTGGTCGGTTTGATCGGCTCCGGTTTGGGCGGCGGGGTTTTTTCCTCCGATTTCTCCTGCTGTTCCTGAGCCTGGCCGGCGGCCGCTTCCGGTCCGGTACTGATGATCAGGGCCGTATTCCCCGCCGCGGCGGACGGAGCGGCCATGGTCAGAATGCCGCCCGGTCCCACCAACAGGGTGAGCAGCAGGCAGTCTACGAGTACACGTCTATTCATGATGAAACATTCCTTTAGATATTTTTGGCGAGCTTGACGGTCTTTTCCAGATCCGAGGTCTCCTTCACCGATTTCGCATACTGTTCGATCATCCGGCGAATGGTTAGATTCAAGGTTTTTTCATCCAGGCCGACGGCGGTCAGCAGGTCCTTGGGTTCGCCGGACGTGACATAGTCCTGGATGCCCATCTTGTGCAGTTTCACCGCCAGGCCGTGCCGGCAGAGAAGGTCGGCCACCATCGTGCCGAGGCCGGTATGGACGTTATGGTCCTCATAGGTGATGACCAGTCCGGTCTGACAGGCACGGGACAGGGTATCGAGATCCATTTGCTTGGCGCAACTGAAATTATATACGCCTGCGCCGATTCCCTCCGCCGCGAGCGTGTCGGCCACGTTCACGGCATGATGCGCCATGGCGCCCATGGTGATGACCGAAATGTCGGCCCCTTCGCGGAGGATATCGGCTTTGCCGTAGTGAAAGGTGTAGTGTTCGTCGAAGAACGGGGAACCGTCCGGTTTGGTGATGACCGTACATTTGGAGCGGCCCATGCCCAGAAAGATATTGCCCGGTTGCCGCATGAGCCAGCGGACCGCCCGATCGGTCTGATTGGGATCGGCGGGGATGATGGTCTTGAAGTGGTACAGGTTGTGGAGGAGCCCCAGGTAATCGATGCAATGATGCGTTTTGCCGTCTTCGCCGACGTCGACTCCCAGATGCGTGCAGACCAGTTTCAGATTCGTTTCGTTGATATCATTGATTCGTAATTGATTATACACTTCATCCACGCCGAAAACCCCGAAATCGGCCCAAAAAACCAGAACATCCTGGGTGGAGAGGGCACCGGCGGCCACGGCGGTATGATGCTCCATGACGCCGGATTGAAAGAAATTGCGCGGGTTTATTTCGGCGAAACCGTCGGTCTTGACGCTGCCGGTCAGGTCGCAGTCGAAGACGGCGATGGGGGTGGCGCTTTCCCTCTCCAGATTCTGCCGGGTGATCTCCGCCAGGGCCTTGCCCCAGGCGCTGCGGTTGTCGGTCAGTTTGTCCGGGGTGTAGAGAAAACTGCCGCCGGTGGCGATATCCGGCTGGAATGGCGGCCGTGGTCGGATGGTGAGATGCTCCGTACCCAGATGGCGCAGTTGCCGGTAGCGATCCAGATCGTTGACCTGCTCCAGTTCAGCAATGGCCTGCGCGAACAGATCGGCCGGCAGGGCCTGGCCGTGCCATTTGCAGACGTTTTCCATGAAGGAGACGTCCTTGCCCATCACGGTGCGGGAAATGATGGCCACACAGTGATCCCGGTCATGAACCGCCTCGTGAAACGCACGGTAGATCTCCTGAAAATTGTGGCCATCGATTTCCAGAACCCGCCAGCCGTCACTCTCGAAATTCGCCCGGATATTCTGCGGCATGACGTGGCGGATACTGCCGCTGATCTGCAGCTGGTTCAGATCCACAACACAGGTCAGATGGGTGAGGCCGTATTTGACGGCGAAGCGGCGAGCTTCGGAAATCTGGCCCTTCTGCTGCTCGCCGTCGCCCATGAGCACGAATACATGATTGCGGAGATCATGAACCAGACTGGCCACGGCCATGCCGCAACCGGCCGACAGACCCTGGCCCAGATTGCCCGATGACCATTCCACGCCCGGCAGGCCATGCTCGACGTGTCCTTCATAGGGGCTGCCGGCCTGTCGGAAATGGGCAATGGCTTCATCAATGGGGAAAAAGCCGAAATTTCCAAGGACGGAATAAACCCCGGCTGAAGTATGGCCGTGACTGACGATGATGCGATCCCGTTCCATATCAGCGGGCTGGGTGGAATTTACGCGGGCGCAGGCATAGAGGGTAATCAGCAGGTCCACGGATGACATGGCGCCCCCCGGATGACCGCACCCGGCTAGGGTGGTCATACGCAAAATATCCCCCCGGCACTTGCGGGCCATTTTCTGCAAGGAGTTTTCGTCCGCGAAGGTGAGATCAGAGGAATGAAAATTGTGGTTGGCGGCGGAAATTTGAAGCATTCCGGGTCTCCCAGATTAAAAAAATATTAAGCAAAGTATACCTTTTTCGGAACGATGTCAATGCCATTGCCGCCGGGGGGGGGGGGCACCGGCGGTCCGGAACGGTCTTTTACTCCTTGAAGGTCAGATCATTGCTTTATTTGAGAGGGGCGAGAATTCGCGCCGGGTCACGCCACAGACGGACGCCACCGCACCGCCGGGTGCCCGGATCGGTAAAACGTTCCGTGGTGACGCGGCAGGGAGTTAAGGCTTCTTTTTCTGGCATTCCGGGCACATGCCCACGTAGTGAATACTCATGCCGTCGATGCGGTACCCATGTTTTTGCGATTTGTTCAGGGGAAATTCCGGCGGTTCCTTCCAGAAAACGTCCATGATTCGTTCACATTTGCGACAGACGATGTGGCCGTGAGGGGACATGTCGGCATCATAACGAGCGGTATGATACAAGGTGTTCACCCGCTGGATGAGTCCCAGATTTTCAAACATTTCCAGGCTTTTGTACACGGTGCCCAGAGAGATGATGGGGTCGGTCTGCCGCACCTGGTTGTAGATGTCTTCCGCACTGGGGTGATCCTTGGACTCCATCAGTGCCCGGTAGATAATCAACCGCTGATGGGTGACATTGAATCCTTTTTCTTTCAACACTCCGGCGAGCGTTTCGAGGGTGTCAACCATGATAGAGCTCCCAAAACCTGACTTTTGATGAACATTCTGACACTATTGTTATTAATGTGCAATCATTTTTTGTGGATAGTGATTATATTTTCATCTATCCCTTCATCCCGCCCCGCTGGAGGGATCTTTTGATCTTCCCCTCGATCGCTATCGGTATCGGAATCGCTATCGTTGTCGTAATCGTAGTCGGGTGAATGATCCATTGTCTGGAAGGGCATAGAAATCGATAACGACTACGACATCGAATTGGAAGCAGCAACAGGTACAAAACGATCGTTGACGGTCGTTTCTCGACTACGACAACGAAAAAGTGACAGGGCCTGGGATCCCGGACCCGATAGCGATTGTGATCCCAATATCGATAGCTATTTCAAGGTCGGATTATGTGCCGGGTGCCCGATCGACGGAATCTTTGTCTTCCCGCCGGTAATGGCCGCTGCGGCCGCCTTCTTTCTCCAGGAGTCTGATATTCTCCAGAGTCATGGACTTGTCCATGGCCTTGGCCATGTCGTACAGGGTCAGGCCGGCGACGGTTGCGGCGGTGAGGGCTTCCATCTCCACGCCCGTCCCTTCGCGGCAGGCGACTTCCGAGCGGATCTCAATGCCCGCTGGAGTGACCTCCAGCTGGACGTCGGCAAACGTCAATGCCAGGGGATGACACAGCGGGATCAGCTCCGCCGTCCGCTTGGCGGCCATGATGCCGGCGACCCGGGCCACTTCCAGCGGTTCTCCCTTGGGCAGTGTGCGGGTTTGGAGGTGCCGGATGACGTCCGGGGCCATGCGCAGGAAGGCCGCCGCCCAGGCCCGGCGGACTGTCGGTTCCTTGGCGGTGATGTCCACCATCCGGCTGCGACCGTTGTCGTCCCAATGGGTGAAATCCTGGGTCAAACCGGCTACCTCTCAGGAACGGTAAAACTCGAGTTTGTAATTGGGGGCTTCCTGGGTCACCACCACATCGTGTACATGACTTTCACGCAGCCCGCTGTGGGTGACGCGCAGGAATTGCGCCTGGACCTTGAGGGTGGGGATATCGCCGCAGCCGCAGTAGCCCATGCCGGATCGAAGTCCGCCCGTCATCTGCGGAATGAGGTTGCGGATGCTCCCCTTGTAGGGGACCCGCCCCTCCACGCCTTCGGGGACGAGCTTGGACGTGTCGGCCTCAGCATCCTGAAAATAGCGGTCGGCGCTCCCTTTTTTCATGGCGCCCAGCGAACCCATGCCCCGGTAGGCCTTGTACGAGCGGTTCTGGTAGAAGATAAGCTCGCCCGGACTTTCATCCGTCCCGGCGAACAGGGAACCGATCATCACGGCATCGGCGCCCGCCGCCAGGGCTTTGGTGATGTCACCTGAATACTTGATGCCGCCGTCGGCGATAATGGGCACATCGTGCTCGGCCGCGGCGGCGGCGCAATCCATGATGGCCGTGATCTGGGGAACACCGACGCCCGAAATCACCCGCGTGGTGCAGATGGATCCAGGTCCGATGCCCACCTTGACGGCGTCGGCGCCGGCGGCGATGAGGTCGCGGGTCGCCGCGGCAGTAGCCACGTTGCCGACGATGAGCTGGATGTCGGGGAACGCATGCTTGAACTCGCGCGCGGTGCGCAGCACCCCGGCCGAATGGCCATGGGCGGTGTCGATGACCACCACGTCGACGCCGGCTTTGACCAGGGCGGCGCCGCGCTCCAGGGCCGCGTCGCCCACGCCGATGGCGGCGGCGACGATGAGCCGGCCGTGATGATCCTTGCAAGCGTCGGGGTAGGCCATCATCTTCTGGATGTCCTTGATGGTGATGAGACCCTGCAGGTGATAGTGCTCGTCCACGATGAGCAGTTTCTCGATACGGTACTGGTGGAGCAGCTTTTTGGCATCCTCAAGGGTCGTGCCCATGGGCGCGGTCACCAGGTTCTCCTTGGTCATGAGGTCGGCCACCCGGGCGTCCATCCGGGTTTCAAATCGCAGGTCGCGGTTGGTAAGGATGCCCTTCAGCTTCGGACCCTCGGTGACCGGGATGCCGGAGATCTTGTATTTTTTCATGAGATCCAGGGCGTCGCGGATGCGGGCGTCCGGCGCGATGGTGACGGGATGGAGGATCATCCCGCTGACGGACCGCTTGACGATATCCACCTCGTTGCACTGCTGTTCGATGGTCATGTTTTTGTGGATAACGCCGATTCCCCCCTCCTCGGCGATGGACTTGGCCATGACGGCTTCGGTCACCGTGTCCATGGCCGCACTGACGAGGGGAATGTTGATCCGCAGCTTGCGGGTCAGCCGGGTGCCGATGTCGGTGTCGGCGGGCAGTACCTCGGACCTGGCCGGCGTCAGGAGTACGTCATCGAACGTCAAGGCCTCTTTGAGTATTTTTTCCATGGACGTCCCTCTCTCACCTCTTGAAATCTCAGCTCCGGCCGCAGCAGTGCTTGTATTTCTTGCCGCTGCCGCACGGACACGGTTCGTTGCGACCGATCTTTCGGTCCTTGACGACCGTCTTGGGGCGACTGGGGCGGGTATCGCCCGGCCCGCTGCGTGACATCTGGATATTGCCCATTTCCCGGCGGCGTTTCTCCATCTGCTCGTCGTGCTCCAGCAACAGGCGGGGATCTATCAGCCAGATCAGCCGGACGAGCTCTTCGTCGATCCGGTCAAGCAGCTCGGTAAAAAGATCGTAGCTCTCTTTCTTGTACTCCACCAGGGGATCTTTCTGGCCGTACCCCCGCAGTCCGATCCCTTCCTTGAGGTGATCCAACGCCAGAAGATGATCCTTCCACTGGCTGTCCACCGTCTGCAGGTACATGGACTGCTCGAAGCGGCGCATCCGCTCCTCGCCGAGGAACTCCTCTTTCTGCAGGTAGATGGACTCCAGCGGTTTCCAGATTTGATCGACGATCTCATCCCGGCTTTTGGACTCGGCGGCCCGGGACAGGTCTTTCACTTCCATGCCGAACTGCCGGCGCAAGTTGATGGCCAGATTCTCGAAATCCCACTGCTCCGGGTCATTCTCATCCGGGGCGTGCGTATCGAAGATATACTCCAGCAGGTCGCGCGCCACCTCCAGGATGTACTCCTTCTGTTCCTTGCCCTCCAGCAGCTCCCGGCGCATGGAATAGATGGCCTCGCGCTGCTTGTTCATCACATCGTCATATTCCAACAGGTGTTTCCGGATCTGGAAGTTGTGGGCTTCCACCCGCTTCTGGGCCCGTTCGATCTGCTTGGTGACCATCTTGCTCTCGATGGGCACATCCTCCTCCATGCCCATGGACTGCATGAAGCCGGAGATCTTATCGCCGCCGTGAATGCGCATCACGTCGTCCTCGAGACTCAGAAAAAAGCGGGAGGAACCGGGATCGCCCTGCCGGCCCGAACGGCCGCGCAACTGGTTGTCGATGCGCCGCGCTTCGTGGCGTTCGCTGCCGATGATGTGCAGTCCGCCGGCCTCGACGACAGCTTCATGGTCGCTGGCCACTTTGGCCCGCATCTGCTCGACCACCGCCTCATATTCCTCGATGGGGACCTCGCGCCAGTCCTTTTTATCGCGCTTGAGCTGCTGGCGCGCCAGGTGCTCGTGATTGCCGCCCAGCAGGATGTCCGTGCCGCGGCCGGCCATGTTGGTGGCGATGGTGACGGCGCCCTTCTCGCCGGCCTGGGCCACAATCTCCGCTTCCCGTTCGTGGTGTTTGGCGTTCAACACATTATGCGGGATGCCCTGGCGCTTGAGCATCTTGCTGATATGCTCCGATTTTTCGATGGAAACGGTACCCACCAGCACCGGACGGCCCGCGGTGTGCATTTCGGCGATCTCCTCGACGATGGCCTTGAATTTTTCCCGCTGGGTTCGGTAGATCATGTCCGAATGATCCTCTCGGATCATGGGCCGGTTGGTGGGAACTTCCATGACGTCCAGCTTGTAAATCTTGTAAAACTCCTCGGCTTCGGTGATGGCCGTACCGGTCATGCCGGCCAGTTTTTCATACAGCCGGAAGTAATTCTGGAAAGTAATGGTGGCCAGGGTCTGGTTCTCCCGCTCGATGGTGACGCCTTCCTTGGCCTCCAGGGACTGGTGCAGCCCGTCGCTGTAGCGTCGGCCGGGCATCAGGCGGCCGGTGAATTCGTCGACGATGATGACCTGGCCGTCCTTGACCACGTAATCGGCGTCCCGGCGGAACAGGTGATGGGCCTTCAGCGACTGGTTGATGGTGTGCAGCGTATCGATATTGTTGGGATCGTAAAGGTTTTCGATCTTGAGCAGTCTTTCGGCTGCGGCGATGCCGTCCTCGGTGAGGGTGACGGTGTGGGCCTTTTCATCCACCAGGAAGTCCACGTCCCGCCGCAACTTGGGAACCACGCGGTCGACGCGGTAATAAATGTCCGTGGACAGTTCCGAAGGACCCGAGATGATGAGGGGTGTGCGGGCTTCGTCGATGAGGATGGAGTCCACCTCGTCGACGATGGCGTACCAGTGTTTTCGCTGGACACAATCTTCCAGCCGGAACTTCATGTTGTCGCGCAGGTAATCGAAGCCGAACTCATTGTTGGTGCCGTAGGTGATGTCGGCGCGATACGCCTCCATGCGCTCCTCATCATCCATGTCATGCTGGATCACGCCCACCGACAGCTCCAGAAACGAGAAAATCTTGCCCATCCACTCACTGTCTCGGCGGGCCAGGTAGTCGTTGACGGTGACGATGTGCACCCCTTCGCCGGCCAGGGCGTTGAGGCATGCCGGCAGGGTGGCCACGAGGGTCTTGCCTTCGCCGGTTCTCATCTCGGCGATCTTTCCCTGGTGCAGTACAATGCCGCCCATAAGCTGGACGTCGAAATGACGCATTCGCAAGGCCCGCCACGACGCCTCCCGGACCAGTGCGAAAACCTCGGGGAGCATTTCTTCCAGCAGCGCTTCCTTTTCCTCCTTGGTTTCGAGGGGCGCAACCCGGCCCTGGTATTCACGAAAGCGGGTGCGCAGCCCATCGTCCGTCAGCGCCTTGAATTGCGGCTCCAGCGCGTTGATTGCGTCCACCAGCGGCTGAAGACGCTTGAGTTCTCTTTCGTTGGCCGAGCCGAATATCTTGGTCAGGAGTTTCATGCGATTAATGCCCACCCTTCAATGATTAACAAAAAACTGTATCACCTTTCCCCAGTGCTGTCAAATTCAAAGAGACCCCCTCTCTGCGGCCGGCCCCGCGGATAGCCCGGCCGCTGATCCGCTGCGGGGGTGGACCGATGCATTCTTGTCGCCTTTCCCGGTGACCGGCGGAGAGGTCCCGTAACCGGGCGATCAATCCAGTTCGACCCGGGCCAGGGTCAGGACCAGCACCCGGGCGACGCCGGCTTCCTTCAAAATCCGGGCGCATTCGTCGACGGTGGCCCCGGTGGTCAGAATGTCATCCACCAGCAGCACCGTGTGGTCGCGGCATTTTTGCGGTGCCCGGCAGGTGAATGTGCCGCGGATATTGGCGGTTCGCCGGGTTGGATCCAGGGTGGACTGGGGCGGGGTATGGCGCGTCCGCTTCAGCAGGGCCATGTGACGCCGGCCGCTCCGACGGGCCAGAAATCGGGCCAGCAGCTCCGTCTGGTCGAAACCGCGCTGCATCCGGCGGCGCCAATGCAGCGGTACGTGGGTCACGAGTGAAATCTCCTCATCAGCGAAATGTGTGTCTAGCGCCAGCCCCATGTGGTTGCCCAGGGGAATATGCAACCGAGACTGGTGTTTGAACTTGTAATGAAGGATCAGGTGGCGCAGCGACGCATCGTAAACGGCGTACGCACGAGCGGCGTCGAAGGCGGGGGGTGCTTCGCGGCAGGCGGGGCAGAGGCGGTCAACCGCCTCGGTTGCCGCCAGGCCGGTTTGGCCGCACACGCGGCACAGGTGCTCCGGACGAAGGGGGCGTATCTGCGCCAGGCAGGCGGTGCAGACGCCCCGCTCGGCGTCCTCGTGCAGCCAGACCCCACAGAGCAGGCACTGGTCCGGCCAGATGACGGCGGTGATGCTGCGGCGCAAGTGGCCGAAACGATCCTGAAAAGAGCGAGACGGAGCCGGGTCCGCCGCGGCGGACGGGTTTAGTCCTTGAGATGTCCTTTTTCCCGTTTTTCCTGGCAGCCGACGCAGTATCTTGCCCAGGGCACGACCTCCAGACGCTTGGTTTCAATGTTCACGCCACAACCGCTGCAGCGCCCATAGCGGCCCCGTTCGATGCGGTTGAGAGCGTCATCGATCATCATGAGCGTATTGCGCTCTGAATTGCTGCGGTTGAAATAGAATTCCTTGTCATATGAGCTGGAAGCGGCATCGGCCAGATCGGAGGGGTCTTCGCTGACTTCCCGTCCCGAGGCCTGAAATCGCTGGACCTTGTCAAGGATTTCCTGACGTTTTTCCAGCAGGATATTCTTGAATTTCTCCATTTCTTGTTTTTTCATCCCCGGCAGATCTCCTTTATTTATGGTAAGGAATATGCTTGATCATCGTGATGGAACGATACACCTGTTCCAGAATCAGAGCCACACTCAGCTCATGGGGAAAGGTGAAGTCGGACAGCGACAGCGCGACGTCCGCCTCCGACATGACGGCCGGCGCCAAACCGCGAAAGCCGCCCACCAGAAAGCATACGTTTCGCTGCAGCTGAAACAAGTGTTCGTTCATGAACTCACTGAACCGAATAGAGTCCATTCGTCGCCCTTCCTTATCCAGGGCGATGGTCATCGCTCCGGCCGGTACCTTCCGGTGGAACTCCTCGGCCTCTTCCGCCATGATCAGGGCCGCGTCCCGATCCTCATCGCGATACCGTGACTCACGCAGCGAGTGAACGGCGCACGGCACAGTTCGCTCAATCCGGTGACAGTAGTCTTCGGTCAGGGCGCGCAAATGGCGATTCTTTATTTTGCCGATCATGTAAATACTGACAGTCATTGGATATCCCGGCAAAAAAGAAAGAGCAATATAAAGGTTTATCCAGGTCCTGTCAATGGAATTTTACAAAAATAGGATACAAGGGGTGGGGCGGCAGGGGCTTCATTCCAGATCGTAGAGTTTACGTTTTTCCAGCAGGGTTTTCCGATGGATTCCCAGCAGTCGGGCCGCCTCGGACTTCTTGCCGCGGGTGTGGCGGAGGATCCGGATGATGTAATCCCGCTCCAGCTCTTCCAGGGATGGCCAGTGGCCGGGTTCCGTCTCGCGACGGATCCTCTCCGGTACGTCGCTCAAGGTGATCTTTCCGCCTGATTGAAGCAGGCTCCAGCGCCGGACGATATTCTGCAATTCACGGAAATTGCCGGGGAACGTATACCGGCACAAGGTCTCCGTGACCACCGGTTCCAGACGCACCGGCTCTTTCTTCAGGCGGGCCGCCTCCTGGCGGACGACGAAGGCGATCATGGCCGGCAATTCGATGGCATGGTCCCGCAAGTTCGGGAGGGCCAGGGAGAAAAGGGCCAACCGGTAATACAAGTCCTTGCGCAGGATTCCCCGTTGGACCAGGAGTTCCGGATTCTCCTGGGTCAATCCGATGAAGCGGATGTCGACATTGCGTTCGCGCTCACCACCGATGGGCGTGAAGCGGCCGCTCTCGACGACCCGCAGGAGCTTGGCCTGGGATGACGGTGACAGATTTTCCAATTCGTCCAGGATAAGGGTGCCGCCGTCGGCGGCCGAAAGGCGACCAGGATGGCTCTGGGCGGCACCGGTGAAGGCGCCGCGGGTATGGCCGAACAGCTCTGTCTCCACGAGGCTTTCCGGCAGCGACGCGCAGCTGATCTCCAGATAGGGGCCGCCGTTGCGGGGACTCAGCTGATGGGAAAGCCAGGCATAGAGATTCTTGCCGGTGCCGCTCTCCCCCCAGATGATGAGGCCGGCATCGGCGATGGATACTTTCCGCAGAACCCGATAAATGGATTCCGCCGGCCCTTCAAAACAGATCGCACCATCCAGATGTCCCGCCGTGGCGGGGTAGCTCGTCGGTTCCATCGTTTCCCCGTCCATGACGCCGGTCAGCTTACCCGGCGTGATGATTCCGGCTATTTCGGATTGGGTATCTCCAGTGCAACACCGTCGGCCCAGAGTCGATCCAGTTCATAGAATTCGCGGGCTTCCAAAGACATGATATGAACCACCAGATCGAAATAGTCCATGAGGACCCATTCGGCGTTGCCGGCGCCTTCCACATGAGAAGGTCTCAGCCCGGCCTGCTTTTTCAGCTTTTCTTCCAGCTCCTCGGCCAGGGTTTGGATATGCTTTTCGTTGGCTCCGGAGCAAATAACGAAGTAATCGGTGAACGAGCAGACCTTGGACACATCCAGGATCCGGATGTCCATGGCCTTTTTGTTGTCCAGAATGTCAAAAACTGTTTTCAGCGTGTCTTTCATTTTCCTCCGTACAAGTTCAGTTTGTGAATATAATCCTGAACCGCTGCCGGGAGAAGTCCCGTGCAGTCCTGCTGGGATCTTAGCATGTCCCGCAGTCGGGTTGAAGAGATATCCGGCAGCTCCATGTCCAGTAGCAACGACGCGGGGCCTTGTCGCAGCAACTCCGCCCAGACGGTGCGATCACTCCGGCGCGCATCCACGATGCGCCTGTCCGCCAGCAGCTCCCGGGCGGCGGCCCCCGGCTCCATCCCGTTGCGAGCGACGAATACAAACTGATAGCGTTTCAAGAGCTGTTCCCATTTCCGCCAACGGTAAAAATCGCGGAGGGAGTCGCCGCCGGCCAGAAAGACGAGCTGCCGGTCGTCGAGGCCAAACGCCCGGGCGAACCGGGCCAGGGTGTGAATGGTGTAGGAGTCGCCGCCGTCCTCCAGTTCCAGAGAACAGGGGAGCACCCGCGGCTGGTCCTGCAGGGCCAGCGTGACCATGGCGTAACGATGGTAGCCGGAGGTCGGTTTGGCCTTGGGCTTGTGGGGCGGTGTATCGGTGACCAGGAGGTAAACCTGGGCCAGGTCCAGCCAGGTGAGTGCCGTCACGGCCATGGCCGCATGGGCGTTGTGGATGGGGTCAAAGGTGCCGCCCAGAATGCCGATGCGTGGTTTCGTCATGATTCCGTTTCATCTTCCGCCGGCGGGGCTGACGGATTGTCCGGCAGTTCCAATATCCGGCCGAGGGAATGCACCAATTCCCGCAAACCCTGTCCGGTGACGGCGGAGACTTCCAGAAAGGGAAGTCCCGCCCGGCGGCAATGATCCTCCAGGATCTGCCGCTGGCTGTCATCGGACACGGCGTCGATCTTGGTGGCCACGACCACTTGCGGCTTGGTCATGAGCGCCGCGCTGAACTGGCCGAGCTCGGCGTTGATGGCCGCCAGCCGTGCCACCGGGTCACGCCGCTCCGGATCGGCGACATCCACCAGATGGGCCAGAATTCGGGTGCGCTCGATATGGCGTAAAAAACGATCACCCAATCCGGCGCCGGCGTGGGCGCCTTCAATAAGACCGGGGATGTCGGCCACCACAAAACTCCAGAACTCATTATAACGTACCACGCCCAGATTGGGTACCAGCGTGGTGAAGGGATAATCGGCGATTTTGGGCTTGGCGGCGGAAATCCGGGAAATCAGGGTCGATTTTCCGGCGTTGGGGTAACCGATGAGGCCCACGTCGGAGAGCAGCTTCAACTCCAGCACCAGTTCCCGGATCTCGCCCGACCGGCCGTATTCGAATTTTTGGGGTGCACGATTGGTGGGCGTGGCGAAGCGGGCGTTGCCGCGGCCTCCCTTGCCGCCGCGGGCCGCCAGAAACTCCTGGCCGGGGCGCGTCAGATCGCACAGGATCTCCTGGCCGGCCGCATTTCGAACCAGGGTGCCCACCGGCACGAGAATATGCCGATCTTCCCCTGATTTCCCGTGCTTGCGGCTGCCCTGGCCGTGGGCGCCCCGGCCGGCGGTGAATTCCCGCTGGTACCGGAAATCCAAAAGAGTGTTGATCTGCGCGGAGGCCACCAGGTAGACAGAACCGCCGTCGCCACCATCGCCGCCGCTGGGGCCGCCGCGCGGCACATACTTCTCCCGGCGAAAGGCCAGGCAACCAGTGCCCCCGTCACCGGCGGTTACTTTGATGGTGGCAAAGTCGATAAACATACGGCCCAAAATAAAATACAGGGCCGGGCCCTGTATTTATGGTTTCAGAATGATCGGAATCCGCTGCGAATCAGTTGTCCGCCGGCACGATATTGACGAATTTCCCCAGGGCGCCGCGGTCGCGGAACTGCACCACCCCGTCCGTCAGCGCAAACAGGGTATCGTCGCCGCCGCGTCCGACGTTGTCACCGGGCTTGTACGGTGTTCCCCGCTGGCGTACCAGAATGGTGCCGCCGGTGACCTGCTGGCCACTGAAGCGCTTTATCCCCAAACGCTTGGAGTGGCTGTCGCGGCCGTTCCGGGAGCTGCCTACACCTTTTTTATGAGCCATGATCCATTCTCCGTCTAGAGCTGAATTTTATCGATTTTGAGCGCCGTGTACTGCTGGCGGTGGCCGCGCAGGCGCTTGTACTGTTTGCGCCGTTTTTTCTTGAAAACGATGACCTTGTCATCCAGGCCGTTCTCCAAGACGCGGGCTGTCACCACAGCGTTTTCCACGGTCGGGGTGCCGATTTTCACCTCTTCGCCCGTGTCCACCAACAGGACATCCTTGATTTCGAGGGAATCACCTTCCGCCGCCGGCAGCGCTTCCACCCGGATCGTCTGACCTTCCTCGATCTTGAACTGTTTACTACCTGATTTTATTACCGCAAACAAGGCACAGTACCTCCCTCATTTTTAGAGCGGGTGATTATATCCCGCCCCATGGGGCTTGTCAATGAAAAAACAGATCGAAGGCCGACATCAGAATCCAGCGGTATCATCGGCGGGTTTTGTCCCGCTCCCGCACAGGAGTTGGGGGCCGATCCTGATCTGTGGGAGCCGGCGGCTGGCGTCGGGCCAGGGGATGCGCCGCCCGGTACACCTTCATCAGCTGTTCCACCGAGACGTGGGTGTACTTCTGGGTGGTGGACAGGCTGGCGTGGCCCAACAGTTCCTGGATGACCCGCAGATCGGCGCCGGCGTTCATCAGGTGGGTGGCGAAGGAATGGCGCAGGCTGTGGGGCGAGATCTTCAGCCGGACGGAAACCCGGGCGATATAACGCTCGATGATCCGGCCGACGGATCGCGCCGACAGCCGACCGCCCTGCAGGTTGAGGAAGACTGCCTGGCTGTCGCGGCGGTCGTCCCGCGCCTTGAACAGCAGCCGCTGCCGTACCGGATAGTAACGTTCCAGCATTTCCCGGGCGGTGCGGCCGAAGGGGACCAGCCGTTCCTTGCGCCCCTTGCCGCGGATGCGGGCGATGCCCTCGCCCAGGTTGATGTCCTCCAGGTTCAGTCCTACCATCTCACCCACCCGCATGCCGGTGGCGTACAGCAGCTCCAGGACGGCCCGGTCGCGCCGGCCGAGGTCCGTATCGGCGTCGGGTGCCTCCAGCAACGCCGCCACCTGGTCCTTTTCCAGATGGGCCGGGATCTTGCGGGGTAGTCGCGGGGTGGATACCAGGCGCGTGGGATTGGTCTCGGTGAGCTCCTCATGGCGGAGAAAGCGGAAGAACGCGCGCAGGGTGGATATCTTACGGGCGATGGAGGTGCGGGCCAACCGCCGCTGGTACAGGTGGCCCATGTATTCGCGGATGCTGAGGTGATCCAGATCGTCCACGGTGAGGTCGGCGGCGGCGTTCGTCCCGCCGACCTTCTCCACATAGGCCAGGAACTGGCGTAAATCCGAATGATAATTCTTGACCGTGTGGGGGGATGCGTTTTTCTCGAACCGCAGGTGCTCGATATAACGGGCGATGAGTTCGTTCAGGTTACGTTTCATGAAGTGACCTTCCGCATTCATTATACCCGATCTGGGCCTGGATTGCAGCCGCGGACCGGCGAAGGCGGCCCGATCACGACGAATGCGCGCCCGCGCCGCGCCGCCGCTTGCATTCCACCATGGATCACCTTACAATCAGGATGATATGCGACGCGAACCCCGCAGCTATTCAATACCGGCCCTGGCCGGCCTGGTGACCGGTCCGGTGCTGGCCCTGGGGCTGATCCTGTTCGCCGATCTGGCTCCGGGTCAGCCGGCGGTGACCCGCACCCTGGCCGTGGCCCTGCTCATGGCCATCTGGTGGGTGACGGAGGTGGTGCCCCTGGCCGTGACCTCTCTCCTGCCGGTGGTTCTGTTTCCGGTCCTGGGCATCTTGGACGGCCGGGCTGTTTCCATGGAATATTTCAACCATGTGATCTTCCTGTTCATCGGCGGTTTCATCGTCGCCCTGGCCATGGAGCGCTGGAGCCTACACCAGCGGATCGCCCTGAAAGTATTGATTTTTTTCGGAGTGAGCCCCGCCCGCATTCTCCTGGGCTTCATGCTGGCCACCGCTCTTTTGTCCATGTGGATCTCCAACACGGCCACGGCCATGATGATGCTGCCCATCGCCCTGTCCGTGATCCTGCGGCTGGAGACTATCCTGGGCCGGGCGGAAACCCGCCGCTACGCCATCGGCCTGCTGTTGGGCATCGCCTACTCGGCCTCCATCGGCGGCATCGCCACCCTGGTGGGGACGCCGCCCAACCTGGTCTTCGTCCGTGTATTGGGCATCACCTTCCCCGCAGCGCCCGAGGTGACCTTCGCCCAGTGGTTCGCGTTTGGGGTACCTCTGAGTGCCATCTTTTTCGTGTTCGTCTGGCTGTTCCTGTATCGCCTCTATCGACCGACGGTGGGCCATTGGCCGGCCATGGAGGTCGGTGTGTTCCGCGAGCAATACCGTCAGCTGGGGCCGATGGCCTTCGAGGAAAAGGTGGTGCTGGCGGATTTCCTGCTCCTGGCCGTGCTGTGGCTGACGCGGGCCGACATTACCGTGGGCGAGTTCGTCATCCCCGGTTGGGGACGGCTCCTGCCGGCGCCCGAATTCATCAACGACGGCACGGTGGCTGTGGCCCTCGGCCTGCCCCTCTTCCTGATCCCGGCCCGCGCCGAGCGCAGTGGCCGGATCATGGACTGGGCCACCGCCGTGAAACTGCCCTGGAGCATCGTGCTGCTTTTCGGCGGCGGTTTCGCCCTGGCCGCCGGTTTCAAGGAATCGGGCCTTTCCCTGTGGTTCGGTCAACAACTGCAATGGGTGGATGCCCTGCATCCCGTCCTGATCATTCTGGTGATCTGCCTGCTCATGACGTTCCTGACGGAGCTGACCTCCAACACGGCCACCGCCCAGATTCTGCTGCCGGTCTTCGGCAGCCTGGCCGTGGCCGTGCAGGTGAATCCGTTGCTTTTCATGATTCCGGCCACCATCTCGGCCTCCATGGCCTTCATGCTGCCCGTGGCCACGCCGCCCAACGCCATCGTGTTCGGCACCGACCGGCTGCGTATGGTCCACATGGCCCGCACCGGACTGGTACTGAACATCGTCGGTGCCGTATTCATCACCCTGCTGGTCTGGTTCTGGGGAACGTTCGTGTTCGGCCTGGATCCGGCCGTTCTGCCGGCCTGGGTGCGGTAGGGACCGACCGTGCCGAGGAACAGTACTTCGGCTTCGCTGAAGCCGGAACGCTTCACCGTCCTGACGTTCTACATAAGATGCGCCTTCCGGCAGAAGGCGCACACGAAGGGTGCCCGCGCCGGCCGGGCATATTGTGAAGTGCGGCAGCTGGCATGACCTCCGCAGCTCTGTCATCGGTGGAGCGGAGGATGTGCGCCACCTTGTTTTCAATGGAATGGCAACGGGCGAACGGTCGAATGGGCGCGAGGGCGACAGGGCCGCGCGGCCAGCTCCCAGGCCTGGTGTGGTCCGTGCTGAAATAATTCCAATGCGGATATTTGGATTAGAATGACGGCGGAGAAATCTGCTATACTTGAAAACGATCCGTCTAAACCCATATCCACCGGAGGTCCTATGCCCCTGTCCTATTCCAGCCCGGTGACCGCCTCCCGCACCGTCACCCGCTGCTACTGCCCCAACGGCCACAACCTGCTGGACATCCGCCACCCCATCCACGGCCTGGCCGGGATCCGTCTGAAGTTCGTCCGGCCCGGCGGACAGGCGGGTGAAGTGGTGCTCAGCCCTACCCTGGGTTGCTTCGACAAGTTGGTGCTGGCGGGGGAAATGGTGAACGGGGAAAAACTGGAGCTCCACTGCCCGGTCTGCGGTTCACCCCTGGCCAAGCGCGGAATGTGCAACCGCCGCTCTGGCGAGCACCCCGCCACCGGTGATCTGTGCCTTATCTATCTGACGTCCGAACCGTCACCCGAAGAAGCCATCATGATCTGCAACGTGGTGGGTTGTAACAACTCGTCGCTCCGTCATGCCGGCATGTCCCTCCACGCCTGAGCCGGGTGGCCGTGTGCCGGGGGGATGTTGGTGAGAAGCTCTTACCGGAGGTCCTCCCATGCCACATGAAATTTTATTTGCCTTGCAGCGCCTGCCGGCCCTGGCGGCGTTGCTGCTCATCTGCGGTGCCGCGCTCAAACCGGCCCTCGACCGGCGACTGACGTCCGCCAACCGCCGCAACGGCTGGCTGCTGTTCACCGTTTTTCTGGTGATTTTCCTGCTGGACATGGTGCAGACCGGCCTGCAGGTGGGCATGAACCACTTCATTGTCGAATGGGATATCCCCTTCGATGTCTACCTCTGGTTCAGCGCCGGCCTGACGGCGATTTTGCTGGCCCTTTTTATCCTGGCCGGGGTGATTCTTTTTCTCTTCCGACCTGATCGTGCGTCGGTTGAAGGAGGTGCCTGATGATGGATAATCCCTCCGCCTGGTTCAGCCTCGTCCTTTCCGTAGTGTGGCCTCTGGTGTTTCTGGGGCTGGCCGCCGTGTCCTTCTTCCGGTTTCGTGTCACTGCCGCCGGCTGGTGCCTGGGCGGTTCGTTCCTCCTGCTGGCGGTGCGGTTGATCGCCCACAGCCTCCTCAGCCGCACCCTGATGGACGGCTTCTCCTTTCATGGAACGCCCTGGGCCATTTTCTGGATCGTCTCCGGAGTCCTCGCCGGCATCGGTTATGTGGGGGTCGCGGTGGGTGTTTTCCTGATTCCCCGGAGTCTGGCGCACCTTTCAGGCCGCTGACCGATTCCTCAGATTTCTGAACAGCCTACATACACAACATCTTGTATGTTGAGGAAGAATCGTGTACTATATAGCTGGAACAGATGGATAGCGTATGCTACAATGACGACTGGATGCCGGCTGATTCCCGCCGGGGAGCGGCACCGGCCGTTGTGACCGGGATCGGGGAAGGGGTTGAGCGGTTCATAATAACGTATTGATTAGAAATCATTTATATTTAAATGAGCCCGTTTGTTGTATGAAAAACCAGATTGAGAGAACGCCTATGGGAACGGCAATGTACACCGAAGAACATATCAAGTCCCTGGATTGGCGGGAGCACATCCGCACCCGGCCCGGCATGTATATCGGCAAACTGGGCGACGGCTCCTCCCAGGATGACGGCATCTACCTCCTTTTCAAGGAAGTGATGGACAACGCCATCGACGAGCACATCATGGGCTTCGGCAAGACCATCGAGGTCCGGGTCACCGAGCATCGCGTGGATGTGCGGGATTACGGCCGCGGCATCCCCCTGGGCAAGGTCTTCGACTGCGTCGCCCGCATCAACACCGGCGGCAAATACGACACGGAGGCCTTCCAGAAATCCGTTGGCCTTAACGGCGTCGGCGCCAAGGCCGTCAACGCTCTGTCGCGACTGTTCCGGGTCCAGTCCGTGCGCGAGGGGCAGACCAAGGTTCTGGAATTCGATCAGGGCGAGCTGGTGGATGATCCGCCCGTCAAGGCCACCACTGTCCGCAACGGTACGCGGGTGACCTTCGAACCGGATGAAGGCATTTTCAAAAATTTCCACTTTCTCAGTGACTACCTCGAGGAGCTGGTCCTCAACTACGTCTACCTGAACACGGGGCTGACCATCATCTTCAACGGCCAAAAATTCTTCTCCAAGAACGGCCTGCTGGACCTCCTCGCCCACCGCACCGACACCGAGGCCCTCTGCTATCCCATCATCCATTTCAAGGGGCCGGACATCGAGGTGGCCTTCAGCCACGGCACCCACTATGGCGAGGAATATTACTCCTTCGTCAACGGCCAGCACACTACCCAGGGCGGCACCCACCTAACGGCCTTCCGCGAGGCGGTGGTCAAGACGCTGCGCGAGTTCTACAAGAAGGATTTCGACGCCAGCGACGTGCGCACCTCCATCGTGGGCGCCGTCAGCGTGCGCATCCAGGAGCCGGTCTTCGAGTCCCAGACCAAGACCAAGCTCGGCTCGCTGAAGACCGGTCCCGAGGGCCCCACGGTGCGGGGCTTCGTCAACGACTTCGTCAAGAAGGAACTGGACGACTACCTGCACAAACACCCGGCCACGGCCGACGCCCTGCTCAAGCGAATTCTCCAGTCGGAGCGGGAGCGGCGCGACATGGCCGGCATCAAGAAACTGGCCAATCAGCGGGCCCGCAAAGCCAAGCTGCACAACAAGAAACTCCGCGATTGCCGCATCCATTACAATGACGTCAAGGACGAACGGCGCTTCGCCAGCACCATCTTCATCACCGAAGGCGATTCGGCCAGCGGTAGCCTGACCAAGGCCCGCGACGTGGAAACCCAGGCAGTGTTCAGCCTGCGCGGCAAGCCGCTGAACAGCTTTGGTCTTACCAAGAAGGTGGTGTATGAGAACGAGGAGTTCAACCTGCTGCAGCACGCCCTCAACATCGAGGAGGATTACGACGAGCTGCGCTACAACAACATCATCATCGCCACCGACGCCGACGTGGACGGCATGCATATCCGCCTTCTGCTCATGACTTTTTTCCTCCAGTTTTTCCCCGACCTGGTCAAGAACGGGCATGTTTACATCCTGGAAACGCCCTTGTTCCGGGTGCGAAACAAGGCGAAGACCCTGTACTGTTACAGCGAGCAAGAAAAGGAGGCGGCCCTGGCGGAACTGGGCCGCAACGCAGAAATCACCCGTTTCAAGGGACTGGGTGAAATCTCGCCTGATGAGTTCGGCCAGTTCATCGGTGAAAACATGCGCCTCGAGCCGTTGGTTCTCAAGGACAAGAAGGGTATCCGCGACATTCTGACCTTCTACATGGGCAAGAACACCGCCGAGCGGCAGCAGTATATCGTGGAGAATCTGCGCGTGGAGAAGGACATGGTGGCTGAAGATGGAATTTGACGCGGAAAATGGATTCGAATCCGAGGGAAGCAACGGCGAGATCAAGTCCACCCAGCGTATCGAGGAGCTGTTCGGCGGCTGGTTCCTGGACTACGCTTCCTACGTCATCCTGGAGCGGGCCGTGCCGGCGCTGCTGGACGGCCTGAAACCGGTGCAGCGCCGCTTGCTGCACGCCATGAAGACCATGGATGACGGCCGCTTCCACAAGGCGGCCAACATCATCGGCCAGACCATGCAGTATCATCCCCACGGCGATGCCGCCATCGGCGAGGCCCTCATCAACCTCGGCCAGAAGGAGCTGCTCGTGGATACCCAGGGGAACTGGGGCGATATCCGCACCGGCGACGGCGCGGCGGCTCCGCGCTACATCGAGGCCAAGCTGTCGAAGTTCGCCCTGGAGGTAGTCTTCAATCCGCAGACCACCACGTGGCAGCGGTCCTACGACGGCCGCAAGAACGAGCCGGTCCACCTGCCGGTGAAGTTTCCGCTGGTGCTGGCCCAGGGCGTGGAGGGGATTGCCGTGGGGCTGGCCACCAAGATCATGCCCCACAACTTCCTCGAACTCATCGATGCTTCCATCGCCATCCTGGAGGGAAAGAATGTTCATATCGTGCCCGATTTCCCCACTGGCGGGCTGATGGATGCCGGCAATTACAATGATGGCCTCAAGGGGGGGCGTCTCCGGGTGCGCGCCCGTATCGATATTGAGGACAAGCGCACGCTGGTGATCCGCGAAATCCCCTACAGCACCACCACCACCAGCCTGATGGAATCCATAGTCAAGGCCAATGACAACGGTAAAATCAAGATCAAGCGGGTCGTTGACAATACGGCTCAAAAGATCGAGGTCATCATCGAGCTGCCGGGTGGTGTCTCGCCCGAGGTAACCCTGGACGCCCTGTACGCCTTCACCGACTGCGAGGTGTCCATCTCGCCCAACAGCTGCGTCATTCACAACGACCAGCCGGTGTTTATGAGCGTCAGCGACAAGCTGCGTTACTCCACCCACAACACGCTGGCCCTGTTGCGCTGGGAGCTGGAGATCCGGCGGCACGAGCTGGCGGAGAAATGGCATTTTTCCTCCCTGGAGAAGCTTTTCATCGAAGAGCGGATTTACCGCGACATCGAGGAGTGCGAGACCTGGGAGGCGGTGCTGGCGGCCATCGACCGGGGACTGGCGCCCCACAAACCGAAACTCCGTCGCGAAGTGACCCGCGAAGACATCATCCGGCTGACCGAGATCAAGATCAAGCGCATCTCCCGCTACGACTCCTTCAAGGCCGACGAGGCCATCCGTGAGTTGGAACAGGAGATGGCTGAAGTAGAACATCACCTGGCCCACCTGGTTCCGTATGCCGTGGACTACTTCCGGGCCCTGAGGGAAAAATACGGCAAGGGACGCGAGCGCCGCACCGAAATCCGCTCTTTCGAAAATATCGAGGTCACCCAGGTGGCCGTGGCCAACGAAAAACTTTACGTCAACCGGGCCGACGGTTTTGTCGGCTACGGCCTGAAGAAGGACGAATACGTCTGCGACTGCTCCGACTTGGACGATATCATCGTTTTTCTAGAAGATGGCCGGTTCATGGTCACCCGTGTATCGGAAAAAGCTTTCGTGGGCAAGGATATCATTTATGTTCATGTCTGGAACAAGAACAACCGGCGGATGATTTACCACCTCGTTTACCGGGACGGGAGCAGTGGACCCAGTTATGTGAAGCGCTTCGCCGTGACGTCCATCACCCGCGACCGCCACTACGACCTGACCCAGGGCACCCAGAAGAGCCGGGTGCTCTATTTTTCGGCCAATCCCAACAGCGAAGCGGAAGTGGTGACGGTGACCCTAAGCTCCAAATGCCGCGCCCACTGCAAAGTCTTCGACTATGACTTCGCTGAGCTGGCCATCAAGGGGCGCTCGTCCAAGGGGAATCGCCTGACCAAATACCCGGTGCAGCGCATCGACCGGAAGTCGCTGGGGACGTCCACCCTGGGCGGGCGGGAGATCTGGTACGACGACGCCATCGGCCGCCTCAACACCGACAGCCGCGGCAGGCTGCTGGGCACGTTCGAAGGGGAAGACCTGATCCTGACCCTGAACCGGGACGGCCATTACGAGCTCACTACGTACGAACTGACCAATCATTACGATCCGGACAAGTTGCTGGTCATTGAAAAGTATGATCCGGCGACGGTGGTGACGGCCGTCCACTACGACGCCGAGAAGGAAAACTACTTCGTTAAACGCTTTCAAATCGAGACCCTGTCCGTCAACAAACCCTTCCGTTTCATCGGCGAGGATGCCGGCTCCCGGTTGGTGGCGGTCACCACCCGGCCCGATCCGGTGGCCGAGGTGGTCTACCTGAAGGGACGCGCCCGGGAGCGGCTGACGCAGACGCTGCCTCTGGCCGACCAGGTGGACGTGCGGGGCTGGAAGGCCCTGGGCAACCGGTTATGGCACCTGCGGGTGGAGGAGGTCCGCCTGCTGCCGCCCGACGAGGCAGCGGCGGAGGCGTCAATCGAGGCGGCGGCCGCCGATGACGGGGCCGGCGACGCGGAGAAGAAAGCCCCAGCCGGTGGGACGGGGCGTAGTACCCCGGGGTCGACGACCCCGGGGCAGAGGGGAGCGGCGATAGCGGACGGAGCGGGCAAGGGGAACGGCGGCGTTCCCGCCGGTGATGGATCATCCCGTCAACGCATGCTCTTCGAATTGGACGACTGACCTCCCTCGCCTCCCATTTTCGGAGTGCGCCCGCCCGCCAGCCGCGGCTGTGGAGTGCGCCCGCTCGGGGGAGTACTCCGGGTTTGCCAAACCCGGGGAAACAGCCATGCACGATCAGATGGTTTATGGATGGCGGCTCGCCTGTCTCCCAGTGTGCGTCGGCCGCCTTCGGCGAAGGCGGCGTACCGTCGCCCGCGCCGGCCGGGCGCGGGGCGAACGGGCGAACGAACGGCTGATGGTTGCGCGCCTGTGGAGTGCGGCGCGGAGCGCCGC
>JAFGRT010000056.1 GCA_016935015.1 Acidobacteriota bacterium | reverse complement strand
GGCACTGCGTGCCGCACTCCACACACGTCGCCCCTTGCCCCAATACTGCCGGTAAACGGATGTCGCCTATGGAGTGCGCAGCGGAGCTGCGCTTTTGCTGTGGCGCTGGGGTAGCTGCGCTCCGGCGCCGTGGCACGGCAACCCGCCGTGCATGTGCAGCGGCCTTGGGTCATGCCCGCCGCGCGGCCAAAGCGGCACTCCGTGCCGCACTCCATAAACGTCTTCCCTTCAACCATTTGTCAGCATGATTCGGATCATCCTTCTGCCTTCATCCTTTAGCATTCATGTCTTATCCGCGGGTATCCGCGTTCCGATCCTGGTGCATCCGTGCATCCATACACAGCGCGCTGCCTCCTTCGCTCAGCGGGGCGTAGAGCTACGGAGGCCGGGCCAGCGAGCATACTCCAGGGCCTGTTTCGGTTCACTCGTAGCGGAGTGAGTCGAGCGGATTGGCCCGGGCGGCACGCCAGGCGCGGCTGCCGGCGGCCATCACGGCCAGGAGCATGACGGACATTCCCGTCACTACGAAAAGCTCCCAGCCAATGGGTTCGAAGTAGAGCAGGCCCGTGGCCATGACACGGTCCCAGGCCAGGGCCACCAGGCTCATGGTCAGGCCGCAGGCGATGCCCACCATGATGAGATACTGCCGCACCAGGCGCCACGTGACCTGGGCCACCGAGGCGCCCAGGACCTTGCGGATGCCGATCTCCTTGGTCCGGCGTTCCACCATGTAGGCCGCCAGCCCGAACAGGCCCAGAAGCGAAAAGAAGACAGCCACCAGACCCAGGAATCGAAGCAGATCCACAGCGTAGACCACCGGCCACATCAGGTCCTGAAAGCGTTCCACTACTGTGTAGGCGGACAGCGGATGATCGGGCAGGAGGCGGTTCCAGTCGGCCGTCAGCCGGGCCTTCAGGTCGGCCGGCGTGATCCCCGGCGCCGGGCGCAGCAGCAGACAGCCCTTGCGTGATCCATCCAGCACCAGCACCGCCGGCGGCATCTCGAAGCCCACGTCGCCCAGCACGAAATTGCGGCTGACCCCGATGACACGCACGGTCCGCTCGCCCAGCATCAGCGTTCGTCCCAGCAGATTCGACAGACCCAGCCGCTCGGCCAGGGCACGGTTGATGATGACGGCGTCCCCATCCGCTCGGTCCCGTTCAAAGGAACGTCCATCCTCCAGGGCGATGCCCATGACCTCGGGAAAACCGTAATCCACCGGATAGATTTCGGCCCGTTGCGTCTGGTCGGCGGCGACCCCTTCGGGACGGATGGGCCCGTAGGCATCCCAGATCACGGGGCTTTCCGCGGAGGCGCTGATGGCGGCGACTTCAGGGAGCTGGCCGAGCTCCCGCTGCAGGATCTCCGTCCGCTCCGGCGGCACACCATCGGTCTCCACCACCAGGACGCCCGCCCGGTCGAAGCCAAAATCCGATTTCAGGAAGATCTCCATCTGTCGATCCACCACCAGCGCCGTGAGGATGAACAGGATGGACAGGCTGAACTGGGCCACGATGAGGGTCCGGGCGAGACGGTTCCGATGGGACAAGCCGTTGCTGCCCCGCAGGATATCGACGGGCCGGGCGCGCGTCGCCACCAGGGCCGGATACAGACCGGCCGCCAGACCCGTGAGTAAGGCAACCACCACCAGGTAGCCCAGCATGAACGGGTAATTGCCCAGGGAATTCGATACGGTCGTAGGGATAGACTGACCGAAGGCGAACCACGGTTCCACGATTTCATAGGTGATAATGGTCAGCGGCACCGCCAGCAGCGCCAGCAGAACGGATTCCACCAGGAACTGCCGCACCACCTGGCCGCGGCGGGCGCCCAGAACCTTGCGCAATCCGATCTCCTGGATCCGCCCCATGTATCGCGCCACGGACAGGTTGACGAAATTGACGCACACCACCAGCAGCAGCAGGCAACTGACCACGAGGAGGATCACGGTAATCAACCGGTTGCCCTGGTGCAGGAAGGACTCCACGTGCCGCGCGTCCAGCCGGAAGTCGGCGAACGGCAACAAGTAGGCCTCACGGGGCGCATCCTGGCCCAGATGTCGCTGCAAGAGGCCGGTCAATCGCTCCTTCATGAGGGACGGATCTCCGCTCTCGGACAACCGCACGAAGACTCCCGCACCGGCGCCGCGCCAGTCGGTATCCGGTGCCTTGTCGAGGGCGCGCAGGGTGCGGAGTGAGATCAGCCCCAGGAAATTCAGACTGGATGTCCGTGGCAGATCCTTGACGACACCCGCCACGGTCAAGGATATGCGGTCATCCATCCGCAACACGCGGCCGAGGGGATCCTCGTCGCCGAAATACTTGCGGGCCATGGCTTCCGTCAGCAGCAGGCGGTTCGGTTCGGTCAGGGCGGTGGCGGGATTGCCCGCCGCCAGCCGGAAGCTGAAGAGATCGAAAAATTCCGGATCCACAAACAGCAATCCCCGCTGGAAAAAGTTCATACCGTCATCGCGCCGCAGGACGCACTGCTCGTTGGGGATCACCCGCACCACCGCCTCCAGATCGGGAAATTCCTCCCGCAGGGCCGGGCCCATGGCCGGCGGCACCAGGGCGGTGTGGCGCAAACCCTTGTCACCATCGGCCACGACCTGGACCACGCTGTACATTCGATCGATATCCCGGTGAAACCCGTCGGCGTGCAACTTGGTGCCCGCGTTGACGGCCAGCAGCAGGAAACCGGTCATCCCGGCCGTCAGGCCGGCGATGTTGATGATGGAAAACACCTTCTGACGAACAATATGCCGGAAAGCGATACGGGCGTTACTGCGCAGCAAGGCCAAGCTCCAGCCCAGGCCCGCCCGGAACAGGCCGGGGATGGAGCACAGCACCTGGGCCCACAACCAGCGCCGGGCGGCCGTCGGACCGTCCTCGTTCCGGCGACGGCGATACCTCGTCTCGAACTCATGACATACGGCCTCCCGGTCATACTCTGGAACAGTCAGGCGCAAGATGCGGCGGGCCAGACGCGGCAGGCGTGGTTCGTGTTGAACGTCCGGCATGTCAAATCTCCTCTTCCCCGAGCACGGGATTGACGAAATCCGCCCACATGGCCGACCGCTGGCGCTCCAGCTCGGCCAGGGCTTCATAGCCCCGCCGGCTGACCCGGTAATAGCGCACCGCCTTGCCGCCGGCCGGATCCCGCGCCAGGTCCGATTCAAGGTACCCTCGCAAAAACAGGCGGTTCAGCGGCGCGTACACGGTTCCCGCCGCGTAGTCCGTGCCGGTATATTCGTGGATCCAGTCCCGCACGGTCATGAGGCTGGCCTCATCCTTCAGGGCGTGGACGGCCAGCAGGATCTGCTCTTCCTTGCGCGTCAGTTCCGTCATGTCATTCTCCTGTTATTCCCTTCGGCTGCTGGTTGTCACATGATTTTCGCACCGGAGTTATTCGAAGATTTCGAATTTCATAACAATCATACGAAAAACCAGTTCGAAATGTTCGAACAACTTTTGTTTTTTCACTGGGAGTTCCATCAGGTGCATTTTCAGACGGTCACAGGGATGGGTTTTTTCAGGCATACCCATACGCTGGAAGGGAGTGTATCTCTGCCGTTCACACGCCGGGCCGGCGGTGTTTGTGATCCGCCACCGATTCGCCCATCCCCCCCTGTCATCGATGCTTTCAAAACAGAAAAACATTTACTTGTGTTTCCCCTGGATGTAGGCCCAGTGGGTGTGGACAATCATCCATCAGCCGTCCTTTTTGTCGCAGACCTCGGTGCAGTTCCAGAGGTGTCTTCGGCGCGGGGGATTCAGGTCGGTGGAGAAGAACCGATAGAAGAGCACCGCCGCATCACCGTTGATACCCTTGTAACGCACTTCCTGATTATTTCTCTGTTTCTGTTCAGGGTTGCCACAAGGAATGTCCGCCAAACCCGGCGTGAGGGGGCGTCGCCCGCCACGCCATGAGGTTGGGCAGAGAACGCGGCCAAGTCGGCCCATGTTGTGAATGTATTCCTTCATTCACAGGCTCTTTTGTCACGTCCATTCCACTGATAAACCTATGGATTGTGCCGAGGTATGATGGACTGACCCGGCATTTCTCTCCCCGGACCCCATCGGCCGTACCCGGTGTCGAGGGCGGCCAATACGCAAAACTAGTCCGCCACCATACCATTCTCGTAGATTATCTGGAAACATCTGGAAAAATATGCCGACAAGACGAAAAACAATTATGGCACGGAGGTGGCGCATGGAAATCGGTCGACTCGGTGGCAGGCTTCCCAGCCCCCCCGATCCCGAATCAAAAGTGGAGCGGCTTTCCACAGAGGCATCGGCGCAGCAGCAACCTGCGCGTGGCGAGCTGAAACTCGACAGCCAACAGACATCGGCTGCGCCGGCCGGATCCGAGGCGAAGCTCGGTGATACCCTGATCACGACGCAGATGATGAAACTGCATCTGGGATCCCTGGTTGAGGGGGGCAATGTTACGTCGGCGCCCCCCAAAAAGCCGTGGTCGCCTCCGGAAATCTACGCCCTGCCCGATTCCACGACTGGCGTCCGCTTCGTGGACGCGGACGGCAACCCGGTGTCCGCCCCACCCGGCACCAAAGTATACCCGGGCGGGGAATTGCCTTACCTGGCCACGGATCCGTGGGGCAACCCCATCTATTCCCCCTATCCACCGCCGGGCGAGGCGCCGGCCGAGTGGCCCCCCGACTCGGGCAAGCGGTTTGAGCCGCCCGAGATGTTCGCCCAGCTCAAGCCGGGGGGCGGTTGCGACTTTGTGGATGCGGATGGGAATCCAATGCCCACCCCGCCCGGCACCCAAACTCATATGGCTGGGGAGCACTCTTACCTGGCCACGGATCCGTGGGGCAACCCGGTCTATTCCCTCTATCCGCCGCCGGGCCGGGCTCCTTCCGAGTGGCCGCCCGGTTCGGGCAAGGCCTTTCAGCCGCCCGAGATATTTGCCCAACCCAAGTCGGGGGGAGGGTTCGAGTTTGTGGACAAGGATGGGAATCCGGTGCCCACCCCACCCGGCACCAAAACCCATGTGGCCGGGGAAGAATCGTACCCGGCCACGGATCCGTGGGGCAACCCGGTCTATTCTCTCTTTCCGCCGCCGGGCGAGGCCCCGGCCGACTGGCCGCCCGGTTCGGGCAAGACCTTCCAGCCACCCCAGATGTTCGCCCAGCCCAAGCCAGGGGGAGGGATTGAGTTTTTTGATGCGGATGGACAGCCTATGTCCCCTCCGCCCGGCACCAAAAGCCATGGAGCCGGGGAAGAATCGTATCCGGCCACTGATCCCTGGGGCAACCCGGTCTATTCCCTCTATCCGCCGCCGGGCGAGACGCCGGCCGAGTGGCCGCCCGGTTCGGGTGTGCGGTATCAAAGGCCCGAAATATTCGCCCAGCCCAAGCCGGGGGGAGGCTTCGAGTTTATGGACGGGGACGGGAATCTGGTGCCCACCCCACCTGGCACTAAAATCCATGTGGCCGGGGAGGAGTCTTACCCGGCCACTGATCCGTGGGGCAAGCCGGTCTATTCCCTCTTTCCGCCACCGGGCAAGGCGCCGGCCGAGTGGCCGCCCGGTTCGGGCAAGACCTTTCAGCCGCCCGAGATGTTCGCCCAACCCAAGCCGGGGGGAGGTTTCGAGTTTGTGGACCGGGATGGGAATCCGGTGCCCACGCCGCCCGGCACCCAGGTACACATGGCCGGGGAAGAATCGTACCCGGCCACCGATCCGTGGGGCAACCCGGTCTATTCTCTCTATCCGCCGCCGGGCAGGGCGCCCGAATTCTGGCCACCCGGATAAGGCTGTCGAAAATCCAAGAGTCTCAACATCGGAAAGGAAAGCAGAAACGAACCGGCCAATCCTTGCATCCACTTTGCAACCGGATGTGCCGCTGGCGCAATCCGGATCATTCGGCGATCCCTTGCGCAACCGTATCCCGCGATGTGTCCTGGACCCGGTGCTGTTTGGGAAACGTTCCGCGACATGAAACCGGAGGGTACGGAACAGCCAGAGATGCCGGTGGACGGAAAAATGTACCTCCGGACAGCAGGATTGCACTAAACAGGCAGATGATCCCCCTGACGTCGACTGAACACTGACCAACGCCCCGAAGCCGCCACCTTATTGCAACCTTCAACACATGCCGATCGTATATCAGATTTCAGGTAAAACATTCCGCCAT
This sequence comes from Acidobacteriota bacterium, assembly GCA_016935015.1. Lineage (GTDB taxonomy): Bacteria > Acidobacteriota > JAAYUB01 > JAAYUB01 > JAAYUB01 > JAFGRT01. Next base: position 8,924 of record JAFGRT010000056.1, on the reverse strand, counting down.
GCTCTCCATCTCAATGAACTTCGGAGGTTCCCGTGAAACAGATCCTGTGTCTTTTGATTCTGTTGTCGGCACTGGGCACGTTGTGCGCCGCGGCCGACGCGCCCCTGTGGCTGCGCTATCCGGCCATTTCGCCCGACGGGCAAACCATCGTCTTTTCCTACCAGGACGACATCTACACGGTGCCGGCGACGGGTGGCCCGGCCGTCCCGCTGACCATGAGTCCGGCCTATGATTTCAACCCCGTCTGGTCGCCCGACGGCAAATCCATCGCCTTCGCCTCGGACCGCTACGGAAATTTCGACATTTTCATCATGCCGGCCGAGGGGGGCGCCCCCACCCGCCTCACCTTCCACTCGGCGGCACAGGTCCCCAACAGTTTCAGCCCGGACGGCCGGTACGTCGCGTTCAGCGCCGCCATGCTCGACGATTACAAAAACGTTCAGTTTCCCTCGGGCATCCTCTCGGAGCTGTACCGGGTGCCCGTCACCGGCGGCCGCGTGGAACAGATCCTCACCACGCCGGCCGAGGAGGCCAAGTACGACCCCGCCGGCACGCGCATCGTCTACCAGGACCGCAAGGGCTACGAAAACGTGTGGCGCAAGCATCACACGTCCTCCGTCACCCGCGACATCTGGATCTACGACTGCACCACCGGCCAACATGCCATGTTCTCCCGCTTCGCGGGCGAAGACCGGTCCCCATCCTTCAGCCCCGACGGCCAACAGGTTTATTACCTCAGTGAGCGGGCCGGCTCGTTCAATGTGTTCACGGCACCCCTCGCTGCCCCCGAAACCGTCCGACAACTCACTTCCTTCGAGCATCATCCGGTCCGCTTTCTGACGGTGGCCGGTGACGGCACCCTTTGTTTCGGTGTTCACGGCGAAATCTACACCCTGCAGCCCGGCGCCGAACCCGTCAAGGTGGATATCGCCATCCGTGCGGATCTGAAGGCGAACCCTGTGGAGTTCATGCGCCTGTCCAAGGATGCCACGGAGATGGATGTGTCTCCCGACGGCAAGGAGGTGGCCTTCATCGTGCGCGGCGAGGTGTTCGTCACCGCCGTGGACTACGCCACCACCAAGCGGATCACCTCCACACCCCAGCAGGAACGGTCCGTCAGCTTCAGTCCCGACGGCAAGGCCCTGCTCTACGCCTCGGAACGAAACGGCAGCTGGAATCTGTACCAGACCAAACGGGTGAATGAAGACGAGCCGACCTTCACCCATTCCACCTTGCTGCAGGAGGAACCCATCCTGGCGATCCCCGAGGAGACGTTCCAGCCCGCCTGGTCGCCCGACGGCAAGGAAGTGGCGTTCCTGTACGAACGGACCACCCTGCAGGTGATCAACCTGAAGACGAAGGAAATCCGGACCATCCTGCCGGCCAAATACAACTACTCCTACCGGGACGGGGACCAGTGGTACGACTGGTCGCCCGACGGCAAGTGGTTCCTGGTCCATTTCATGAGCGAGGGACGCTGGTCCTACGAAGCCGGCCTGGTGTCGGCCGACGGCGACCAAAAGCTTATCAACTTGACCCGGAGCGGTTACGAAGATTACCAGCCCCGCTGGATGATGAACGGCCAGATGATGCTGTGGGCCACGGACCGCTACGGCCTCCGCAATCACGGCGGTTCCGGCCGGGAAATAGACGTGTTCGGCATGTTCTTCACGCGGAATGCCTTCGACCGGTTCCGGTTGAGTGAAGAGGAATACAATCTGCTCAAAGAAAAGGAAAAAAAGAAGAAGGAGAAGGACGAGAAGGCCGAAGCCGGCGAAAAAAAGAAAAACGGTGACAAAAAGGAGGACGAGGAAAAAGAAAAGATCAAACCGCTGGAGATCGATCTGAAGAACATCGAGGACCGGAAAGTGCGCCTGACCATTCACTCGTCCGACCTGGCCGACGCCGTCATGGACAAGGATGGTGAAAAACTCTACTACCTGAGCCGTTTCGAGAAGGGCCACGATCTGTGGGTCCACGACCTGCGCAAGAACGAGACCAAGCTGCTGGTCAAGCTGAACGGACGCGGCGGTAGCCTGGAAATGGCCGGGGACGGCAAAACTCTTTTCGTATTATCCGGCGGCCAGATCGCCAAGATTACCGTGGCCGACGGCAAGCGCAAGGGTGTGTCCTACAGTGCCGAGTTCGAACTGAACCGGGCGGTGGAACGCGCCTACATGTTCGAACATGTCTGGCGGCAGGTTAAAAAGAAATTTTATGATCCCGACCTGCACGGCGTGGACTGGGATTTCTACAAGCAGGAATACGTCAAATTTCTGCCGTTCATCACCCATAACTACGATTTCGCCGAGATGCTCAGCGAGCTGCTGGGCGAGCTGAACGGCTCCCACACCGGCTCGGGCCATCGCCCCTCCTTCCCCGGCGGGGACCAGACGGCCGGCCTGGGTGTCTTTTTCGACGGTGAATACGAGGGCGATGGGCTGAAGATCGCCGAGATCATGGACAAAAGCCCGGTGGTGTCCGCCGACAGTCGAATCGCTCCCGGCGTCATCATCGAAAAGGTCGACGGTGAAGCCATCGCCGCCGGCATGAACCACTACCCGCTACTCAACCGCAAGGCCGGCAAGCACGTGCGGCTGTCACTTCTTGATCCGGAGAAGGATGAGCGCTGGGAAGAGGTGGTCAAGCCCATCAGCCAGGGCCAGGAAAACCAGCTGCTGTATGAGCGCTGGGTGGAGTCCCGGCGCGAGGAGACGGAGCGCCTGTCCCAGGGACGGCTCGGTTACATCCATGTCCGCAGCATGAGCGGTTCCAGCTTCCGCTCCACCTTCGAGGAGCTTTTCGGCCGCTACACCACCAAGGAAGCCATCGTGGTGGACACCCGTTTCAACGGCGGCGGCAATCTCGTGGAGGAACTGACCACCCTGCTGAGCGGCAAGCAGTACCTGACCAACATTCCCCGCGGCCAGTTCGTGGGCATCAAACCCGAGGACCGCTGGACCAAGCCATCCATCGTCATCATCAGCGAAAGCAACTACTCCGACGCCCACGGCTTCCCTTACGGCTACAAAACCCTGGGCATCGGCGAGCTGGTGGGCATGCCGGTGCCGGGCACCATGACCTCCGTCTGGTGGGAAACCCTGCAGGATGACACCGTCTATTTCGGCATCCCCCAGGTGGGCAAGTACGACCTGAATGGCAACTACCTGGAAAACCAGCAACTGGAACCGGATTATCGTGTCCCCAACGACTATGCCATGCTGGCCCGGGGACGGGATCAGCAGCTGGAGAAGGCGGTGGAAATCCTGCTCAACCAGCTGTATAGCCAGTAAGATTGATTGAAGTGATCCATCATGAATGCCGCCGTGCCGGACACCGGTGCGGCGGCTTTTTTGACTCTTGCCCATGAGGAATGGCCCGCATTTCTGCCACCCGTATAAAAAGGCCGGGACCATGGTCAGTCCCGGCCGGTTCACCGAAAAAAGCAGCCATCAGGCGGTTGGTTCCTCCGGCAAGGGTGTCGAACGTTTTCGGAGACAACACCCCAAGGAAACCAGCAGCGCAGCCAGGGCGTTGATGAACACGACGGTGTAGCCGGTGGGGAAATCAAAATGATATGACACCACAATGGCCAGAATATTGAGCCCGATGCCGATGATCCAGGCGTTGATGAGGGGGATGCCCCGCCCGATCAGCGTGGCGATCAGGGCCGGGGCCACCAGCAGGGCGAACAGCACCAGCACCCCGGCCAGACGCACCGCGCTGGTGACCGTGATGGCAAACGTCACGAAAAAGAGGATGTCCCGCAGAAACCCGTTTTTCGCCCGGTAGTGAATGAGGGCGATCAACACCCCCAACACCGCGTACAGGATAGCTGTCTGGATGATCGCCTCGATGGGCGTGAAGAGGATGTCGGCCGCCATCAGTTTCTGAAATTCCTCCATCCCATGGTACGACTTGGATAGCAGGATGTAGACACCGGCGAAACTGAAGGCGTACATCAGGCCGATGAAAGCCTCCAGGTTAGCGGAACGACGCGAGGCGAGGGCGATGATCAGTCCGCCCAGCAGGGCAAAGGCCAGCGAGACGGGGTAGAGATAGGCCCCTTCCCAGAAGAAAAGGGACATGGCCGCGCCCAGCGCCGCCATCTGCCCAATGGCCAAATCGGTGAAGATGATTCCGCGTCGGATGATCTCCAGACCGAAATAGGAATTTATCCCCAGCAGCACCAAAGACAGGAAAAAGGCCGACAGCAGGATATCACTCATGGGTCAATCTCCTGATGATTTCATCGAACAGGGAAAAGATGCCCTCGGCCTCCCGCACGGCACCGATATCATGCGGCAAGACGATCATGGGGATATCGAACTTGCGCGCCAGATGCTCCGAAGCTTCCGCCGGATTGTAGACATCCTGCAGAATGCAGCGCGGAGCGTTGTTCTGAATCTTTTGTTCCAGCGCGACAATATGACGGGAAGTGGGCGGGATGCCGGGCAGGGATTCCACCGTGCCCAGCAACTGAATGCCGTAGTGATGCAGCAGGTAATCGTAGTTCTTGTGGTATTCGATCACCCACTGGCCCCGCAACGCGCTCATTTTCTCAGCCCAGATGGGCAACCGTTCTTCCCATTTTTTCGTAAACGCTTCACAATTATTAAGATAGAAACTGGCATTCTCCATGTCGATTTCGGCCAGCCGGTCGGCGATCGCCTGGGCCAGCGGGGGGATGTTGTCGGGATTCAGGTGAAAATGGGGATTCCCGTCGGGATGGATATCGCCATGGGCCCGCGAGACGCTGGTGGGCACGTCGATGAGCTCTACATAGCGGGACAGGTCGAGCAGTCCGCTGGAGCCCACATTGGTTCGCGGATTATTGGCCTGGTTCATCAGCGGCGGCAGCCAGCCGATTTCCAGCTGCGCCCCGTTGATCACCAGCAGATCCGCCCGGCGCAACTTGGCGATGAAGGACGGTTTGGGCACAATGGTATGGGGATCCCATTGCCCCCCGGCCATGGCATGCACCCGGACCCGGTCCTGGCCGACCTGCTCTACCAGATCGGCGATATAGGGATATGTCGTCACGACCTGCAGGCGCACGGCCAGGGCCGGCACTGCCAGTAAGGCAAACAACACAAAAAGGATACAGATGTTTTTCATGATTTCACTTCCCGTCATTGAACTTAGAAGGCATGGGCACCATGGGCGCCGATGGCCAGGTTGATCTGAAAGACCAATTCGTGGGTCGGCCGGCGCAAATCACCGGCGGACAGAAGTTCGAAACGGCTCCGGTCGTAGCTGTATTGCAACCGCAGGCGGGAGAACTCGGTGGGATTGTATTCCAGCATGGTCGTGAAGCGGGGCAGATTGGACGGATGGTCCTGCTTGATGTGTTCCAGATAGATGTTGTTGAGATGCAGCAGGTCCAGCCGGCCGCCCATTCGCCAGCGTTTGGTCAGCCGACCCACCACCTGGGCATACAAACCGCCTTGACGCCTTTTCAGAGCCTGATCGGAAACCGTATCGGTCTCATCCTTGGTATATTGCCGGCCGTTGAAATGGCGGTAAACGTATTCGCCCTGGATGGAGACATAGCGGATGGAATCGAACATGTACTTGAAGGTCAGATCGCCACCGAGCACGTTGGTGTCCCCGCTGACAGCCTCGCCCGGTTCGCCGGCGACGTCCAGGCCGTGGTTGCTCCGGGTGGAGCCGTAGGCATTGGAGACGCCGCCCAGGATGGTCAGGTTGCCCACGTCGAGAGAGGTCTTCACGTAGGCCACGAACATGTTGGGCCCGCCGGCCTCCTCGATCACCGTGTCGCCGGCGGGATTGGCGATGCCGTCATGACCGTAACTCATGGCGTTCTCGCCCTGCATGATCTCGCCGCCGAAGAGAAGATAGAAGTCGGTGGGCGGAACCCAGGTCAGCCGGAAGCCCTTGTCGTTAAGCATGGATTCACCGAAAAACACGTTATGGACCAGTGGTGCGTTGGCGAAATCCCAGTAGTGGGTATGCTGTTCGTTGATCCGCCCGAAATGACTGAGAAACTTGCCGCCCTTGACTTTCAAGCCATACGGCAAAAACCGGGTGGTGAAATACGCTTCCTCGACGCCGAATTCGTCCTCATTGAGGGTAAAAACGCCAAAAAGGTCGAAATACGGGTCCACCACCGAATACAAGACCAGCTCGCCATAGTTGAAATTAAAGCCCCGGCGACCGTTCATCCCTTCCAGTTCCTCCGCCGGATTGTCGGCATAAGGGGAGGAAAAGCCGGGAATGGCAAACTGTTCGTAGCGGCTGTCCAGAAAATTCCGGTACGCCGCCGAAACATCCACGATCAGGGAAATATCGGGCACGAATTTCGATTGCTCAAACGGATTGCCCGAGCCCTTCGTCGACCCTTGGGCCGTCGCCGGCGCCGTCATCAGGGTCAGGCTGAGCAAAAGTGCGCCCCAGGAAATCGTCTTCATAGTACCTCCGCATTGAGTGTTGCCGCTCAGTGTCACATGACTTTTCGCATGGTGACATGACGGAATATGCCGCGAAGAAAATCAAATGGAATTGATAATGGAATCGGGACGATGGACCGATTATCCCAATGGCGGAGCGTGGGGCAGAATGCAGGTCAGATCCACGGATTGGGAGAAGATCTCCATGGGGGCGTATTCGGGCAGCCGGGTTTCGACCCGCATTTCCGGAACGATATCGACGCAGACGACCTGTACATCGGGCGCCTGACCGTTGGCCAGAAACAGGCAGAGAAGACAGTCGGGGTGATAGCGACCGTCTTCATGGGAATCCATAATGGCGGCCATACTGATGAAAAGCAGCACCAGGATGGTGCCACCCAGGAGGATTCCGGTAGTTGCGGCGGATTTCACAGGACCTGTTTTCATGGTGGCCGGCCGTGCTTCAATCTGGCTTTCATGTGCTAAGGACGTTCTGGCGGCTATCCAATCCTTCGCATCCCTTCCGGCAGCCGCGAGTGTCTTTTGCGTATACGGATCATCGCCGAACATGTTCACTTTCCGGCGCTGACTCAGAAACATCGTACGGTTCAGTCCAGGTTATGTCAAGCCTAAACCTTGTATTGTCATGTAATTTCATTTCCAGACCAATGACACCGTTGCTGGGGGCGACCGCCCGCATGCGGTGAACGGAGGCCCCCGCTCAGCTCACTTCTTGCGGGCCAGCAGGCGGACGATCCGCTCCCGGGAGGCGGACCATTCGTTGAGGGTCGGCTCCTCTTCCAGGCGAATGATTTCGAAATCGACCAGTGCCGCGCGCAATTCATCAGGGGTATGGTGGCCGATACATGGCAGCAGGTCATCTTCGTCTTCGCGGCGGACGCAGGAGCTGTAGAGCAGCCAGCCGCCGGGCCGCAGGGAATCTTGCAGGCGAGAAACATAGCCGGCGTCAGCGAGGGGTACCGGTGCATAGATCAGCAGGATCAGGTCCCACCGTTTGTGCCCGTAGTCGAATTCCGAAGCGCACTGCCGCACCACGCGAATTTTCACACCCGCCTTGCGGGCATTGATCCGCGTCTGATGGACAGCCTCCTCGGAAATATCGAAACCGGTCACCTCCCAGCCCCGGCGGGCCAGATAGACAGCGTTGCGTCCCTGCCCCATGGCCACGTCCAGCGCCGTTCCCGGCGCCAGCGAAGACGCCGTCTCCATCAAAAAGGCATTGGGCGCGGTGGGATAATGGCCGACATCCTGTGCATACAGCCGATTGTACAGCACCCGCAACCGCTGCTGCCGCAACCAGCGCCAGCCATCCGGACCGCACCAGACGGCCAGCAGGCTGATCAGCCCCAGCAACACCATGGCCAGCCTGCGCCGGAACTTGTTCCGTGACGATCTGGCCTGGTGAAGTAAGATAGGATCCGTAATCTGTTGCCTAAGGGCACGATGGCTCCTGTGAAAGGGATCCCCATGACTCCGGCTGCTCAAATACACCATCCTGCGGCAGATTGCCCGACCCGGCACCGGCGAAGTCAGCCGGGCGGTTCGAACTGTATCCTTACGACTAATGCAGCCGAATGTTTCAGGAAGGTTCACAGCGCCTGTCGCAGTCCATCAGCGGCCAAACCAGCGGATCACCGGAACCTGCTCAGAGCCTGGTCTCTGGCGGCCCAGGAGCAGCACCAGCGGTTTTACTGCCGGATCGAATCGTTGAAGGTATCGCAGAGCACCGCTGACAACACGACCACCGGCAGAAACCTCCACCACCCCGAATCCCCCTGAAGTGTCCCGCCGGCAAGATCCGAAGCCCTGAATCACTCTGAAAAGATGCAGTTTATTGTCACCGAAGAAATGCGTCATGCTTGACAGGAGCGGCCGGTCTGCCGTATGCTGGCTTGTCGGCCCATTATGTCGGGTCGTGCCACGCCAGGTTCTCGGCCACGGCCGTCGAAGGAATGAAGTCGTGGGGAAAAAAGCACCCAACAGGCAGTCCATCCAGCCGGAACGGGCGGCCCTCACCGCCGCCATTCTGGAAAGCATTTCCGACGGTGTATTTACCGTCGACGGTGAGTGGCGGATTACCTCCTTCAACCGCGCCGCCGAGGAGATCACCGGAATCCCCCGCCAGGAAGCCATCGGCCGCCGCTGTTCGGAGGTATTCCGCTCCAGCATGTGCGAAGCGGACTGTGCCTTGCGGGCGACGCTGGCCTCGGGCAAACCGTTGATCAACAAGCCCTGTTTCATCATCGACGCGGAGGGACAGCGCATCCCCATCAGTGTATCCACGGCCGTATTGCGGGATGAAAACGGAAACGTGGTGGGTGGCGCGGAGACCTTTCGCGACCTCAGCGAAGTGGAGGAACTGCGCAAGGAACTGGCCGGACGTTGCCAGATCGGCGACCTGGTGAGTCGCAGCCTGTCCATGCGCCGGATCTTCGAGGTGCTGCCGGCCGTGGCAGCCAGCGTGAGTACCGTCCTGATCCTGGGCGAAACGGG
>JAFGRT010000055.1 GCA_016935015.1 Acidobacteriota bacterium | reverse complement strand
TTTCGTAAGCGGACCAGCCCTCGGCCCAGTGCCCGGCGGCCAGGAGGAAGGTGGCCAGGTCCAGGCGGGGCTGGATCTCGTCCGGTGCGGCGGCGGCTGCCTGGCGGGCGCATTCCAGTGCGTCGGCAAAACGTCCCCGGGCCTGGCGCAGGATGGCCAGGTTCTGTAGAGCCAGGGTATAGCCGGGACGCAGCTGCAGGGCCGACAACAGGGCGTCCTCGGCCGACGCCAGGTGGTCCAGCTGGAAGAGGGCGATGCCCAGGTTGTTGTACGCCTCGGGATAAAGGGGCCGCAACGCCAGGGTCCTCTGCAAGGCTTTCACCGCCCCGGCGGGACGCCCCTGCGCCCGGCGGGCTACACCCAGGAGGCACCAGGCGTCGGCCCGGTCCGGGGCGGCGTCCAGAATGCGCCGGCAGTGCTCCTCGGCCTGCTCAGGGCGGCCCTGTTCATACCAGGTGATGGCGGGTGCAAGGTCGTCCGGCGGGTGGCGAGGGTCCACATGGCGGGGAGAGTGATCCGTATGGGGGGCAGGAGGGAATTCCGTCATGAATGGTCACCGGGACGTGGGATCTGCCCGTCGTGAACGCCGCCTGACGGGCAGGGACCCAGGTACAGTGGTCATCGGTCTATCGCTTGTAGTCGTCCTTGATCTCGGGTTTGATGGTCACGCCGGCGGATTCCACGTCGTCGCCGAGGGCGGGAGCCATGTACTGTCCCTGCACGCCCGGCGCGATGGTGACGCCGCCCCGGCCTGGATCGTCCATGACTTTGTATGTCAGAGGGTTGGCTTCCTGGTGGACACTCTCCCGCAGGCCCGGCGTGATGGTGACACCGCCCGCGCCCGGGTCTTCCTTGGGTTGGACGGTGACCGTCGCGCCCCGCGGCCCGAGGCCTTCCTGCAGGCCCGGCGTGATGGTGACGCCGGCCGCCCCCAGGTCTTCCTTGGGTTGGACAGTGACCGTCGCACCCCGCGGGCCGAGGCTTTCCTGAAGCCCCGGCTTGATGGTTACGCCACCTTGCCGGAGATCTTCTTGCACGCCCGGCTGGATGGTGACGCCGGACGAGCCCGGGTCGTCCAGAACCGTGTGGGTCACTGTCAGGGGGCTGTGGTGAAGGCCCTCCCGCAGCCCGGGCTTGATGGTCAGGCCGGCCTGAGAGACCTCCTCCTTGAGGGGTGGCTGGATGGTGACGCCGCCGGATTTCAGGCTGTCGCGCAGGGTCGGGGAGATGGTGAGGCCGGTGGGACCGGCGGTACGGGGTTCAAGGTGCTTGAGGGAACTGTAGTCCTCCTGGCGACCCAGGGGATCCGGCCGGGTCTTGTATTCCGTGATGCTGTCCTTGGCGAAGGGTTCATGATCCTTCAGGGCCAGGCCGTCGCCGCCCTTGCCGTCCAGTTTGGCGTCGGCCACCCGGGCAGGATCGGCCACGCTCGCCTTCTTCATTTCCTGGGCCGGCGGGGCCTGCTCCTTGCCCGCCTCCTGGGCGCCACCCCGCAGCTGGCGCAGGTGTTCCAGGGAAAAATTCTTGAACGGATTGATTTTGGTCATCTGCCTGATTCCTCCAGGATCGAACGTATGGCCCGCGAACAGGGCCGGCCGCAGGAGGTCATCCCTCATCGGTCGCCGCTCCCGCCGGATCAGCCGGTGCCATGATCCATGTTGTTCGTCAAAGGGCCGCCACAGGGCCCATTGGGTGAATTTTCGGCCGCAGCGACCAAAAGTTTCGTTCTTATTGTACCATCCGGACGAAATGTGTGCCCATTGTCCCGGGGGAGCGGGCCGCGCTCCCTCCTGTGGGCTGGCGTTTATTCAGCGGCCATGAGGGGATAGTGAGGTCGCGGGGTGTGTTGAAGCACTCCTTGAGGTCAGCACCGAGATCCAGCGCAGCAGGTTACCCTTTGGGGTCGGGCCAAGACAACTGGTGTTTCCAAATCAGATAGACACAAGATGTAAGCGGTTTTACGCGTGCAAGCCCCTTTGGGAAAGAGAAAAATAACCGGATGGAAAGGTCGGGGGCTATCAGGAGCCGGATCCCAAACCAGCGGCGCAGAGTGCCGGCGGGTCATTCCGGCAGGCAGCACTCCCGGGGCAGCTCTTCGAAGGCCGGACGGGCGAAAAGATAGCCCTGGAACAGTTCGATTCCCTCCTGGCGCAGCCAGCTGTATTCATCCCCGGTCTCTACGCCCTCGGCGATGATGCCGATACCCAGGTCGAAACAGGTGCGCACGATGCCGCGGATGATGGCCTGGCGCGGCCCTTTGTGTCCCACGCCCCGCACCAGGTGCATATCGATTTTGATGAGATGGGGCTGGAACTCCGCCAACAGGTTCAGGCCGGCATACCCGGCCCCGAAATCATCGATGGCGAAGACGAGACCCGAGCCGCGATATTCATTGACGATGGCATTGAAGCGGTCGAAATCGTCGATCATCTCCCGTTCGAGGATTTCCAGCACGATCTGTTCCGGATGGATGTGGCAGTGATTCGCCGCCGCCAGCAGGGCGGCGATAACGGACGGGAAATGTTCCATCGTCCGGGGTAGCAGGTTGAGATTCAGGCGGGTGGTGAGTCCCAGGCGTGCCGCCAGTTCGATGGCCGCCCCCGGGCTCTTCTGGTTGAGCTCTTGCCTTTCCGCCGGGCCGGCCTGCCGCAGGACCTGATCCACCGGTTCGTTATGCACGCCGCGCAGCAGCGCCTCATAGGAGAAGATTTTCCCGGCGGTCACATCCACGATGGGTTGAAAGGCGAAGGAGTACCATGCGGCGCATGAAAACACGGCCGGTGCACCGTCGGTTTGCGGAGCGGCGGCGTTCGGCCCATCGGCGGGCGGCGGAACCGCCGGCAGGGCGGGTCCGGCCACGTCACTGAGTTTCGTTCGCCAGCGACCGTGCTGGAAGGCCTCCAGCAGTTTCTGGGCCCGCCCGCCACCAAGCCCTTCGAAGGATGCTTCCGGCAGCCGGAAAGCCTCCTCCTCGCCGAGAATGTCGCCGATGTCGGCGGCAGTGATGGCGGCGTAGCCCATGGTCCAGTCGGCGAAGGCCCGCCGGGCGATGGGCTCACGGATGATGAGGGTGATGTCCTGGTGGCGTTGATCACGGGCAATCCGGTCGAACAGGCCGTCGATGACGTTCTCTTCCCCCTCCAGCACCTGAAAGAAACTGCCGTCGGCGTAGAGGAGCATGCCCGTAATCCCCAGTTCCGTGTTCCGAAGCCGGGCCCTCTCCAGCAGCCGCTGGAACTCTTCGGGCGGGAAGGATGTTTTGGCGGCGCTGCAGTAGATCAGGTGGATGAGTTTTGACATGACCTTCTCCGCCGGAAAACCCCTGCCGCCGTCATCCGTAAATGCGGTCCGCTGAAACCGGCCGAGGGTCAACGGCCATCCGCCCTGGATGCACAGAACTCAGGTGCCACTATCATACCTCAACCCACGGTGTCCGAGAAAGCCGAAATCATCCCCCGGTGTGACCGCGGGAGACGGCAGGCCGTAACATCCAGGTGCCGCCAATCGATCCGGATGAATGATCAGGTTCCGGGACGGGCAGGATTGGAGTGGCCGGCGGGATGTGTATCGACCAAACGCTTGATCGCGAAAAACGAAAGGAATTTCAAGAATCTGTCATCCATTGCAGGGCGATCGCTTTCCCTCTCGTCCGCCGAGGGGTATGAATGGAGACAGTCGTGGGCCCGCCGGGATGAAATTCTGCAGCGCCGGAGACAGAACTGCTTTCCCCTTGCTGCTTTCAACGCCCGCAGGGCGGCAATTGTATCGTGAAGGGCAAGGGCGGCCGCACGGCATACGCACGGCGCACCCAGGGTAAGGCGCCATCACCGGAAGTGCTCTGAACGCACGCCCGTCTTCAGGATCAAAAATCCGGATGAGCAACCTCTAGCATCTTTTCCTAATTCGATGGATGATTCCAATCGAATTCACCATTCTCGATCACCTGATTGTTTTTCGGCCGGCCTTTCAGGACTCCATTCTTCTTTTGGGACATCCTATCCGGGGGCTCGCTGCATTCAGCTCCGACGACAAGACTAGTCAGCCCTGCGAGCCTTAGGATATATCCCAGCAAGATCATTTTGGCGGGTGAAGGCTCAACCAGGGAATGATTGAGGCCGGAAGGTTCACACGATAAAAAGCGACGGGCATTCCCTCAGAACAATTCTCTGTTATCCCCGTCCTACCCACGGTTCGCTGCGCTCACCCTGGGCTTTCGCCGGACGTCCCTTCGGGACTCAAAGCAGGCGGCGCGCTTTCCAGACCACGTGGTCAACCATTACAAAAAATCCGCAGGCCCAACCTTCCGCCAATGATGATCGACGAGGCGGATGCAGAAGGCCTGGAGGGCCGTCCCGATGGTTGCCGGGGGTGAGCGCAGCGAGCCCCCGGATAGGATGCCCCAACGAAGGATGGAGGCCCAAAGGGCCGGCCAGAGAAAGGGCGTGAAATGTGATCCTTATGCGACATGGACAAAAAATGTTCTTTATTTTTCAACGGATTCCGGCCCTCTTGAGGCCCCACCGGGGCCGCCCGGCGGCAGGTTCCTTTTCCAGAAGCCGGCCATGGTCCGCCGCAGGTGCAGCGCGGTGTTGACGCCCTCGCTCAGGCTGTGGGTGCGCATGGGGTAGGACATCATGCTGAACAGCTTGTTCTGCCGGATCAGCTCGTCCACCAGCCGTTCGAAGCTCTGGTAGTGCACATTGTCATCGGCCGTACCGTGAATGATCAGGAGATGGCCGGCCAGGTTGGCGGCGTGGTTGATGGGCGACCCGTCGTGATACCCTTCCTCGTTGTCGTCGGGCAGTCCCATGTACCGTTCCTGGTAAATGGTGTCATACAGCCGCTGGTCCGAGACGAAGGCGACGGCGATGCCGGTCGTGTAGATCTCCGGGTAGCGGAACATGCAGTTCAGGGTCATCTGGCCGCCGCCGCTCCAGCCCCACATGCCGACCCGTTCCGGGTCGATATACGGGAACCGCTCGAGGATTACCCGGGCGGCCCTGGCCTGATCGTGGGTGGCCAGGATGCCCACCTGGCGGTAGATGGATTTCCGCCAGGCGCGGCCCCGCGGCACGTCGGTGCCGCGGTTGTCGATGCTCATGACGACATACCCCTGCCGGGCCAGGTAGTGATGCCACAGGTCCCCGCCGCTCCAGCGGTCCTGGACCGTCGAACTGGCCGGTTCACCGTAGATGTAGAAGATCAGCGGGTACTTCCGGCCGGGGTCGAAGCCGGGCGGCCTGATCATCCAGGCGTCGAGGACCGCCGCGCCGATGTCGATCTTCAGGAACTCCTTGGGTGTCAGGCCGAGGGCGTCGATTGTTGCCTTCAGTTCTGAATTATCCTCGAGCACGGATTTCTCTTCATGATCGGGCAGGCTGACGACGGAAATCCGGTCGGGCGTCGTGGCGTTCTGAAACGTGGCCACCGCCCAGCGGGCATCGGGCGACATTTGGTAGGCGAACTGGCCCGCCATGCCTTTCGGGCTGATCCGTTGGGGCGCGCCGCTTCCGTCCAGCGGACTTCGGTAGAGGTACCGCTGCGTGAAATTGTCCGGTGAGGCGATGGTATAGACGTACCCGCCCTGTTCATCGATGCAGGCAATGCTCACCACATCGAATTCCCCCCGGGTGATGAGGGCCATCTCCTGGCCGTCCCGGGACACCTTGTACAGATGGCGCCAGCCGTCTTGCTCACTGGTCCAGGTGAAATATTTCCCGTCGTCTAGCCACTGGATGTTGTCATGGATCTCGAGAAACGCGTCGTCCCGGTCTGTCAGGATGTTGGTCAGACGCATGCTTTCCACATGACCGATCCAGACCGTGTTCCGGTTCTGTAGCCGGTTCAGCTGCTGGATCATCACCTCGGCGGAGTCGGGGATGAACTCCATGCGCGCCAGGTAGTTGTTGCGGGGATCGCCCGGAATGTCGAACCACTTCGTGGCGCCGCCCGCGGCGGGCACGACGCCCACCTTCACGGCGGAATTGGTGGTGCCCACCTTGGGATAGGGCAACGGGATGGGTCGGGAGTAGAGGGAATCGATGTTGTCGATGAGGTAGAAGGTGCCCGTGCCCGAGGTGTCCGACTGCCAGTAGGCGATGTGCGTGCCGTCGGGACTCCAGCGGAAGCCGTCCCGGCAGGAGAGCTCTTCCTCGTACACCCAGTCGAAGGTGCCGTTGATGATGGTGGCCGAGCCGTCATGGGTGAGTTGCACCACGGCGGCGGTGTTCAGGTCCTCCACGTAGATATTGTTTTCCACCACATAGCCCACCCGGCCGCCGTCGGGCGAAAACTTGGCGAACATCAGGGTGGATGGCTCGGCGAATGTGCCGAGCTGCGTCAGCTTGCCGGACACCAGATCCAGAACCCAGTAATCACCGCGGGTTTCATAGCGCCAGACCTTTACAGAGTTGGTGAAGATCAGCAGTTTCCGCCCGTCCGCCGACCAGTGGTAATCGGAAATCGGCAAGGGCTCCGTCGCACCGTGCGGGACGAGTCGACCGGCGCCGACCAGGACGGCGCGCGTACCGGACGCGGGCGAATGCTTGACGATGTCCCTGGCGTCGGGAAATTCCGGTGACGCCTCGAGGGTGGTGTAACCGGACCCGTCTTCCAGCCACCGCAGCGGCCCGAATTTCTTCAGGCGGAAGTCGTCGTCCTTGTAGATTCGTTCGAGAGTCAGGGATTCCGGGGTGGTGGCCTGGGCATTGACAAAAACAGGCAGCCCGGCTGTCCCCATCAGAAATGCGAGGAGAACCGTTTTCACTATCCCGCGCGAAAGGGGTTTAGAACCTGCCGGTTTAAACATTGTGGATTCAGATTTCATGTCCGTCTCTCATTTTCTCCTCTTCAACCTCTTCGATGGTTTTGGGCTTCGGTTTGCCGAGCCGCCGGCAGCCGTCGGCGGTGATGACGAAATTCTCCTCGTTGCGGATGCCGCCGAAATCCTTGTATGTCTCGAGGATGTCATGATGGATGAAATCGGTGAAGCGCCCCTCCGCGCGCCACATGTCCATGAGGGCGGGGATGAAATAGATGCCCGGCTCGATGGTCATGACGATGCCCGGGGCCAGCGGCTTGGCCATGCGGAGCGATTTGAGGCCGAACTGCGTGCTCTTGGGCTGGCCGTCATAGCCCACGTACACCTCCCCCAGGTCCTCCATGTCGTGCACGTCGAGCCCCATCTGGTGGCCCAGGCCGCACGGAAAAAACATGGCGTGGGCGCCCGCCTGCACCGCCGCGTCCGTGTCCCCCTTCATCAGGTTCAGGTCTTTCAGGCCGTCCACGATGATCCGGCAGGCGGCCAGGTGGATCTCTTTGAACGGCCGCCCGGGTGCCAGCAGCTTGATGGCGGCGTCGTGCGCCGCCAGGGTGATGGCGTAGATCTCCTTCTGCCGCGCCGTGAACGACGGGCTGACGGGCATGGTGCTGGACAGGTCGCCGGCATAGCCCATGGCCGTTTCCGCGCCACAATCCAGCAGAAACAGGTCGCCCGCCGTCAACCGGTTGCCGTGGTAGTGATTGTGCAGGGTTTCGCCATGGACGGTGGCGATGACGGGGAACGAGATGGTGCCGCCGGCGCGCAGGGCGATTTCGTGCACCCGGGCGGCGATGTCCGATTCCAGGATGCCCGGCCGGGCCATGCGCATGGCCGCCACGTGCATGTCCACCGTGGTGTCCACCGCTTTCTCTATCTCCCGGAGCTCCTCTTCTGTTTTGATCTCCCGCTGGGCCACCACCGCCCGGATGAGTTCCACCGAGGCGGCCGCCGGGGCGTCCATCGGCTCGATGACGAGCCAGTGATACAGTTTCAGCGTGTTGCCGGGCCGGTACGGCGGCAGGAAATGCACCTTCCGGCCGTTTTTGACGGCGGCCTGCAGGAATTCCGCCAGGTCGGCCATGCTTCCCGTATGCCGGATACCGGCCTGCTTCGCCTGCTCCCGCAGGGGGGGCTGAGGCCCCATCCACACAAAATCCTCCACCGATAGGTCGTTGCCGAAGATGTAGTCCCGTCCTTCGTCCACATCGACCACCCCGGCCAGGCCGGCTGTGCGCAGGCCGAAATAATAGAGGAAGGAGCTGTCCTGCCGGAACGGGTACGGATTGTCGGCGTAGTTCATGGGGCTTTCGTCATTCCCCGGGAACAGGGCGATGCCCGAATCCAGGCGGGTGCGCAGGACATTCCGCCGTTCGGTATACGTCTGGGCGTTGAACATGATGGTTTCCTTTCAATGGATTGACCCGCTCACCGGCCGTCCTGAACCGGACTGACTGTATCAGGCCCAGCCGGCAGGGGCGCCATAACGCGCTGATGGCGCATCCATTGTACCATGATGGATGCCGGTCGGTGGTCACCATTTCTGGCCGGCCCGGCGGGCCGCCCCTACTTTTGATGGGCATCCTTTCCGGGGGCTCGTTGCCCCAATCCCCGGCCACAAGACGGACCAGGCCACTCTTCCCCGATGTCGAAATTTCTCTCCGGCATGCCGGCCCTTCAGAGCCTCGCAAAATTGTATCTCTGGCCTCCAAAAACAACTGGATGTTGGTTTCCGGTTGATTCAAATGCCTCATCCCTGGCGGCCGTCAGGCGGCTCCGGCAAAGCCGTGGACACGCCTGCCGCCCGTACCTCCCCCGCGTCCAAAAGGGTCTTGTGTTCACCGACTGCGGGATATACATTATAACCAACAATTTCGTCACAAGACTCGATGGCAGCCTGCTTGGCCATGGCATACCCGCACAAGGGAAAGGACGGGGATGACTGGCCGGAGTACATTCATTGAAGAATTACGGTTCAACTGGGCCAGAGTGGTTAAGGAGCCGTTTACAGGACGCAAGACATGACGCGGCGATGCTTCCCGGCACGGCAATACACCGGCGGATACCATTCACGAACGTGTTGCGCCCGATGACGTGCCGCCGCTCACCTGAACGGACCTGGACCAGGATGGGCCACAAAGGAGTTCAATCTTGAGCAACAGGCATCATTCATGGCTGCGGGGCGAGCTGCCCGGCCTCATCGAGTAGGGCATCCTGTCCTGTTTGCAATGGTGGCCCAAACATCCTGTTTGCAATGGTGGCCCAAACATCCTGTTTGCAATGGTGACCCAAACATCCTGTTTGCAATGGTGGCCCAAACATCCTGTTTGCAATGGTGGCCCAAACATCCCCTCCCCGGGCGGGATCCCGGCATGCGGGCCCGTCGCCTGTTTATCGCGCTCAAGCTGGAAGCTTGAACTACCCGGAAATGCCGGACATCGGGCCTCGTCAGACCGGCACTCTGAAGAGGCTTTTTCCACTGGCCATGGTTCGCCGGAGTCGTCCACTGACATCCGGACAGTTGACGAGAGGAGATGAATGGCCGGGCAAAGGCCACGCCTCACGGCGATGGCCTGCCCGGGACTGAAGAATCGGATCTAGAAACGGAAAACCAAACCGATCAGCGGGCCGTGGGTAATGGTGTCGTAGTGGAAATAGTCCCGCTGCCCTTTCCGATCGTTTTCGTAATCCACGCCGATGGCTTTGTACTGCATGGACAGGATGAACCAGTCGGCAAACCCGTAATTGACGCCGCCCATCAGCTGCCAGCAAAAATCGGACCCGGATCCGAATCCGCCGATCTCGCCATTGAGGGTGGTCGCCCACCGCGGGGTGAGATCGTGGGTGACGCGGGCGCCGACCACCGGATCCCACCAGTTGTCGCCCCGCTTCAGGGTTTCGGTCGGAAATGGCTGGGTCAGGGCCGCTTCGATATCAATGTCCCAGTAGACGGCTCCGGCATTGAGATCGAGTTTGGTATGGCCCCATTGGAAGCGCCTGGACAACAGCAGTTCCAGGCCCACCTGGCGGACATCGACTTCAGCTACCCCACCCCGCGGCCCGGACAGGTCGCTGCCCAGCTTCATCATGGCGTAGTCCACCACAACGCCCCAGTTCTTTTTTCGGGCTTCTGCGTGGATCAGAATCACCGCCTGCAGGTTCTTCAGCACTTCGCCCGGGCTGACATCCACTTCAGTCTCCGGCAATCGCCCCACGGTTGCATCCCCTTCGATGCTGGTCAAAAACAGATACGGCGCCACCACGACGGTCCATTCATCCGAATCGGCGGCCTGCAGCGAAGTGGCCATGACCGACACAAGCAACGGCGCGATGAACATCCCGCCGGGTTTACTTGAACGAATTCTTTTCATCTTTACGGTTCCTTTTGGGGTTGATTCGGGTATCATTGCGGTTTCATCCACAAGAGATCTGCCGGCACTGCCCGTCATTGACGGAAATCCTTGAAAGAGCACTGTAAAAGATCCTGTCATTATCCACTACAGATACCCACAGGCAAGCCCGTGGTACCAAGAACACAATTCAGGCTTCGCTTGGACCCGGGTGTAATACGCTCCCACCTTCCCGCGCATGCCCGCCGCATCTGCGTCCAGTCGTTCCGTGCGGGTATCGGACGTTGAAGATGGTTGTCTGCTCATCCCGCATGGCCGCCTCCTGTGCGGTTTCTGTTCGTCGGGCCGGCGTTTTGCCGGCGGCTTCCTGCAGATTCCACCGCGCGATGGCCACCCCTGCCGTCCGGCCAACCATTCCCCCTGCCGGGCGGGGGGAGGGCTTTCCCCTCCCAATGAGAGCGCCGGGCCGGGCGTACAACAAAAAAGGCACGTGCGCGATGTACGCAAATGCCTCATCTGATTGGTGGAGCGATGGGGACGTGAACCCCTGACCCATATCTGCCAATTCCAGGCCCGCCCGTTTCCGCCAAAAACATTCGGCCTTGTTCGGATCTATAACACTCAAATTAAACAGTTTACGCCCACACCCTTTCCGATACCGATTTGTACACTTCCGAAGAAAACCGGCATTTTCTGACTATTAGTGTCCCAAAATTGTCCCAAATGGACCTACCATCCCCACGCAACGCAAAGTGACATGAAACGTATGTAGGCCCTCGAACAAACAGGGGGTCGCGCGGGCGGCCCCCCCGAATCAGGATAACCTGCCGAGAGGGCTCTCGCTGGTTGAACGGGTGAGTATGGAGGCACCACTGGCCGGCTCGCTGCCAGAAGAGTCTTGCGTTCCACGAATCCGGCATATACAATAAAAACAACAATTTCGCTATATACATTGCGCAAAGCCGGATCTGCCAGGGCACACCCGTTTTGAGGGAGGGGACGGGCATGATCGGTCTGCTGTGCCTGGCCAAACCGGATTTTGACGCGGTGGAGCCGTTCCGGGAGGATGACTATTTTGCGCTGAGCCTGGG
>JAFGRT010000054.1 GCA_016935015.1 Acidobacteriota bacterium | reverse complement strand
CTGCCCCGTCAATCCTCGCGCAGGTAACCACCAACCGGAGAGTCCCGCTGATAGCGGGAGAGATCCGCTCGTACGGTTCGGAGGGAGGGGCGGAGCGTATACACTCCGTCCCTACCCCTACCCCTATCCCTCTCCCGCCCGGCTCAGCGCGGATTGCGCAGCTCCACCCGCACGGCGCGGGACTGCCCCAGATTCAGTACCCGCCCCGCGCCCAGCACCAGCGGACTGTGCTGTTCGAGGCGCACCTCGTTGGTCACCGTGTCGAGGTGGAGGGTGAACTCGGGGCTGCCGTCCGGCCACACGTCGATGTCGCTGCGGATCTGCGCCGGCAGCGTCTCGCCCGTGGGCACCCAGTCGATCTGGACGAAGCCCTCGTCCCGCTCGCCGACCAGTGCCTGGAACACCGGTTCGCGGATCAGTACCCGGTAGCCTGGCTCCTCCACGGTGCGAACCACGTCACCGCCCGAAAACCACGGCGAGATCTTGACCCCCGTGATGGCGGCCAGGCCGCGCGCCCAGCCGTTCATGCCGATGAAGGTGGCCAGCACCAGCGGCAGGGCCAGGGCGGCCCAGGAATAACCGAGCATGGCTTTGATTCGTCGCCACATGGTCGCCTCCTCACTGGATCAGGCTGCCGGTGGTTACCAGCAGGACGATGCGGTAGAGCGCTCCCTGGATCATGCCGGTGCCGAACACCACCAGGAACAGGAAGGCCGGGTATAGGAACAGCATCCGCGCCCGCTCGGGCTTGTGCCCCACGGGTGTCCCTTTCACATGGAAGGAGATGGCGCCCTGGGGACACGCGTCGACGCATTTGCCACACTTGGTGCAGGAAAGCCGGGTCTTGCCTTCGGCGACGCTGTTGGCGTCCAGGGAAAAGGTGGGGCAGACGCGGATGCATTGGCCGCAGTCGGTGCACTTTTCGCGGTCGATGCGGATGTCGAAGGCGTTGATCTTGTTGCTGAAGGACTGGAACGCGCCCATGGGGCACAAGAGCCCGCACTGGGTGCGGCGCCGGGTCAGGATGGGCAGGACCACCACCAGGCCGGCGAACAGCGAGCCGAACATGATGGTCTGGATGAGCACCCGGGTGGAGGTCACCGCCTCGAACTCCGTCACCGCCTTGAATGGGCAAAGCCATTCGCAGTAGGACGGTGTCAGCGTCCAGGCCGAGAGCAGCACCATGGCGCCCAGGACGGCGTAGGGCAGGTAGGTCCAGTGATGCCCGATCTTGCGCAGCAGCGGCTTGCGGCGCAGGCGGGAGAAGCCGTCCTCCAGCCCGCCGAAAAAACAGCCCCAGCTGCAGAAGCCGCGGCCCAGAGCCAGCGTCACGCCGATCCAGAGGGCGAACATGGTGGCGATGTTGGCGAAACCGTCCAGGATGGAGCCGGGGAAGATGATGGTGCGGGTGAAGGCGGCCGGGATGATGGTCATGGGGATGACCATGTGGCAGAAGGGCGTCTGGCCGGTGGCCATGTCCTCTTCCGTCAGAGCCATGCTGCCGCGCACCTCGATGAGGTTGGTGATGAAGGTCAGCACGAAGCAGAAGGCCATGAGGATGAAGAAGACGGCCCGGTAACGGTCCGTGCGGCCGGTATGGACCATCCGGAAGAACAGGACGCTGATCAGGGCGAAGGTCAGGATCAGCGGGACGAGTTGCCGGGGATCGCGGGACGCGCCGCCGCCCAAAAGCATGAACGCCGTCAGGAAAATGAAGGGCAGGGCTTTCAGCAGGCTCTTCCAGACGGGCGGGCGGGCGCCGTGGCGCGCCGCGGCAGGGGATTTGACACTCATGAATGCATGCCTCCTTCGGTAATCATCAATAAACCCAGATACAGATAATAACAACCGATCACGCCGGCCGTCAGGCGGGCCACCGGACGCAGCACGGCGATCCGGCGGAACACCCCCGCCAGGGGCAGGGGCAGCAGAAACAGGGACGTGCCCGCGAAAAAGGCCAGGAAAAACAGCAGGCTGTGCCCCAGGGACGGCGACTGGGCCGTTTCCGTCAGGGCCAGCAGGAAGGGAGGGCAGAGGCTCAGGCCGGTCAGGAGACCCAGCCACAGTGGCAAGGGGACGCCCCACCGTCGCTGAAAGCGGTTCCCGCGCGAGGTGTCCGCCGCGACGGCACATGCCGGGTGAAAGAGGCCGAAGCCGTAGCCGATGAGCAGCAGCGCCAGCACCAGCCGGGCGGCACCGAAGATGATCTCGCGATCGGCAGACGGTTGGAGCAATAGCCAGCCGACCGCCCAGGCCAAGACGGCGAAGATCAGGTAGCCCGTCAGGCGGCCCAGCAGAAAAATCCCCAGCGCGCCCAAGTTGCGCTTGTGAGAGTGGGCTTCGGCCACGAAATATGGGAGGAGGACCGGTGCGCAGAAGGCCAGGCAGGAGGTGCCCGTACTGAGTCCCAGCAGAAATCCTTCGATCATGCCCCATCCCCGATCGTCGCCCCGGACGACGCGAGAAAAACGTGCCTGGAAATCAAGCCTATCATCAATCTACGAACTGGGTCCTGGTTTTGTTCCCCGCCGTTGGGCAACAGTGGACATCAGCCAGAATTCATCAAAAAAATGAATATTGGTCCGGATTTCATGGAAAGACAGGTAAAGGAGGGTTCGACATGGAGCGGGTGGCGAATGAAGACCAGACCCCCGCCGCGGCCTGCACCATCGTCTCAACCGCTCCTGCCCCGGCGGCTGGCCACCTCTCCGGGCCACCCGTCGTTAAAGCATGTTCCGCACCGTGCCCATGCGCATCTCGTTCATGGCTTTCATGACGTTGGACAAAAGGTTGTAGAGCTGGTTCGCTTTCTGGTCGAAATTCTGAAACGAGGTCGAGGCCATCTGCCTTCTGTTGCGCACGGTTTCCTGCATGCCTTCCACCTCACGAATCGTTTCACTCAACCCGTCCCGGTCCAGTCGCTGGGGGGATGACTCCCCCGCGGTGGACAGCGCCAGCCGGTCATGCATTTCGCGCAGGTTTCCCATATGCCGGCTGAGGCTCTGGCTGAATGTCGACATTTCAAATGTGGCGGGCTGTTCCTGTTTCACCAGACGGCCGATACCGTCCATGGTTTTCTGCGAGGCCGACAGCTCCCCCCGGAAGGGCTCGACGGTTGACGCATCCGCCAGGTGCGGCGCCAGCCGGGTCAGTCCGAGCTCGACCTCCTGCTTGATGGTTCCGTAATTGTCCACATGCGCGCGGACACTGCCCAGCAGGTCCCGCATGGAGGCGGCGTCCGTCTGGGTCATCAGCCGCATTTTCTGAAGCGAGCCATCCGTCAGGGCTTCGCTCTGCCGGGGCGAGCCGGGCAGTTTTT
Organism: Acidobacteriota bacterium; assembly: GCA_016935015.1. Taxonomy (GTDB): domain Bacteria; phylum Acidobacteriota; class JAAYUB01; order JAAYUB01; family JAAYUB01; genus JAFGRT01. Next base: position 10,896 of record JAFGRT010000054.1, on the reverse strand, counting down.
GCGGTGGCCTGTGGTGCGGTTCGATGTCCGGCCTACTCTGAATTTTGGCCGCCGCATCGGCGCCGGCCTTCTGAACCCGGCCGGCGGTTTTCCCATCCGCCTTATCCAGCTCGGAGGGGTCCGGTTGCGGGGGTACCGTTCCTCCGAATCCGCCTATCCTGGTCATGATCCCTCCTGTTTTGCGGTCAGATTTACAAACTTCAAGGTCATTATCGGCCGGAAGCCTTAAAGATTGCGATTTATTTACGGTTTCCCGGCTTTCGCTCGGCCTTCAACAAAAAAATTGGTGACCGCCATCTCCGGAATTTGAAACAAATCATGAGGCGCCATCGTACTGTTATTTGTTTCAATATCCGGAGATCGACAAGGAGACGACGCATGACTATTCTCACCCGGGCCGAGGAACTGATCCTGGTGGCTGTCTGGCGCCTGAAAGAGGAGGCCTACTGCGTCCCCATCCGGTCCCATCTGGTCGACGTCACGGGCAAGAAGTGGTCGTTCGGCTCCATCTACGACGGCCTGGACCGCCTGGAGAAGAAGGGCTATCTGGATTCGTCCTATTCGGAACCGTGCGCCGAGCGCGGCGGTCGGTCCAAGCGGATCTACCGCCTGACTCGCCCGGGTCACGAGGCCATGCTGCGCATGATGGAAATGAACGAGAAACTGTGGGCCGGCATCGCCCGCGAAGCGGTGGAGAAGAAGATATGACCACGGACAACGACTACCGGAATCCGCCCCGCCTGGCGGAGATTCTTCTCAACGCGGTCTTCCCCGACGGGCCGCATCGCTCTCCCCTGGGCGACTTCGGCGAGGTGTACAACGACATCCGCCGCCGCCGCGGTCGTCTGGCCGCCGGTGCCTGGTACTGGGGGCAGGCCGGCCGCAGCACCGCCGCCGCGCTCTTCCGCAGAGCGTACTGGGGCATGCGACTGGGGCGGGACAGCCTCCGCCTGGCCGTGCGCACCTTCCGCCGCCGCAAGGTGTACACCCTCATCAACATCCTGGGCCTGGCCATCGGCATGGCCGCCGCCCTCCTCATCATGCTCTGGGTGACGGACGAACAGTCCTTCGACCGCTTCCACGCCCACGCCGACCGGATCTATCGGGTGTACCTGGTCTTCGCCCAGGAGAACCGGGTCACGGCCCAGACCCAGACGTCGGCCGCCCTGGCCGAGACGCTGATGGCCGAATGCCCCGAGGTGGAGCGGGCCACCCGGATCCGGGGCGGTGGCGGGGACAGCCTTCTGATCAAGGTGGGACCGCGCCAGTTCAACGAAACACGGGCCGCCGTCACCGACAACGAATTTTTCAAGATTTTTTCTTTTCCATTCATCGCCGGTGATCCCGACACGGCCCTGGCGGCGCCCGGGTCGGTGGTGCTCTCCCAAACGGCCGTCCGCAAGTATTTCGGCGATGCCGATCCGCTGGGCAACGTCATGACCCTGTATGGGGACGACTTTCAGGTCACCGGCGTTTATCAGGACATGCCGCCGCAGTCTCATTTTCACCTGGACGTGCTCTGTTCTTTTTCGTCGTTCGAGCAGTACCGTGAACCGGTTTGGGACTGGAATGATTTCAAGACCTACGTTCAACTCCGCCCCGGCAGCCCTAAAGCCGCCCTCCAGTCGAAGCTGGACGATATCGTGCGTACCCGCTTACTGGCGGGACACTCGGAGAGTGAAATCAGGCAGTGGCGGGAGCGGGGCGGCCAGTGGTACATGTCACTGCAGGCCTTGACGGATATCCACCTGACATCCCGGCTGGTATGGGAATTCGAGGCCAACGGCAACGGATCGGTGGTGCGGTTCTTTGCCATCATCGCCTTGTTCATCCTCGTCATCGCCGTCATCAATTACGTGAACCTGGCCACGGCCCAGTCGACCGGCCGGGCGCGGGAGGTGGGCATCCGCAAGACTCTCGGCTCCACGCGCCCGCCCCTCATGGGCCGGTTCATCATGGAATCGGTCCTGACCAGCCTGCTGGCCCTGGGGCTGGCGCTGGCCCTGGCGCAGGTGCTCCTGCCCTTCTATCGTGACCTGGTGGACAAACCATGGTTGCGGGTGCCCTACCTGGAGCAGCCGCTGCTGCCCGTCGGCCTGGTGGCCCTGGCCCTCTTCATTGGTGTTCTGGCCGGTATATACCCGGCCTTTGTCCTCTCCTCCTTCCGGCCCATCTCCGTCCTGCGCGGCAACCTGAGCCGCGGCCTGAAGAACGCCCGCCTGCGCCACGGCCTGGTCATCTGCCAGTTCGCCCTGTCCATCTTTCTGCTCGTCGGCACCCTGGTCGTTCAGAAACAGATGGACTTTGTCCAGACCCGCGACCTGGGTTTCCGGCGGGAGCAGGTGCTGGTGGCCCGGACCATGGGCCAGCTGGGCTCGAAGATGGAGGCCTTCCGGACGGCCCTGCTGGCCGATCCGGCCATCGCCGCCGTCGGCGCCTCCACCACCGTCCCCGGCAAAGGGCTCAACAACCTGGGATCGGCCATTGAGGGAACCACCGTCAACAGCGGTGTGAACATCATGGCCGCCGACACGGGATTCCTGTCCGCCCTGCAACTGAAAATGGCCGCTGGCCGGTATTTTTCCAAGGACATGAACACCGACGACCGGGCTCTCCTGATCAACGAGAGCGCCGTCCGGGAATTCGGCATCTCCGAGCCCCTCGGCAGGCAAGTGCGGGTGTCGGGAGTTGAGGAACGTCTCTTCCACATCATCGGGGTGGTCAAGGATTTTCACTATGATTCCCTGCACCTGCCTGTCAAGCCGGTGTTGATCGCCCGGATACCGGGCCTGTACGGTACGGAGGAAGACTATGTATCTATCCGGATCCGCCCGCCCCACATCGGGCCAACCGTGGAACGGATAAAGACGACCTGGCAGGAGATGGTCCCGGGCACGCCCTTCCACTTCGAGTTTCTGGACAGCATCACCAACGACCTGTACCGCACCGAGGAACGGACCGGCCGGGTGTTCACCATCTTCAGCCTGTTCGCCCTGTTCGTGGCCTGCCTGGGGCTGCTGGGCCTGGCCTCCTTCACCACGGAGCAGCGCACCCGGGAGATGGGCATCCGCAAGGTGCTGGGGGCGACGGCGCCGGCCCTGTTCCTGAAGCAGGCGGGCGAGTTCTCGCGCTGGGTCCTGCTGGCCAATCTCATCGCCTGGCCGGCTGCCTGGCTGGTCATGAATCTCTGGCTGGAAAACTTCGCCTACCGGACGGAAATCGGGCCGTCGCCTTTCGCCCTGGCCGCCGGGCTGGCCCTGGTCGTCACCGGCCTCACCGTGGGTTACCATGCCCTGCGGGGAGCCTGTGCCGATCCGGTGGAAGCCCTGCGGCACGAATGACACCACCTCTCACTAACGATGAATACACTCTGAGGCCGGTTGGCGCAGGGTCGTTACTGTGTCAGCGCCACCAGGATGGCCGGCAGCCAGTTGGCCAGGTAGTGGCAGACAACTCCCGGCCACAGGCTGCGGGTCTTCATGTAGACAATGCCCAGGAACCACCCGGCCATGGTCTGCAGCAGGACGGCGGAGCAAACGAAGGCGACACCCGTTTCCCCTAGCCGGGTGATGTCGAACACCACATGGGTCAGTCCGAAAAGGATACCGCCCCACAAGACGGCGCGCTTCTGCCCGATGGCCCGTTCCAGCAGGGATTGGATCACTCCGCGATGAAAAAACTCCTCCAGAAAATCATTGTTGTAAAGCAGAAGAAGCAGCGTACCTGCCGGCAGCGCCTCCACGCCGATGACCGCTTGGCCGGTGGCGAACGGAACCACCCCGCTGGTCAGACCGAACCCCAGGGCGAACAGGGCAACGCCCCATGACTGGGTCCGCCAGGTCAGTCCCAGGTCATGCCGCGTCCACCGTTCCAGCCTCAAAACTACCAGCAACGGCAGGGCAAGATACGTCAGGGTGAGCCAGGGCACCTGGACCAGCTCGCGCCAGGTCCGGTCCGTCAACACTTCCTGCAGCCATGGATCGAGCATGAATATCCGCAGAACCGGGACCGCCAGCGCCAGGCCCCATAGCAGCAGCACATGGCGAATGGTTCGGCCCGGTTCATCACAGCGGGGCAGCGGCGTCGGATACCGGCCGATGGCGCGATGGAGGAGCCACACCAGCGAACCGATGGCGACACTGAACATGATCCTCCAAAGGAGATCCATCCCTTTCCCCTTTCCGTTATTGGCTTCCTCACAATGATGCGATTCCCCGTCCCTGGTCCCGCATGTCACGCCGTCATCCGGGCGTGCGGCAGCTGATGCCGCAGCGTGCCCGCATTGATCAGGGATCCAGTTCCTCTGCGGGTTCGGCGATCCGGACGGCACCTGCCTCCAGCAGCGGCAGCAGCAGGTTGGCGGCACCGCCCGCCCGGCTAGTTGATGCGGCCCACCCCCTGCTGCGGCGCGCAGAGAAAATGATGGCACCCCCGCGAGTCCGTCAGGCGAACCACCACATCCACGCGGATGCCGGGGGTCCATTTGGGGCCGTTGCGGGCCACCACCCGGAAGACAGAAGAATCGGGCCGGTTACGGTAGTGGCCGGCGGCGTCCGTGTAGGTGGGGTCGGTTTCATCCTGCTCTTCCGGATCGCGGATGGCCCAGATTTTATCGCCGAACAGAACCCAGGCCTGATCGACCCGAACCCCCGCGGGAAACGGGTGCCCGTCCGCGCAACGGACAGTGAAGATGGCCATCATGGGATGGCCGTTGGCCACGGGCGGCATGGACGGCGAAAAATCCCGCCACAGGATGGCGGACAGCGACAGGGTCCGTTCCCGGATGGTGATGCTGACGGGCGCGTCGCGCAATTCCCGCCCGGATACCTGACGCGTTCCACCCGCACCTGGCGCCGGCGGGCGGCTCTCCTGGTCAGGGCGTGATATCGTTACCAGGGATAAAACTGGAATCAGTACCAGCATACAGGGTAATCTGTTCATGGCTCCTTTTCCGAAAGAAGGTTCTGACCGGCTGTTCCCCAAGGCTTCGTCACCGGTGCCGGCAGGGCACTTGCCGTTGCGCGGTGCCGGCGGCATGCGGCGCTAGTTGTCCACCGGCTGGGCTACCCGAACGGCGCCGATCTCCAGCAGCGGCAGCAGCAGGTCGGCGGCGCCGCCGTGCTCCACGATGCGGCCGTTCACCACCCGGTCGATGTTGACGGCGGTCATCTCCACCCGTTTGCCCGTCGGCGTCATCCCCGGCCACACGCCCGCATGGGTGCCGGGTGCCGTGACCCGCGTCACCACATATTCCCCTTCGGCGATCTGCTGCTCCACCGTCAGGCGCAGGTCGGGGTACGTCCGGCGGACGCCCCGCACGTGCTCCGCCGCCCCGGCCAGCCCCACGTCATGGCGGACATTGGCGCACACCTCCGTGTACTCAGGCGTAATGAACTCCGCCAGACGGTCCAGGTTGCCCGTGCTGACGACTGCCTCGTAGTAGCGGCGAACCAGTGACTTGTTCGATTCGAGCGACATTTCCTCTCCTGTTCCGATTCCGTGGATGTTCAGATCCGCCGGGCGGGGCCGGGGGGGGGCGAACAAGGAAAACCGGCGGTCTCCTTTCCGGCGGCGCGGGTCAATCCCAGGCGTGCGTTCCCGGACGACCGTCTCCTTACCCAGGCGGAATGGGCAAGCCATGTTGGCGCAGAAAGGAGAGCTTGTCCCAGTAGCCGCGCTGAAAAACGATTTTGCCTTTCCGGACGTGAAAAAAACCGCAGCCGCGCAAGCCGCCCGGATCCCGCCATTCCAGGATGGCCCATTCCCCGTCCTGAAACAGGTTCTCCACGATGCAGACCATCTCCGCCCGGTCGAACTCGGCGGCGAACATCTCCCGGATGGCCGCGCGCCCGGTCACCGGCGCTTCCGGCACCTGGTGGTTCACCGCGTCGGCGGTGTACAGCCCGGCCAGGGCATCGGCATCACCCCGGTTGAAGGCGTCGACCCACGTGGAGACAACTTCTCGAGGTTCCATGGTCACCTTACCCTTTCCCGGGAGGGCCGTCGGCACCGGCTTCCCGTCCATCACTGCCGCTCATGGGCCACGTAGGCGGCAGCGCCGGGAGCGACGCGGCCATGGAATACCGGCAAGATAACGGCCGGAAGATCAATCCGTTTCCCCGACGATAACGACGTAGTTCTTGCCGTATTTCTTGGCGCATTTGGGGCAGGTAGTGTACCACATATACCATTTCCGGATGCTTCGTTCCCTGCTCCGGGCCAGAGCCTCGAAGTCCCGGCACCATTTGCCCGTGTCGCTGTAGGGGCCTTCGTACACCTTGCTGAAGAACGAGCCGCTCAGGTTCACGTTATCCGCGTCGGGTATCTCCTTGTCCACCGCCAGGTAGACATCCATCTTCCACCGCGACCGATGGTCGGACAGGCACAGCCAGTCGGGAATCTCCGCTCCGGCCTGGCGAACCTTCTCGTCCAGCTGCTTCATCACCTTGCCGAAGTTGAGGGGCATGTAGAAAAAGGTGGACACTTTCTCCCGGATAAACCGCTTGTTGTCCCACGCGAACTCCCGGACGTCCCAGGGCGCGGGCTCGAAGCGCGGGCAACAGATTTCCTCGTTCATCTCATCCTCCCGGTCATGGTTGATCAAACGATTTCACACCCCCCTCGGGCGGCGGGCACGGCCACCGGCGACTCGGCGACAAGGCGCCGGTATTTCCCGTCATGGTCATCCGGATCTCCAGCGAGCAGGCCACCGCCGGACATCTCCGGCCGGCCGTCACCGGCCGTCGATGGAAATTCACCTGCGCCCATGACGGCATTCTACATTTTCGTATCATAACCGGCCGTGACAAGGGAAGCAAAACTTTCGGTCTGGTGAAAAAAGGTGCCGGCTGGATGGGCATGGAAACGGCCACCCGGGTTGATCGGACACCGAACCCGGAACATCACAGGCCATTCGAGGTGGGAGGGCATAACCGGAAAGAGGCCGGCGGACGGCTTCCCGTCGCGGGTTTCGCGGGATTGGAAGGGGGGAGTGAGCCGCGGCGGCTCTCTTGGACCGGTCCGAAAAGAGCCGGGAGGGACTACGAGTTGGCGGGCGGCTCTTCGTCCGCCGAATCATCATGCGCCGCCGGTTCCAGAATACGATCGGCGTACTCCGGGTAGAGGGTGCGCAGGCAGTCGGGACACAAGCCGTGGCTGAGCCGGGCTTCCGTGTGAGCTGAAAGGTAGGATTCGAGGCGGTTCCAAAAGCCGGCATCGTCCCGGATTTTTTTACACTGGGCGCAGATAGGTACCAGACCACGCAAGGTTTTGATGTCGGCCAGCGCTTTTTCCAGGGACTCGGTTTTTTCGTTCAGCAGCTCGATGTGCCGGCTGTTCTGCAGGGCAATGGCCGCCAGCTCGCCGAAGACCGTGGCGATTTCGGCATCCGCATCGGTGAAATCACCGGCTTTGTTGGCCAGCCCGATGACGCCTACCGTCCGGCCGCCGAGATTAAGCGGTGCGAACAGTACATTGGCCATCGCCACATGCCCCGCGGGCAGGTAATTCCGCCACCGGCTGAGCATGAAATCGTTCTCGTAGGCGGCGCAATGGGAGTCGTATACCTCCGCCCGAAGGCCGCGAATGGGCATGGGCAGTTCCGGATCCACATCGCACGGCATCCCCCCCGCTTCCAGAAAAAGCACTTCGTTCTCCTGGCCGTCATCACTGAGCAGGGCGACATAACCGGAAACCGCCCCGGTCATCTCCCGGCAATAGTCGAAGATGGCCCGGGCGGTCTCGCTGAATGTCTCCCGTTCCAGAATCTTGCGGGCCCCGTTGATGACGGCGTGCAGTTTCGCTTCGGCCGAGGGGGTATCAGTCATGGCGGCCCTCCGAGTGATGGAATGGTGCTCTCCAGGCGGCCTGTATCCTCGCTTCGTTACCTCCATCCGTCTGTCGCTGTTTCGCCCCCTCGCTGAAAGGTAAGACCAAAGCGGTATACCTCCTTCGCTTCATTGAGAGCGGAGCTGCGGCGGTCAGGCTGGCCGTCGCACGGAACAGGCGACGGCAGGTGTTGGGGTCAATGAACCGATGACTGCCTGGCCCGATCTCGCTCCCGTTGTCATGGATGGCTGTTCTCGTCCCGCTGTCCATTATATCACAGCCGGGCCGATTTCCTCGCATCAGTAGGAACCACCATTATTCGGGCGAGGGCATGGCGTATTCGCCACCTGGCTTGGTGACCCGGCCACTCTTTATTTTTCGGCGAAATATCGTTACGAGAGCGGCGGAGCCGACGGACGACGGTTGAACTGCCAGGCCCGGACCAGCGGGTACAAGGCGCCCAGGCCCGTGCATATTCCCGCCAGGCAGCTGAAAACACCCACCGGCAACAACGGGTCGATGCTTCTGCCCAGGAGCAGGCCGGTCAGTCCAAGCAGCAGAAGGAGCAGGGCCAGCGTGGCCAGGATCAGGGACACCCGGCCGGCGCGTCGCGGCGAGGACCGCCGCTCACCGGCGATGCGGCCGCTGACGCCGTGGATCAGCAGCCGCCGCGGCACTCCCTCATCATCCCGGTAATAGGTGCTGTATACCGGCAGCAGGAGGAACGTCCAGTTCCGGTCGACGGTGCCGATGGTCCACTGGAACTGCCGGACATGATCGGCCCGGGCGGCGCGGCGACATTCGTCTCGGGCCATCTCCATCAGGGGCGGCAGGCAATCCGGCCAGGCATCGGCCGCAGATCGGCCGGGAAGACGCCACCCCCTTCCGGCGGCCGCCACGGTGTCGAAGGGCCGGGCCCACTCATGGGGAAACTCCCCCAGCTGCTGTCGCAACCGGTCGTGCTCCTCCAGGGCCGGGGCGGTGATATTGGGATAGGTGCGCTCCAGGCTGCCGCAGCGGGACTCCCAGCGGATCCGCGTCTCCCGGACCTCGCGGGAGGTCCAGCCGCCCTGGCGCTCTTCGAAGCGGTCCTGATGGCTGACCACGTCATAATGGAAGCCCATTTCCGCCCGCCATCGCGCCTGAACGGCAGCGTCCACCAGCCAGACGGGCAGGAAGTAGGGCTGCCGGCGGGCTCGCAGGTTGCGGACTTTCAGATCGGCCGGGGCAAACGGAATGCCCTGAACGAACTGCCGCAGGCGCCGTTCCAGCTCCTCAGCGGAAAGGGTGAAGGGGATCATGAGTTCCGGTGCAACGTCATGCCCCGGGTCGCCGCCGGCCGGATCGAAAGGCATCAGCCGACCGGCGAAGCAATGAGGGCAAAGGTCGGGCGAATTCCCGGCGGGATATAGATACCGCCAATCACAATGCTCGCACACCACGGGCCGGTTGGGGCCGTAGTCGGTCGTGGCGATTGGGCCGGGTGGTGGTTCAGACATCATCCATTCCTTGGGCGCGCAGGAGAATGGGGACGGCGGCGGCGATCCCCACCGTGAACAGAACCAAGCCGATCACCAACGCCGCGGCGCCGGCTTTCAGCAGGACCAGCAGCAGACCCAGCAGGCCGAGGAGCAGGCCGGGGCAGAGCAGGGCGGCGATGACCAGCCAGACCTTGGTCCAATCGACGGGCCGCTGGCCGGCGATGACCCCGGTCTGGCCGTTGAGGAGGACCTGGAACGAACGCCCGGAATACGTGTAGACGGCCGCGAACACGGGGATGAGGATGTAGCGCCAACTTTCCTCGCTGAAGTCCAGCTCCATGCTGAAGTTGCGAATCCGGGACGTGCTGGCTTGGCGCCGGGAGGCGGCGCGGGTGGATTCGCGCATGGAATGGCGGGCGTCCGCCCAGGCCTGGGTCAGGTCCACGTCATAGGCCTGGGCATGGAGACCGGCCAGGTATCGCGGTTCATAAGGCGTCAGACAGCGCGGGTCGAAGGGGAGCAGGCCGGACAGGAGTCGCGGCGGGAACCGTTTCGTGCCGGGAATCAGGACATCGTCGAAATTCAGCCGCACCTGACCCGATTCCCATTTCCACACGATCTTCGTGCGCGTAAGGCGACGGCCCTGATGGGTGTAGGTTTCCCGCTGGGTATGACCCACCTCGGCCCGCCAATGGGCCGTGGTCACGGAGTCGAAGGTCCAGGCGGGCAGATAGATGGGCGTAAATGAAGATGTATCGGCGATCCGGCGCAGGCGGCCCGGAATCATCCAGCTGTCGCTCAGCCAGCGGCCGACAAGAGGCCGGCAAGCGTCGGACGAAAGCTGGAAAGGGATGATGTACCGGGGACGGAGCTCGGCCTGGAGGTCGGGGCGTTGGATGACCTTGTGGGAGGCACAGAATGGACACCGGTACGTCAGTTCGTCCGGCGGCAACGAGGCTTGAGCGCCACAATTCCGGCAAAGAATCTCCTGTCGATCCGTGCCCCAGCCGGTCTGGGCGCTGGCCACAAGATCGGCCTTGAACTCGAACTCGGCGGCCTGTCGTCCCACGGGCCGCTCCGCGGCCGGATCCCGGTGACCGCAATGGGGGCAGACGACAGCCCCGGCGGCGATACTGTACGTGGTTACCGCCCCGCACCGAGGACAAGTGAATTCCGTTACCCGATCGGGCGGTGTTTCCTTTTCCCGGCGCGGTCGGAAGACGGTAATACCCACCAGAGCCGATGCCACGGGTTCGTAATCCGCTGGTACCGCAGGTTGCATTCGTTTCCTCCCCGACTCCGGCGGCGACAGGGCCGACCCTGTCGGACAACAATCACCGCCGGCGGCCAGTTCACCATTGCCGTGCATGATGAATCAGTTGGCCGCTTCTTGTCAACGAAAAGGGTCGGCCCGCTCATGAACACGCCAAACGGTCCGAGGTGGGTATCCGCCCGGGGCGGCATTTTCGTCCAGGTGAAATGGCTTTACGCTAATACATTAAACCTGGATTCCGAAATAAAAAGATCTGTTCCTCCCCAATAAAGCTACAATGAGCCGATTGGACAAATCGATGAGGAGGAACAGAAT
>JAFGRT010000053.1 GCA_016935015.1 Acidobacteriota bacterium | reverse complement strand
CGGACGCGGGCATGTGCGTGGCCGCCTTCTGCCGGAAGGCGGAATGTCTTCTTTGCGGAGCTTGCCGCGCTCGGCAGGCATGGGCTACGGAGGGGGCTACGGCCGCGGGACAAGTGCGTAGCCGACAGTATGAAGGCGGGGGTTCTTCGAAGAGAAGGCAGGTTGGAGACCTTTCCCTTCAGCGTGATACTTTCCCGAAAGCCGAAAAAATCGAGGAAGGACCGGGAGAAAGAATGCCCCGCCCGGGGCGGTTCCGCAGGCGGGGCATGATGACGTGAAAGGGCCGGATGTCCAGGAGCGGCCGTCCATCCGGCGACGGGAAGCTTCGCCGGTCAGAACCGCCGCTGCTCCTGCCGGGCGGCGAACTCGTCTTCTTCGCGGATGGTCCGTCGCGCCCCCCAGCGGGCCAGGAAGAAGCAGACGACCCCCAGCAGGACGAACATGGCCAGGGACAACCCCTGTCCGGTGATCCCCTCGTACCAGTGCAGCGGGTTTTCCTTGAGCAGGCCGTTCTGGGTGGTCATCTGCACGCCGACACTGAGGTACTGGATGATGGCGCCCAGCCCGAACCACGAACCGACATCGGGCAGACGGAGGATGGCGGTGAGGATCCCGAAGATGGCCGCGCCGGCCATCAGGCCGGAGGCGATGAGGATCCCCTGTTCGGATCGGGCCTTGCGCATCCGCTCCGATCCACCGGTCTTGCCGACGATCCAGGCGGTGAATGCCCCGCACAGGATGGCCAGGTTGATGGCGATGGGCAGGTACATGCCCAGGGCGAAGGCCAGCATGGGCACGCCGGCCATGAACAGGACGATGGCGATGACGCCGCCCAGGCCATAGAAGAGCCATGGCTGTTTGGCCGGGTCGTTGAGCAGGCCGCGGCTCACGGCGGCGATCATGTTGGCCTGGGGCGCCGGCAACTGTTCGGTGTTGGACATGGGCGTGCCGGCGGCGTCGCGGACGATCTGGCCCGTGTCCTGATCGCGCTGCAGGAAACCGTAGCCGCTGTCCATGATGGGGATCACGAAGGCCACTACCAGCGCCGCCACGGCCAGGCCCAGGAACTTCCACCGTTCCTGCTGGCGGGGCGTGGCGCCGATCCAGTAGCCGATCTTGAAATCGGTGATGAGGGCGCCCGATGTGGACAGGGCGGTGCAGACGGCCGTGCCGACGATGAGGGCCACGAACATGCCGCCCGTGCCCTTGAGGCCGAAGGATACCAGGACCAGGATGGTCATGACCACGGTGATGAGGGTCATGCCCGACACGGGGTTGACGCCGACGATGGCAATGGCCTGGGCGGCCACGGGGGTGAACAGGAAGGAGAGGGCATAGCCGACGACGGCGCCGACGGCGGCGTAGAGCAGGCCGTCGCCCAGGCTGTAGTTCTGGCCGGTGGCCGTATCCACCGTGGTCAGGGCGACGATGAAGAAGAGCAGGCCCAGCAGGGCGGCCGTGCCGAACTGCACCAGCAGCACGTTGCGGGGGGACATGTCCAGCTGGGTGCGGGGGTCCTCGGGCGCGGCATGGCCGCCGCCTTTAAGGCCCTTGAATCCCAGGGAGATGGAACCGATGACGATCTTTCCCATTTTCATGATGCCGATGATCCCCGAAACGGCGATGGCGCCGATGCCGATATTTTTCACCAGCTGGTTGAAGATCTGGTCCGACGACATGGTGGCGATATCGTAGACGGTGCCGGCATACTCGAAGCCACCCATCTGCGAGCCGAAGAGGTAGACCACGGGGATGAACACCAGGTAGGAGAGGACCGAACCGGCGGCAATGATGGAGGCGTAGCGCAGGCCGATGATATACCCCAGACCGAACAGGGCGGCCAGTCCGGAGATGGTGATGTCCATGCGGATGCCGGTCATGGCCTCGCCCATGCCGCCCAGGATGACGCCGCTGGTGATTTCGGGATTCCAGAGGTGGAAGAACTCCACCAGAAAGTCGTATGCCGCACCGATGCAGAAGGCGATGATCAGCACCTTAAATGCCGTGGCCGCTGTGGATTCACCCGACACCAGGATTTCGTTAATGGCTGTGCCTTCGGGGAAGGGGAGTTCGCCGTGCAGATCCTTGACGAAGTATTTGCGCAGCGGAATGATGAGCACCACGCCCAGCGAGCCGCCGATGAAGCAGGCCAGGAAGATCTGCCACCAGGGGGGCGTCAGCTCGTTGATGTACAGGGCCGGGATCAGGAAAGCCGCGCCGGCGGCCACCACACCCGAGGCCTGGCCGATGGACTGGACGATGACATTCTCCAGGATGGTGCTCTTGAGCTGCTTCAGGCGGCCGAGGGAGATGGCCAGGATGGCGATGGGGATGGCCGTCTCGATGGCGTTGCCGGCGCGCAGGGCCATGTAGATACCGGCGGCGGCGAAGATGATCACCATGATGATACCGGTGGTCACCGACCAGCTGGTGATCTCGGCCAGGGAGCTGGTGGCGGGGACGATGGGATGATATTCCTCGCCGGGTTTCAGTTTGCGGTAGGCGCTTTCGGGGAGCAGTTTGCTCCGCTTTCCTCCGGGGGCTGCTTCCATACGCTCGTCTCCTTTATGTTTGGGGATGAACTATGTCCGGGCACTGGTTGACGGTTCGTCGTATCATACGGCTCGAGTCTCGGCGCTGTTCGGATCCGGAATCGGGCATCGGAAACTGTCAGAAAGATGCATTATAAGGAGATGGATACGGAAATGCAACCGCGGGTTCGGTGCGGTCGTTGTCACGAGGAAAATCGGGGAGTCCGCGGCGGACGTGTTTTGCGGGACGTGCCCGTCCGGCATGGCGAAGCGGCGATGAAAAGACTCAGTCCGGCATGCCGGCTGACGTGGCCGGCAAATCCCTGGCCACGGTGTACAGCCGGGCGGTGGCACCCTGCCGGACCACCACCACCAAGCGGTTGGATCCGGCGGGCAGTTCCGCCGTCGCCGTGCTGCTCACCGTCTCGTTGGCCTGGAATTCGGCCAGTTCGGCCGGTGAGAAGGACATGCGAAACGATTTGACAAACAGGAATTTCTCGTCCGCCCAGTCGCCGTCCTCGTTCAGGATGGCGCCATAAATTTCCAGCGGACAGGTAAACCGGCCATCCCGCTCCTGAAAAACCAGCGCAGCGGTATTCACCCGGGTGGTGACGATCAGCCGGTCACTGTCAACCGCCGGTGTCATCTCCACCACCACGCCGGGATCCTGGTAGAGGTCGGGAAATTTGAAGGCATTGAGAACGTCCCGCCGCGCCATAGCGGCGTTATCCTCCTCGATGTAGCCCTCGCGCGCCCGCACGGTGACGCCGGGCCGGGTGACCTTGACCTCGATCTTGTGAAAGTCGCCGGGCTTGCCCTGGACAGCCGAGTGATAGCCGATCAGATAATAGCGATGGGAGTCGCGGTAAGCCTGGCGCAAGCCCCTTTCCAGATCGTTGCTGTTGAAAAACCAGAGGCCGCCGGTCTCGCGGGCCATGGTATAGAGGGCATCCTGCGGCTTGGTGATGACGTTCAGGCGCAACTGGGTATCCCTTCCTTCCCGGGAAAGATGCGGTGTGGACCTGAACTGGGCCTCCCCGCCGGCGGTGGCCCCCAGCAGACCGCGGGCATCCACGGTGTAGAGCGAGACCTGGGCGCGGTTGGCCGCATCGGTAATGGCCTCCATGTAACGGGGAAAACGCTCCCGGCCGGCGCTGCCCAGGATGGCGCTGAGGTTGGCCCGCAGGCCGCCGTTGCGGCTGTAGCGCTGGTTGGTGACCCAGGCGGCCAGCAACTCCTCGACGTCCTTGTGCGGATTGACCGAATAGCCGGACGAATAGAAGACGATCTGCTTGCGGCCGGGCAGGGACTGCAGGTAGCGGCACAGGACGCTGACACCCTCGGCCGTATGGGCCAGGCGGTTTTCCAGGTTGTTGATATACGTCCGGGCCAGCTGGGCCGATTCCTCGGCCGCCTCTTCCAGTGTCTTGTGCTGGGAGCTGAGGGCGTCGCGGAAAATGGTTTCCACCTGGCTGTTGATATGCATGAGGCTGGCCTGGTTGGCCACGGAATTGGCGTTCAGGCGGACACCTTCCAGTGCCTGACGGATCCGGTCCGAGTCCCGGGTGAAGGGTTGCCGCACGTTCAGGCGCAGATCCAGCGTGGCCAGCAGGGCCTGGTCCCGTGAAGAAAACTGGGTGTCGAGGAAATGGGTGATGGATTCCCGGGTGCGGATCAGGGCGTCCGGGTCGAGGGTCTGAAGGTCAACGAGAAAGACAACGGACACGTTGTCGGCCGGTGCGGCGAAGGCGACGGGATTCTGCGGCACGATCCGCGGCCGGGCGGGTGTCGGGGTTGCCACGGGCGGGGCGGTGTCCCGAACGGGGTAGTCCAGTTCCTGCAACTGGAAATAGACGACCGGCTGTTTTTTGCCGTCCTCGTAGATCTCGATTTCGTCCATGGTCAGATCCCGCACAAACTCATCGCCTGATCCGGTGATGATGGCGTCCACCAGGACGAAGCGGGACTCCGACTGGATGCGAAAGGTGGGGGTCTCATCCGCCGCCGGGACCGATGCCAGCAGCATCAGCACGATGATGAACACACCGATTGTTCGCTGAATCACGTTTTGCCTCCCGCGGCCATGAGAAACCATTGTACCCCTTTTTGACGGCGAACGAAACCACCGGGCCGCATGTCGTCACGGCGGAAGTTCCACCTTTCATTCGATACCGCCGCTCGGTGAAACGTTCAATTGTCGCCGCCGGGACGCGCGGAGGAGACGGCTCTGATGCCGGACCGGTCACCAGTCGATGGGCGTCCGATCCTGGAAAAAGCCGCCGTGAGGACCGTCCGGCGGCAGGGTGGCCAGCCAGACGGGTGTATCGGCCCCCTGCTCAACGGACAACGGGGCCCGGGGACCACCCAGATTCGTTCGTACCCAGCCCGGGCAGGCCGAATTGATGAGGATGTTCTCGCCGCGGGTATCCCGGGCGAGCAGGGTGGTGACGGCGTTGAGGGCTGTTTTGGACAACCGGTAGGCCGGCGCGTCCACGCCGTCCAGGGGCGAATCGGGGGCCGCCATTTCCGTGAGCGAGCCCAGGCGGCTGGACAGGTTGACGATCCGGCCGTAGCCGCCCTCCCGCATCAGCGGCAGGCAGGCCTGGGCCAGCAGCAGCGGACCATAGACGTTGGTGACCAGGGTTTGGGTCAGGCGTTCGGCCGTCAGGACGCTGGCCTTGATCCCTTTGTCCGGCATGATGCCGGCATTGTTCACCAGGATGTCGAGCCGTCCGAATCGCCGCCAGATGAAATCGACGGCTTGGAGGATACGTGGGAGTTCAGTGACATCCAGCTGCAGGAAATGGATGTCCCGGCCCTCTCCGGCCAGTCCGGCAACGGCGCGGCGGCCTTTGTCCTCTTCACGGGCGGCCATCACCACGGCGATGTCCCGGTCGGCCAGCTGGCGGCTGATCTCCAGCCCCAGTCCGCGGTTGGCCCCGGTGACCAGGGCGACACGACGGGTATATCTGCTCATGGATACCCTCTCAAAAAGTACAAGCGATCCATCGGGATCGCCTGGGCTGATGATGTTGATGCGGCCCCGATTCCGGCCGATGGAAATGCCGGCCGGTCCAGGGTCAGGAGATGGACGCTTTCCCCTCCTCGGCCGCGGGCGGTGCCTTGCGGCCGATATGGGCCGCCTGGCGCACCACACCCAGGCCCCATTCCCGCAAGTCATCCACGATGTTGTAGATCAGGGGGAGGATGATCAGGGTCAGGAAAGTGGAGGTAGTAAGGCCGCCGAACAGGGCGAGGGCGATGGGCGACCATTGACGGGCGCGGTAACTGACGACGCCGAACCAGTCGGGGAAGATGACCGGCAGGATCATGGGCACCATGCCGAACATGGTGCTGAACGCCGTCATCAGGATCGGCCGCAGGCGGTCCTTGCCACCCTGGATGATGGCCTCCATTCGCCGGTTGCCCAACCGGCGAAGCGAATTGATGTGATCCACCAAGATGATGGCGTTGTTGACCACCAGACCGCAGAGCAGGGCGATACCCAGCCAGGCGTTGCGATCCAGTTGGGTGTTGGTCACCCAGAAGATGATGCTGATGCCGGTGATGGCGAACGGCACGGTGAAAAGGATGGTGATGGGATGGATCCACGATTCGAAGAGCGAAGCCATCACCATGAAGATGAACACAAGGGCCAGCCAGATGGCGAATGATTGCATCTCCTGATCCTGTTGGAAGCGCGAGAAGGATCGGCCCAGGCTCCAAGAATAGCCGGCCGGCAATTTGAGATCAGCCAGGATATCGTTGACACTGCTCATGATCCACATCATTCCCTGCCGGTCGGTGTTGGCAGTGATGGTGACGATCCGCTTGCGATTTTCCTTGCGGATGACCTGGGGGCCGCTGGCGAACACCGGCTGCACCACCGTGTTCAGCGGCACCAGTTCACCACTGCTGGTGGCCACATCCAGGTTCAGGATGTCGTCCTGGCTGCGGCGGCGTTCCTCCTCGAAACGGACGATGACGTCCACTTCTCCGTTTTCCGTCTGGTAACGGGTGGTGGACCGTTCACTGAGGGCGGCGGAAATGGTTCGGGCGATGGATTGCGAGGAGAGTCCCATTTTTTCGGCTTTGTCGCGGTTGACCCTGAAATGAAGCTCCTGGTCGCCGCTCTCCAGGTCGGTGGATACGTCGCGGATGGATTCGATGCCCATCAGGCGTTCCTTGACCTTTTCCGCATAGAGAGCCAGGATCTCCTGGTTGTCACCCCGCAACTCGATGCTGACACCACCACCGCCGCCGCGACCAAAGTGCCGCCGTTCGCCCACCTGGTACTCGACACCGATTTCCTGGGGCAATTTGGCCAGGACGGCCTCTTGTAGCTGGGGGACCGGCGTCAGCTTGGTGCCCTCTTCGATGAAAAAGAGGTCCAGCTCGCCGCGGTAACGATTGCGGCTGCGGTTGTTCTTGCCCCACTCCGTGGAGTAGGTGTCCACCTCAAACTCTTTCTTGTTGGCCTCCACCACGGCCTCGATGCGGTTGAACAGATCGGTCATCTCATTCATGGTGTAATTGGACGGCATGAGGACATTGACGCGCAATTCCCGCGCAGGAACGTTGGGCATCTCCTGTCGTTCGATGGCCTGAAACAAGGTGAAGCTGGCCCAGAGGAGGGGGATCAACAGGAACACCAAGGCGTATCGCCAGCGCAGGGTCCAGCGCATGAAGTTACCGTAATGGTCCGTCAGCCAGACGATGATCCGTTTCTTCGGACGTTCCTTCCCCTTGTAGATGAGGGAGGAGATCATGGGGACCACCGTCAGCGAAACCACCAGCGAGGAAACCAGGGCCAGGGAGACGGCGACGCCGAAATCCCGCATGAAAATCCCAAAGGACGATTGGGACATAAAGACGAAGGGGACGAAGACGATGATGGTGGTCATGGTGGAGGCGAACACGGCGGTGCCCACCTGCTTGCTGCCCTTGATGGCGGCCTCGAGGGCTCCGATGCCCTCTTCCTGCTTGACACGGAAAATATTTTCCAGCACCACGATGGAACAATCGACGATCATGCCGATGGCAAACACCAATCCACTCAGCGAGATGATGTTAATGGTGATGTCGACGATGCCGGTGATGCGCAGGATGTACATGCCGGCGAAAGTGAAAAGCACCGAGATGGGCATGGACAGGGCCATGACGAAAGTGCTGCGCACTTTCCACAGGAAGAGGAAGATGATGCACACGGCCAGCAGGCCGCCGTAGATGCCCCCCTCGGACAGGTTGTTGAGAGTGCCCAGAATTTCCTCGGAAGAGTCGCGAAAGATGCGGTACTCCATGCCAGTGAATTCGGGCGCTTGACTCATGCGCACCAGTTCGGCCCGCACCAACTGACAGGTCTCCACCACGTTGGCTGTTGAAGCCTTGTATATCCGCAGACTGATGGAATCTTTGCCGTTGAGGCGGTCGACCTCGTCCCGCTCGGGAAAAGTGTAGCGGACGTCGGCTACGTCGTGGATACGCAAGTTGGTGCCGCGAATGGGCAGGTCGCGGATCTCGTCGATGGAGCGGAACTGGCCCACGACGCGAAGGTAATACTTTTTATCGTTGTCGAATGCGTAACCGGTGGAGAGGTCCACGTTGCCGGAACGGATGGACTGGGTGAGATTGAACATGTCCAGACCATACGCCGCCAGCAGACTGGGATTGACGTCTACGTAAATCTCTTTCTCGTCGGGTCCGCGGATGTCGACGCTGGCCACTCCCTCCTGTCGCTCCAGCCGGGGCACGATGACCGTTTCCAGTAAATCATTGAGTTGGTTGATGTCGCCGGGCAGGGCCAGGGAGAAAAACATGATCGGGCTTTGGGATGTTTGCCAACGACGGATATGGATCCGTTGAATATCATCGGGCAACTGATTCCGTACCTGGTCGATCTTGTCGCGCACTTCCAGCGCCTTGAGATCCATGTCGACGTTGTAATCGAACTCGAGGCTGACGTTGGCGCCGGAGTTACTCGAGAACGATGACATGCTCTTCAGCTGGGTGACTGTGCCGAGAATATCCTCCAGCGGCTGGGTGATATCCTGTTCTACCTCTTCCGGCGAAGAGGAGGGGTAATCCACCTGGACTCGCAGGTTGGGCCAGTCGATCTCCGGAAAAAAGACCAGCGGCAGCTTGGTGATACTGATCACACCCAGGGCCATGATCATAATGGACATCATGATCACGGTAATGGGTCGGTGGACGGAGAGTTCCGATAGATTCATTTTTCCCTCACAACCAGGTGATACAGGACGGGCACCAGCACCAACGTCAGCAGTGTCGACGAGAGAAGGCCGCCGATGATGGTCAGGGCCATGGGCGTACGCAGCTCGGCTCCCTGGCCGAAGCCGATGGCCATGGGCAGCAGGCCCAGGACCGTTGTCGCCGTGGTCATCAGGATAGGCCGGAAGCGCAGGTGGCAGCCGCGGATGACCGCCTGGGTTTTGTCGGCTCCTTCTTCCCGCAGCTGGTTGATGCAATCGATGAGCACGATGGCGTTGTTGACCACAATTCCGGCCAAAACGATGGCGCCGATAAAGACCACCACACTAATGGTCTGGCCCGTCAGGAGAAGAATCAGCAGCACGCCGATGAGCGAAAAGGGAATGGAGAACATAATGATAAACGGTTGCAGCAGGGATTCGAACTGGGAAGCCATGACCAGATACACCAGAAAGATGGCGAGTAGAATGGCGAAGCTCATGCTCTGGAAGGCCACGGCCTGCTCTTCGCTCTGCCCGCCCAGAAAGGCGGTGAAATTGGGCGGCATGGGCGAGGCGGCCAGAACCTGGTGAATATCCTCCACGACACTGGCCAGATCACGCCCTTCGATATTGCCGCTGATGAGGGCCACCCGCTGCTGGTTGAGGCGACGGATTTCCGCCGGCCCCTGGGTCACTTCAAGCTCGGCCACGGCCTGGAGCGGAATCACTGCGCCGGAACTGGTGTGGATCTTCAGGTTGCGGATATCGGCCAGGGTCTGGCGCTGCTCTTCGGCGAGGCGCACCCGGACATCTACCTTGTGCTCGGGACGCACAAATTCAGTGGCCACATCGCCCAGAATCTGGTTGCGCATGAACTGGGCGACTTCCTGCACCGTAAGTCCGTAGGCCGAAAGGCGATCGCGGTTGAACCGGACCTGTACCTCGGGATTGCCGGCTTCGGTGCTGGTCTTGAGATCGGCCAGGCCGTTGATCTCCGCCATCTCGCTGGAGATGGCGCCGGCTACCTGGGAGAGTACATTCTGGTTATAGCCCTGGACAAAGACCTCGATGGGTGTCTTGAAACTGAAGAACGTGGGGCGGCTGAACTTGTAGTCCAGACCGGGCAGCGGTTCCACAATGTGCCGGACCTGTTCCAGGATCACGTCCTCCCGCTCCAGAGCGACGGCCGGTTCGAGATTGACGGTCAACCGGGCGGCATTCTCCTTTTCCTCCTCCACGCTCATGCCTGTCTGCAGGTTCAGGCCCGTCAGGGCAAATACAGCGGACACGCCGTCGAGGGACTTGATTCGTTCAGTCAGCAGATCAACTGTCTCCTGGGTTCTGAACAGGGGGGTGCCTTGCTCGCGCTCGATGGACAAAAAGAATTGGCCCTGTTTGACTTCGGGGATCAGCTCCGAGCCCAGAAAGGGGGGGATGAAACTGGCCGCCGCCAGTACCGCCAGGGCCAGCAGCAGGATGACCAACCGGTGACCGATGGCGAAACGGATCAGCTGCGTGTAGGATGCCTGGACCACATCATACAGTTTCTCGAACAGGAAGGTCAGCGGCCAGATGATCATCTGGATGCCTGTCCAAAGTCCCCGCAGCAGGAGCAGGACAAATCCCAGAAGAAAGGCGGGAATCCGGCGGAAAATAAAAGCAAAGAATCGAGCTACCGGATGGGTGCTGGCCAGCTTGTGCTGGACGTCGGCTGCGGCTTCGAGGCTCTCGGCGATTTGTTTGGCGGCCAGCATGGGGATCAGGGTCAGGGAGACCAGCAGCGAGGCACTGAGGGAGAACGTCACCGTCAGGGCCAGGTCGGAGAAGAGCTGGCCGGCGACACCCTCGACAAAAACGATGGGCAGGAACACGCAGACGGTGGTCAGGGTGGAGGCCACCACGGCCTTGCCGACGCTGCCGGCGCCGATGCGGGCCGATTCCAGCATGCTCATCCCCTCTTCCCGGTAGCGTTGGATGGATTCCAGGACAACAATGGACGAATCCACCAGCATACCGATACCCAGGGCCAGGCCACCCAGGCTCATGATGTTGATGGTGATGTCCGACAGGTACATGAAGAAAAAAGTTACGATTACCGAAATGGGGATGGACAGGGAGATGATGGCGGTGCTCTTGAGGTTGCGCAGGAAAAGAAAGAGAATCAGGATGGCCAGGATGCCGCCCAGCATGGCGGTGTTGAGCACTTCGTCGATGGATTGGCGGATGAAAATGGACTGGTCGAAAACGGTGGTGAACTCCAGTTTCGTGCCGGCTACGTTGACGTTGGGAAGGATCTCGTCCATGCGGGTCTTGACGGCGTCCACCACCAGAACGGCGTTGGCGTCGGCGGCCTTGTAAACCGCCAGTTCGATGACCTCTTCACCATTCAGCTTGGTGATGATGGTTCGTTCCTTGAACCCGGAATACACCCGGGCGATATCGCCCAGGGTGATATTGGCTCCCCCGCGGCGGGCCACGATGACGTCGTCGATTTCGTCCACCCGCTGGAACTGGCTCAGTGTCCGGACCAGGTAACGACGCCGGCCTTCATCCAGGATGCCGCCTGTCAAATTGATGTTCTCCTGACTCAGCCGCTGGGTGACCTGGGTGATGGAGAGACGGAAGGCATTCAGTTTGCCGCTGTCCAGCTCCACATAGATCTCTTCTTCGAGACCGCCGTTGATCTTGACGGCGGCCACACCCTCGATGTTTTCCAGATAAGGCTTGACTTTTTCTTCGATGAGCAGCCGCGAGCGCGATAGAGTCTGATTGCCGCTCACGCCGTAGCGGAGGATCGGATCAGCCGAAGGATCATATTTCAACAGGACCGGTTTTTCCGCATCATCCGGCAGCATCACCAGATCCAGCTTTTCCCGGACGTTCAGGCCGGCGAAATCCATGTTCGTGCCCCAGGCGAATTCGAGGATCACGTAAGATTCCCCGGGACGGCTGATGGAGGAAACGCGCATGATGTTATCGACCACGCCTACCGATTCCTCGATGGGCTTGGTGATGACATCTTCCACTTCGGCCGGGGCGGCACCCTCATATTCGGTTTTGATGGTCAGGGAAGGATAGGTGATATCGGGCAAAAGGTTGACGGCCAGTCGGTTGTAGGAGACCGAGCCGAAAACCACCAGGGCCAGCATGAGCATGGCCGTCGTCACCGAGCGGCGCACTGAAAAATTGACGATTTTCATGATTTACTTCTTTCCGTATTTTTCCTGCAGCTCCTGGAAGAACGCGCGACGCTTCTCCGGATCCTGAAATACTTCGGGATTCTTTTCCCGGGCCTCCATCATGGCCTTGCGTGCCTCGGGATTCTCCATCAGGGCCTGCATCTGAGCACGCATGTCACCACGGCCGCCCCGTTGCGGACCACTCGGCTGGGGAGGGGGTGGCGTCTCCGCCTGCAGCGAACCGTTGGCAGGCGGAGGGCCTTCATATTCGGCGATCTTGATGGGAAACCCCTCATCCAGACTATCCTGGCCGACGGTCACTACCAGTTCCTTCTCATTGACGCCGTTCTTGATCTCCACCCAGTCCTCTTCGGTATACCCGGTTTCTATGCGGCGTTTTTCCACCGTGTTGTCTTCCTTTACGATGAATACCCAGTCCTCTTCTTTTTCGTGCCAGACGGCCTTGCGCAGGATTTTGATTACGTTGTCATGGACTGAAGTCGTCAGGTAGGCATTGACGAACATCCCCGGTTTCAGGTTGCCGCTGCGGTCGGTGACTTCTATGGTCACCTTGCCCGTTCCCGTTTCGGAATCGATGACCGGGCTGATGAGGGTGACGGTGCCGCGGAATTCACGGCCAGTCAGCGATTCCGCTTCGATGCGGGCGCTCTGGCCGGTGGAGATCCGCTGAATGTCCGTCTCGGGAATGTGCACCCGGGCCAGCAGATGCTCCATGTCCGTCAGCGTGCATACCTGATCGTTGGCCCGGACCATCTGGCCGAGTTCCACCATGCGGGCGGAAACGATGCCGGTTATGGGCGCCCGGATCTCGGTGTTTTCCAGCTGGATCTTGGCTGCCTCAAATCGTTCCCGGCTGACGGTCAAAGCGTACTCGCTGTCATCCAGCGTCAACTGGGCGTATCTGTCATCCAGTTTGGTCCGGTCGTATTCCTGCTGGCTGACCAGGTTTTCCCTGAGCAGCTGCTCGTTCCGCTCGTAGTCGCTGGCCGCCTGCTCTTTTCGAACCCGGGCCTGCTGCAGGGCGATTTCCGCCTGCTCCACCGCCAGCTTGGCCTGGTTGTAATCGTTGAGGACCTCCCGCTCGTCCAGTTTGACCAGCAACTGATCCTTGCCGACCCGGTCACCTTCTTCAAATTTCATCTCTTCGACAAGACCGGTGCCCTTGCTGTAGACGTCCACTGTCCGTTTGGCCTCGAGTGTGGTGGAGGCCAGAATGAACGTGGCGACACTGCCGCGGACCGCCTGCTGCGCCTTGACGGAAATTTCCGGGGCGGATTGCTGTGCCGACATGTCACCCATGAACGAACGGGGTGCCTGGCTGTTACCGGCCGCGTCTCCACCGCACCCGCTCAGGACCAGGGTGGCGGTCAGCAGGATCGCTGCCAGACTGATGGTGATGATCTTCATGTATCCTTCTCCTGTACGTTATAGAACTCATTTCTAGCAAAGAGCGGTCGTCCGCCCGTTATCATCTGTATTTGTATCAAAAAGATCTTTCCGCGATTTTTCCAATGTGTATCATTTTGTAACAACTGGTTTTTCGGGATTTACTTGTCAAAACCGTGGATACGCCCGGCCAAAAAGCCGGGTTCCAAAATCAGCCGTAAACTCCCGGTGTCGCAAAGAACTTTTGCCTCAGGACCTTGGGGCGGCTCCATGCTCATGGATGCAATCAGCCGGAAAAGGATTGCATCCGCTGCTTACTGGCTGGAATGCGGAGAGGCCGTCTCGACCTCATTGGTCTCCGCGATCGGAAAGACCAGCTCGATACTGAGCCCCGCGCCGGCGGATCGGCCGGCATTGATCTGTCCCCCCATGACTTCGATGATCTGCTTGCAGATGGACAAGCCGAGGCCGTAACCGTTACGGGAATCCTGCCGGCGAGCCTGGTCGGATTTATAGAAAGGCTCGAAAATCTTCTCGATCTCCTCGTCGGTGATGTGGCTGCCGAAATCGGAAAAAACGATGAAACCATGCTGGTCCTGGCGAGAGATTTCAATGTCGATGCCCTTGCCCGGATCGGCGTATTTTTCCGAATTCTCGATGAGATTGCGGAAGACGCGAGCCAGCTGGTATTCGTTCCCTTCAAACCGGAAGTCCGCGGCAACGTCCAGCCGGATGGGGATGGCGAATTCCCGGGAACCGCGAAACCGCTCAATGCAGACGGCCGCGTCCAGCAGCTGGTTGCGGATGATCTTGCCCTGGCGGCTTTCCAGGATCTTGGTGACCATTACCGACAGGTCACCCAGGTCATTGAGCAGCATTTTTTTGACCTTGGATTCGTCGAGGAGTTCAACGGCCATCCGCATCCGGGTGATGGGTGATTTCAGGTCGTGGCTGACATCCCGCAGCAGGCGCTCCTTGTCTTCCATCAGGGTCGTCACCTGTTTCTTCATTTCATGAAAGGTCTTGAACAACTGGCGCAGGCTTCCTTCCTGCGAATGGAACTCACCCGAATCCAACTCGGCGGGAAAGGCGCTGATGGCTTTCTCCAGCCGGTTCAATGGGTCGACGAACCACAATTTCACCGTCACCGCCAGCCCGAGGAAGACGAGGAAAATGCTCAGGATCAAGCTATAGAAAAAGACCCGTTTCCAGAAATCCGGCGGTTGCCGTACCAGAAAACAGCTGATCACGCCGTACTTGATCTCCAGGCCCTGCAGGACATCGTTTTCATAGAGGCCCTTGACATCCGGTCTCAGTTCGGGTGCCTCGCGGGGTGGCCGGCGGTTGCGCGAGCCGCGGTGCTCGCGGTCCCGGTCCGAGGGGATCTCCCCCTTTTGCAGGCCGGTGAACTCGTCCGAATCGAAATAGTCGGGGTGGGTGATGAGGGAATTCTGGGGTCCCGTCAACTGGATATAAAAGCGGAAATCGTTGGATATTTCCAGCAGATCGCTCTCTTGCCGGTATTCTACGGCTTCGAGCACGCGGTGGACAAGATAGTGGCGGAAGCCCTCGTAGCGTAGCGGATTCATTTCCAGTTCCCGGTACACGCGGTTCAACCAGAATACCAGGCCGGTAATGACCAGCGCTGAAACGAGAACAATGCTGAACAGTCTGAAATAAAAGTGTTTCATTATTTACCCGATAAACATGTAACCGGCGCCGCGCACGGTTTTGATGAAGATGGGATCCGCCGGTGAATCCCCCAGCTTGGAGCGTACCCGGCTGACCAGAATATCGATGGACCGGTCATAGGCCTCCCATTCATAGCCTTTGAGGCGATCCATGATGTAGTCACGGCTGAGGACGCGGCCTTTATTGGCCATCATCAGCTCCAGGAAGTCGAATTCCATGGAGGTCAGATCCAGCGGCTGTCCGTCCAGCCTGGCCTGTTTCTTTTCCGGCTGCAGCGCGAGCCCGTGTTCTTTGGTCTCCGGAACCAAACGGGCGGCCTGGCCGGCATTCTGAAAACGGCGCAGGACGCTACGGATGCGGGCCAGGAGCTCCCGCGGCTCAAAGGGCTTGGCCAGGTAGTCGTCGGCGCCCAGTTCCAGACCCACCACCCGGTCGGTGAGCTCGCCGCAGGCGGTGAGCATGATCACCGGCACGCGCGAGATGTCACGGATTTTACGCAGAACAGTGAACCCGTCCATGCCCGGCATCATGACATCCAGAATAATCAACTGGAAGTCCTTTGTCTTGATTTGGTCCACAGCCGTGGTCGGATCGGAACAGGATTCCACGCCGTAATCAAAGCCGCTCAAGTACGTGGTAACCAGATCGTTGAGATTGACGTCGTCATCGATGATGAGAATGGTATCGCCCATCGTTACTCCTTTTACCCGGAAGGACCGGCCTGCCGCTTGGTGGTCGACCGGCGGTGCGTCCGGAGCCGGGCCGGCGTCGTCACCGGTATTGCCGACGACTGTAAGGTAGCAAAGTGCCTTTTCGCCAGTTTTTCCATCCTGTAACAAAGTGTAACAAAGGCCGTTCCGGGTGTCGATGGCAGATAAAGCATGACGATGGTCGGGGTGAACGGCTGTGGTTTTTCGGTGATGGGGCCAGGTGGCGAAGGTGTTACGACCAGGCAGGCAAGCCAGGATCAGGGTGGCGCGTCCGTGAGGGATAGCGGAACGGTCAAAGTGCTTCTAGCATGGACCAGATACAGTCGCTGAGGATTTCCCGCCGACAGCAGGATGCGTCGGCGGGAAATCCTCATTGTCAATTGGTGTACTGCAGCACCTTGCCGCGGAAGGCGTCCAGGGTGAGGCGGCCGGTCTTGAAGTCCGTCACCACGGAGCGTTTCACCGAAATGATCTGCGGTCGGGGCATGACCTCGCGGACGGGCGTGATGATGAGGGTGATGTACTCGTCGGGCCCCACCTGGGAGAGGGAATCGCCATGGGTGGCCAGGGTTTCCACCAGCTGGACCTTGATGCTGCCCAGGGCCTGCTGAAATTCGGCTTTGCGCTTTTCAGCCTCTTCCTTTTTTTTCTTCATGCGCTCCTTAGCTGCGGCGATGCGCTCTTTCATCTTTTCCTTGGTGGCCGGGCTGGGTTCATCGTCGGATTCCATCTCTTCTTCGGCTTCAACGTACTCCTGGCCGGCCAGATCCTCAGCGAACAGCAGCTCGTCGCCGGCAGTGAGGAACATGGGGCCATGGTCGTCACCGAAGGAGTCCATCAGGCTCTCGCCGGAAATGGTGAACACGGCACCCTGGCCGTAGAGGTAATAGCCCCCGATCCGGGTTTCCGCAAAAAAATAGGCTCCCCGCAGATAGTGGGCATTGGTCGATGCGTTCTTTTCCGGCCGGGAGTCCTTGAGGGCGTATTGCAGGGTGGTTTCCAGGATCCCTTTCATGATCTCCACTTCACGGCCCGTCCGGCGGGTGTCGAACAGGGACGAGTGGGCGTCCTGGGCCCAGCCGGTGAGCCCGAGGGCGATGGCCAGGACAAGGGTACTTGCGCACACGACGATCCACGTTTTTTTCATGATTGCACCTCACATTTTTTGATGTAAATGGTTTACGTGTTACTTTCAGTTTCTGCTTCGCAGCCGCGGGTCCGACACCTCCAGCAGGGTGGCCAGCATCACATCCGTTTGGTCGGCCCGCAATTCGTTGCGGGTGGCCAGACGGACGATCCGGTCGTTCATGGCCTGCAGCTCCGCCTTGCGCTCGTCCTGCAGCAGCGTGTACAGGCCGGCGACCTGCTGTTCAGTCCCGTCACGCAGGGCTGTTTCGGTGGTCTGCAGCCGGTCGCCGAAACGGGTTTCCAGCTCGGTCAGCCGGAGCTCGAGGTAATCCTGCTGCTGGCGGGAGAGGCTGCCAAGCCAGGCGGCCAGTTCCTGGCGCAGCAATTCCTGATTCCGTGCCGATTCAAGCCGCTCGCGGCGCGACAGCTCGGCCAGCAGGGCCACCCGGAAGGTCGACAGTTCCCGCTGGATGTCCGCGGCGGTCTGGACAGCGGGCGGAGCGCCCAGGCCCAGCATGACCGTACCGTTGTCCCAGCGCAGCCAGGGCCTACCGCTAAGGGTCACGCTGATGAGCAGGATCGCGGCCAGTCCGGCGGCCAGTGCCCAACGCCGGCCCGGCGAAAGGAAAAACCGGCCCAGGAAGCCCTGCTCTTCCTCGGCATACACGAAAAAATGGCGCGGCGGCTCCGCGTTACGGGCCGTTTCCATCTGCCGGAACAACTGCGCGTATTTTTCCTGCTCGGCGGCGCAGGTGGGGCATTCGGCCACGTGCCGTTTCACCCGTGCGGTTTCTTCGGCCGCCAGCTCGCCCAGCAGGGCGGCGGCGATGTTGGGTTGAATAAGTCGGCATTCGTCATTCATGTCATTCCTCCGTTGCTCCGGCGGCACCGGATCCCGGTGTCAATTCTCCGTCAGACTCGATTTCAACTGGCCCAGGGCCGTGTAGAAACGTGATTTGACGGTACTGGTAGGGATCTCAAGAATTTCGGCGATCCCCTCGAAGGTCAGCTCTTGGTAGAATTTGAGTTCCACCACCAGTCGCTGCTCTTCATTCAGACCGGTCAGGGCCGCCACCACTTCGCGTCGCGTGTCCGCACGGATCAGATCCGCTTCATGGGTGGGGGACACTTGCAGCTGGGCCGGTTTG
The DNA here is from genome assembly GCA_016935015.1 of Acidobacteriota bacterium. Taxonomy (GTDB): domain Bacteria; phylum Acidobacteriota; class JAAYUB01; order JAAYUB01; family JAAYUB01; genus JAFGRT01. The sequence continues at coordinate 30,809 of JAFGRT010000053.1, read as the reverse complement.
ACGGTCTCGTCCTCGTCGACCTGATCGGCAATGGGCACCTGGAAAATGGCCGGCCGGCGCCGCAAGCGGGAGATGCAGTGGTTGGTGGCGATGCGGTACAGCCAGGTGGAGAAGCGGGCGCCCTGCCGAAAGCGGTGCATGGCCTTGTAGGCCGACAGGAAGATCTCCTGGGTGGCCTCTTCCGCTTCGGCGCGGCTGCGCAGCATCCGCCAGGCCAGCCCGAAGATGGGTTTTTCCCATCGCAGCACCAGATGATTGAAGGCCCGGCTGTCGCCGCGGCGGCTGGCTTCCACCCAGGCCGCCTCGCGCGTCTGCTCCATATTCCCGGCTGTCGCCATGGTCTCGCCCGTGATTGTGTGTTCCGCTGTGGCCATCATATCCTGAATCCGTCTGAATTGTCACGGCCCGCGGGGGCCATCTGTCCCGTTTGGACGACAGCGGCAACCGAATAGTCTGAATCCGGCCTGATATTTTTACGTTTTTCGCACGGCAGAGATTCAGGGAGTCCGGACAGCCCGCTTGGCCCGGTGAGTGGACCGGCTGGTTCGGTGTGGATGAGGGCAGAGGTGGATGCCCCATCGCCGGAAGCAGAAATGTTCCAGGCGTTTTGCCTGGCTTCGTCCGGGGGCGCGGCATCGGCCCAGAGGCGCGGGCGCCCGGGCCGCTCAGGACGACGGATGGGCCAGGATCCGGTCCAGCTCGGCCAGCAGGCGGTCGATCTCCCCCTCGCCGATAATCAGGGGCGGGTAAAAGCGCAACAGGCGGGCCTCCGGTTTGTACCCGACAATGAAACCAGCGTCCAGCAGCTGGCGGTAGACATCCCGCAACGAAAAGGAGGGGGAGTCCGCGGCGAATTCTACGGCCAGCATGAGGCCCAAACCCCTCACTTCACGGAGGGGAGGATATTGGGCGGCCATATGCTGAAGTTCCGCCCACCAGCGGGCGCCCAGGCGGTGGCTGCGGGCCACCAGCTCCTCGTCACGGATTACGCGGACGACCTCCCGGGCGACGGCGCAGCCCAGCGGGTCATTCTGATGCGACTGGGCCCAGCGGAAGCCGTCGTCCTCGAGACGCGCGGCCGTTTCATGGGTGAGAACGACGGCGCTGACCGGATAGCCGTTTCCCAATCCCTTGCCCAAAGCGATGATGTCCGGATCCAGTCCGTAGTGTCGAAAACCATACCAGGCACCGGTGCGGCCCAGGCCGGTGGTGACCTCATCCACCATCACCAGGCCCTGGCGGTCCCGGATGTGCCGTGCCAGGGCTTGTACCACCTTGACGGGCGGCAGCCGCACCAGTCCGCCGGAATTGCCGGGTTCGAACACCAGCCCGCCGATGCGATCGAAGGGGATCTCCCGCCAGCGGGGGCAATCCGTGTCACAGGCTTCCCCCCGCGGGCAGTTCAGACACTCATCCCAGGTGAGGGTGAACCATTCGGCGGAATGTTTCCGTCCGGCCGATCCGTAGGCCGCCAGATAGGTGTTGGCCAGCGCGAGGAGAACGGGCTTGCCGGTGAGATGGCGGGCGGCCTGCACTCCAAACTCCACGGCTTCGCTGCCGGAGCTCAGGAATACACACCGGCCGCCGGGCAGGGCCAGGGAGTCCAGCACTTCCAGCGCGGCGGATTCCATCAGTTCATGAGTGTACCGGTATCCCAGATGCATGACTTCCGCCGCCTGGGTGCGTATCATTTCCGTCACACGCGGATGACCATGCCCCAGCACCGTACACCACACCCCCGCCTCGAAATCGACGAAGGACCGGCCCCGGGAATCGTACAACCGGCAGCCCTCGGCCCGGACGATGTCGGTCTTCGTCACGTCATAGCCGGTGCAATGCAAGACATGACCCATGGGTCCTCCTCGGTCGTTTCGATTGGCGCTGCTGGTGCCGCATGACGCGCCCATAAGCGCCTTCGGGCGATGCCGGTTCGCGCAACCGGAGAATTCTCTGCCAGCCGGTGGACAGCGGCGGCTACTGGTTCAGAAAAAAGGGTGCCACCTGGGCCCGATTCACCTCCATCTCCTTCCAGACGTCGCCCTGGATATAAGGCTCCCGGCTCAGCCATCGGCTTTGCATCTCCTCCAGGGACGAAAACTCACAGAGAATCATGGAACCGATCATTCCTCCGTCGTCATCCAGGATGGCGGCGGCATATAACCAGTGGCCTTGTTCATGCATCTCCCGGGCAATCTCGAGATGTGCCTCGCGGACCGAGGCCCGGCGCCGCGGTGCGTCGGCGTCTATGCCGTCATAGGCGATGACAATGAATTGCATATTCTCTCCTTGGATGGTGCCGGGCAGTGGACAACGTAGCGGGGCGGTCTCGTTCCCGCCGGCGTCGGGGTGTGAAGATCATCGCCCGGTCCACGAACCGTAGACCCTTCACCATTGTGGGCAGATGGCCAGAACAACATCGCGTGGATCCTGCGGCTGCTTCCATGGTCGATTCCTCGTAACGGACTCCCGGCGCATGGCCGGACCCGGTGGACCTCGTACCTGTCGTTCAGCGTCGAAACGGTTCAATCATATTATCATGGATTTTGTATGGTGTGATCTACCGAATCAGGCAGGGCAACATTTCAGCCGGTGCGGCGGGGGTGATGCTGGCGTCGCACGATAAACCGTGAGAGCGGATTGCCGGCTGAAACAGATACACACCCCGTCATTCCATGCAGCCGGTCATGGCAGGCCGGTTATGCCTTGACATAAAGGATGGCGTAAAATGCAAAAATCACCACATCCGGAACAAAATGAATGAACCAGGCCCACAACAGGCCGCGGGTTTCCAGGATACTTTTTCCCAGAAGCCAGGCCAGGAAACCGGTCATCAGGAAACCCATGATTCCGGGCGGCGAGCCATGCAGATAATGGGCCAGTCCGAAAAAGACCACATTCAGCAGCAGGGCGTGATTCTTGCCGACGATGTCGGTCAGGGTGGCCAACAGGGAGAGGCGGAAATATACCTCTTCCGTAAACGCGTTGACCGCCGCGAACAAGAGCACAAAAGGCAATAGCGGCCACGCGCGGCCGAGTAGGTCCAGGGAGGGTTGCACCTCCAGCGCGGTGGGGATGAGCACTCCCAGCCCAGCCACGCCGGCAAAAATCCAGCCGAAGGTCCGCCAGGATTGTCCCGGGCGGATACCCAGCCAACGCACCGGTCCGATGGGAGCGCCGGGCTGGCCCTTGACCAGGAAGAATTCGCGGCGGTGGCGCTTGACCAGCCATAGGGCAGCGATGACGCCGGCCGCCACGCCGAGGTCCAGGATGTACACCCCTAGGTATCCGGTGCTGAACGACGGCGACGGCCCCAGGAAGCGGTCCTGAAACCAGGCGGCTTCCCGGACCCAGGCGGATAACCGCAGGGCCAGGCAAAACACCAGCATGACCAGGGCGAATCGCCAGAGCGGCCGGAGAGCTGACCAGGCCAGGCACAGCAGGAGGAAGGCGGCGATTGCGGCTGTCTTGGCGCCGGCCAGCCAGGGCGGCAACGGGCCGCTGAGGTATGTCCAGACGATGTCCGGCAGATCTGAAATGAGCAGCAGCGAGAGCCAGGCGGCGAGAATCAGCCACTTGTTTTCGGGTGGCCGAGTCAGAGCTTCAGTTTGGTTCATCCAGCGACCCCTTTCCCTTTCAAATAGAAATCCTGGCTATCCAATCCCCGCAACATCTTCGGCGGTTCCCACCGCGGCCTATCGACCGGTCATGAGCGCGAAGTGGCTTGGGTGTCTGTGAAAATCGGTGCGGCCGGCCGCCGCTCGTTCGACGGGCCGGTCAGGCGGCTCCGTTAACTGGTCCCACCCTTTTTCCTTCGGAACTTCGAACCCCTCCCCAAAATCGTTCTGCCCGATCGCCACCGGCAGGGTGTATCTCCTGGCTCAAGATCAGTCTGTTTTCAGCCGCCCGTTGTCTGGATCGCCTGATGCTATCCGCCAAGCCGGCCGGTCCGGTCCGGTCGGCGGGAAGGATTTTTACGGGATCGGCTGCCGGAGAATTATGCAAGGGTTGGAAGCAAAATGTCAAGGGGATTGGAGCGGGTGTCCGGAGGAACACACCGGCGGCCCCGGCAGAACGTAGCTCAGGACGTCGGCACTGGGGGCGTGCCGTCACTTCTTCTCTTCGGTCGGCTGCTCCTTTTCAGCTTTGGTGGTGGACGTGTTCTTGTCCGGTGTGGACTCAAGCAGCCGGACCCGGTCCTTGAGATGATCCTTCAGCTCCAAGTGCGACACACCGTCCATCCACCAACCAGGTGCCGGCGCGCCCTTGAGATGATGGTCGAAGAATTCCTTCATGCGGACGGTGTAATCTTTCTGGTTCTCGGGTTGGCGCAGGCCGTGATTTTCCCCTTTGTACTGGAGCATGACCACCGGTTTGTTCATCCGCCGCAGGGTGTTGTAGTACTCGATGCCCTGGTTCCAGTCTACGGCGCCGTCCTTATCGTTGTGAAGGAGCAGCAGCGGCGTGTGTACGTTGGCGGCGTAATAGACCGGCGAGTTGCGGGTGTAGGCGTCGATATTGTCCCAGTAGCCGCCGCGGAAACGGCCCTGGCTGGCTTCGAAGATGGCCATGTTGGCGCCGCCGGTATTCCAGTAGATGGACGAATACATGCTGATCATGTTGGTCAGCGCCGCGCCGGCCACCGCGGCGGCGAACCGGTCGGTCTGGGTGATGAGAAAGGCCGTCTGGTAACCACCCCAGGAGTGGCCGTGGATGGCGGTGTGGTCCGGGTCCGTCACACCGGCGTCCACCGCCGCCTGCAGGGCCGGCAGAACGCACCAGACCGCCGACAGGCCGGGATCGTTCACCACGTAAGTGATGTCGGGCATGAGTACGGCATAGCCGTGGCTGGTGTAAAAAGCCACGTCGAAACCGCGGACCCGCGGAGACGGGTAGTGATTGAGACGCTGGGACAGTTTTTCGTAAATGTACACGATGGTGGGATAGCGCTGGCCGACCTCATAACCGGCGGGCAAATACAGGGCCGCCTGCAGCCGGTCGCCCTTTTTGCTCTCGTAATCCAGCAGCCGGGAGCCGGAGCTCCACATGAATTTGGACTGCCGCGGATTGGCCGTCGTCAGTCGGCGGCCGCCGGCGAGGTCCGGACCGGTGGCGTGGAAGTCGGGGAATTCCGTCACCGTTTCCCGGGTGTATACATACAGATCCGTGTCCTTGGCCTTGATGAGTTCATTGAAGGCGGCATCGTCCCACCGCAGCCGTTCGGCGCCGGTCTGTCCGGGCTGGATCCTGGCGAGACCGGCCTTCTTGGTCCATTCACCGTAAGCGTTCACGTAGAGCGGCCGGGCGAGATCAATGCCTTCTTCATCGGGATCGAACTGGAATCGACGACGGTAGCGGATCTGCTCCGTCCGGCCGTCGCCCGTCAGATTGACGGCCTCACCGCCACGGACGCCCAGGCGCCAGATGTCCCAGTTGTCGCTGATGAGGACGTACTCGCCGGTGTGACTCCAGCCCACGGGACGGGTGGGCGGGTCCACCACGTTCTGGTCGTTTTCGGTGTCGATGAAACGGGTGGGCACGCCGGCGGTGATGTTGTGATCCTCGCCGGTAGCCAGGTTGTGGGTATGGAAGTGGCCGTCGCGGTAATAGAGGAGATGGGTTCCGTCCGGCGAGGCGTCGTATACCCAGCGGACCTTCTCCAGAGCCAGGCGCCGTTCGCCGGTGTGCAGGTCGAAGACGTGGATATCACGGAAACGGCGGCCGTCGAGGCTGGCGCTCCGACGGTAGGGTTCGTTGTTTTCACCGATAGCCCAGCGCTGCTTCGGCGCCGCCACCACTTCGCGCACCTCGTCGTCGGCCAGGCGGATGAAGCGCGGGTCCGCCACGCGGTAAACGCACAGGTAGCTGAAATTCTTGTCGCGGCGCTCCTCCACCTGCTGCTGGGACTGCAAACGCTTGTCCCGCCAGTGCCAGATGACCAGGCCGGGCAATTCCTCGTCCTCGTCGTTGGCGCCTTTCGGACGGGGAGGTCCGTTGCCCGCGTCGGCTTTCTTATCGGCATCCTTCTTGTCCTGACCGGTCCTGTCAGGCGCGGCTTTTTCCCCGGTCTTCTCCTTGGCCTTGATCTCACGGATGCCGAACAGTAGGCCGGTCAGGTCCTCGGTCCACTGCGGGGTGCGGCTGGGACTGATGCTCATGCCGGCCGGAAACGATGCGTCGGCGTGAGGGTTGTACTCCATCTTCACGGGAGGGGCCAGTCCGAAATCCGTAAATCCCAGCACACTGTAAAGTTCTTCCTCATAGGCTTTGTCCTTACGGCCCTTCAACACGGCGAGACCATCGCCTTTCTTTGTCCAGCCGAGTTTCTCGTAGCGGGCCTCGCCGCTGTCCAGGGGGTAGAGTATGCCGGTGGCCATGTCGCGCAGCTGCGCGCCGTTACCGAGCCGGTCGGCGGCGGCCACACACAGGGCCAGCCATCGGCCCGGCTTGTCGAAGGCGAACTCGGCCACGTTGCCCAGGGCCAGCTGCTTGCCTGTCGCCAGCTCTTGCAGTACCAGGTCGGCGCCGGCCGGATCTTCTTCCTTGGCACCGGGCTTCGCTTCTTTTTCCGGATATTTGTGCAGGGCGATCCAGCCGGGATTCTCTCCCGAGAAGGCAAAGGCGCGGATGTTTTCGAACTTCACCAGTTCACCGTCAACCGTCTGCACCAGCCCGGCGGCATTTCGGGCCGGTTTCTTTTGCTTTTTCAGCTTTTTGGCCTCGTCATGTGTCGGGAACAGGGTGAAGGCCAGCCAGGCCGAATCGCGGGAAAAGGCCAGTTCACCGCGGCTGCCCTCGCCGGCGGGGAAACGGCGCTCCGTGTCCATGGCCGTGTGGCGGAGGATGACCTCGCCGTCGCCTTCGTTGGGCACCAGCCGGTAGGCCAGCCACAGGCCGTCGGGTGACACCACCGCCTGGCGGATGCTTTGCCAGGCCAGCAGGTCGGGGATTTCCAGCGGCCGCGGCGTCGGTAGGGCGTCGGCCGCCCGCAGCAGGCCGACGCCGGCCAACAGCAGCAGCAGGTACAGCCCGGCCAGCACCGGGCGAATCCACGCATTCCTCATTTCAGCCTCCCGTGGTTTGCTTCAATTGGAGTGAATCAGGCAATCCTTCCGAATAGAAGTATACGGTCGAAAACCGGCCATGTCTCCATTGGTCGAGAGGAGCCGCATCTCCGGCGGGGCAGCCCGGGAATTCCATGCCGGTGCGCAGGAGATCAGAGTTCAAGCGAACGGCCAAACGCCGGAATGAATCTATTTCTCGTAACCGGTCAGACTCAGGAGACATCGCCGGCCAGGCGGCGTACCACGTCGATGCAGCGCTCACAGACAGAGGGGAAATCGTCGTACGTGCCCACCTGCGGCGAGTAGTTCCAGCAGCGTTCACACTTGTCGCCGCCGGCCCGGAGGACCTGAACCGCCGGTTCGCCGACCGGCGATTCGCCTTTTTCCAGTGTAACGTCGGATACGATGAAGATGTATCGCAGCTGGTCAACATAGGGAGCCAGGAACTGAAAATCATCAGATCCCGCCGTCAGGACGACCCGGGCTTCCAGGGAATTGCCGAGTTCCTTGTTCTGACGCTTTTCCTCAAGGGATTTGCTCACCCGCTCGCGGATGCTGAACAGACGTTCCCAGGTCGCCAGCAAGGCATCGTTCGCCCAGATCGTTTCCGGCACCGGAAAATCGGCCAGGAATATGGATTCGGGCAGCGCTGCCTTTTCTCGCAGGTACTGCCAGACCTCCTCGGCGGTGAAGGACATAATGGGTGCCAGCAGCCGCGTCACCACCTGTAAAATCTCCCAGATGGCCGTCTGAGAACTGCGCCGTTCCGGCGCATCGGCCGCCGCGGTGTAGAGGCGGTCTTTGAGAATGTCGAGGTAGACGGCGGAAAGATCCACCGTACAAAACTGGTAGATGGTGTGGTAGACAATGTGAAAATTGTAGGCGTCGTAAGCCGCCCGGCACTTGTCCAGCAACTGGTTGAGGCGGGCCAGGGCCCAGCGGTCGATTTCCGTCAGATCTTCAGCGGCTGTCTTGTACTGCTGCGGGTCGAAATCGGCCAGGTTGCCCAACAGGAAACGCATGGTGTTGCGGATCTTGCGGTAGGCTTCCTGCAGCCGGGAAAGGATCTCGTCGGAGATACGCACGTCCTCCTTGTACTCCACCGAGCCGACCCAGAGGCGCAAAATCTCGGCGCCCGACTTCTCGATGACCTCGCCCGGGGCGATGACGTTCCCCAGGCTTTTGGACATGGCGTGGCCGGCATGATCCAGCACCCAGCCGTGGGTCAACACCTCGCGGTAGGGGGCCGAATCCCGGCAGCCCAGCGACGCCAGCAGCGATGAATGGAACCAGCCGCGATACTGGTCGCCGCCCTCCAGGTAGAGGTCGGACGGCCAGGGCAACTCGGGACGGTCTTTGCTCACCGAATCATAACTCACGCCCGAATCGAACCAGACGTCCAGAATGTCGAACTCTTTCTGAAAATCGGTGCTGCCACAGCTGGGACAGGTGGTCCCGGTCGGCAGAAGTTCTTGCGCGGAAATTCTGTACCAGGCATCGGCGCCTTCGGCTTCAAAGTGGGTTGCCACATACTCGACGATGTCCTTGCTCATGAGCAGGTGATCGCATTGCTTGCAATAGAAGGCGATGATGGGGACTCCCCAGCTGCGCTGGCGGCTGATGCACCAGTCGGGACGGTTGGCCACCATGTTGGTGATGCGTTCCTCACCCCAGGCCGGGATCCAGCGGGCGCGGCGGATTTCGGCGAGGGCCTTGTGCCGCAGGTTGTCGTGATCCATGGCGATGAACCACTGGGGAGTAGAGCGAAACACGATGGGACCCCGGCAGCGCCAGCAATGCGGATAGCTGTGTTTGTAGCCGGCCGAATGGATGAGGGAACCATTCTCGCGCATGAGGTCGACGATGTGCGGATTGGCTTCGAACACATTCATGCCGACAAAGGCGTTGGCTTCCTCTGTGAAGCAGCCCTGGTTGTCCACCGGGCACAGAATGTCGAGGCCGTATTTCTGGCCGGTCATGTAGTCCTCCTGGCCGTGACCGGGAGCGGTATGCACGCAACCTGTTCCCTGGTCGAGGGTGACGTAATCGGCCAGAACCAGGATCGAATCACGATTGATGAAGGGGTGACGGCAAAGCAGACCGTCCATGAGGCCGCCCTTGAAGCGGGCAACGATCTCTCCCCGCTCCAGGTTGCAATCCGCCAGGAAGAAATTCAGCAAGCCTTCGGCAATAATAAGGACCTCATCGCCCACTTCCACGGCAACGTAGTCGAAATTGGGGTGGAAGGCGATGGCCAGGTTGGCCGGCAGGGTCCAGGGTGTCGTGGTCCAGATGACCACGAAAACCTGGCGCCCGGCCAGTTCGGGAATGACCGTGCTGAAATCGGATCGGGCCGGGAATTTGACATAGATGGAAGGACTTTCGTGATCGGCATATTCCACTTCGGCCTCGGCCAGGGCGGTCTGGCAGGAGATGCACCAGTAGACCGGCTTGGCGCCCTTGTAGACGCTACCCTTGGCCACGAAATCGCCGAAAACGCGGGCAATATTGGCTTCATAGGCATGATCCATGGTCAGATAGGGCCGCTCCCATTCGCCCAGACCACCGAGTCGCTTGAACTCTTCTCGCTGGATACCGACGTACTTCAGGGCATATTGGCGGCACCGCTGCCGAAAGACCAGCGTATCCATCTGCTTGGCTTCGAGGCCGAGCTCCGCTTCCATCCGCTTCTCGATGGGCAGGCCGTGGCAATCCCAGCCCGGCACATATGGACTGAAAAAACCCTGCATGGACTTGTATTTGACAATGATATCCTTGAGGATCTTGTTGAGGGCCGTGCCGAGGTGAATGTGGCCGTTGGCGTAGGGCGGTCCGTCATGCAAAATGAACCGGGGATGGTTCCGGTTCTTTTCGATCATTTTATGGTAAATCCGCTGCTCGTCCCAGAACGTGATAAAGCCCGGCTCGTTCTGGGCGAGTTTGGCTTTCATGGGAAACGCGGTACGCGGCAGATTGACGCTGTTTTTGACATTGAATTCTTCGGACACAGAACGCTCCCTTCCGCACGATGATGATGGAGTATTATACTTTTTTTTCTGCGGATGTAAATGCTTCGGTCGCTTGGGGGTGCAACGGGGATGAATCCGGCGGGTACTGCCACTCATTCCTTGCGGGAGGAAGATGAACGCTGACCGGCGGAATCACCGTCGGAATAAAAAGCGCCCGTTCATGGCCACCGGCGGTGAAAACACGCTGCGGACGGGAGAGAGGGCGCGGGACTGGTGGGAAACATGAAAAATGTGAGGCATCGCCATGGGCCTTTATGGTAAACTGTTGTTGATTTTTCAAGGAATATCCGGCTCCGTGCCTTAGGACGGGTTTACATTCTTTGCCAAAGGATGGATACATGCGATTCCTGATCGTGGAGGATGATCTCACCAGCCGGCGCTTGCTGGAAAAGATTCTTGAACCATTTGGTCTCTGCGAGTCCGTGGTGAATGGCCGGGAGGCCGTGGAAGCGTTTACCCGGGCCCTTGAGGAAAAGCGCCCTTTCCATCTGGTCTGTCTGGATATCATGATGCCGGAGATGGACGGACAGGCCGCTCTCAAGGCGATTCGCCAGAAGGAAAAGGAATTGGGAGTGCTGCCCAAGGATGAAGTGCCGGTCATCATGACCACGGCCCTGGACACCCCCAAGGAAGTGGTCGAGGCCTTCTACCGGGGCGGCTGCACCGAGTATATGGTCAAGCCTATCGAGAAGCGAAAAGTACTCGATTTCCTGCGCGAACATGGTTTGATGAACTAGGCGCCGCTGATGCGGGCGCTCCCGGATAACACCGGCGGAAGGCATGCCGGGCGAGTCCGGGCAAAAAGGTGACCGACTTCACCAGACTCGGGGCAGCCATTACCGGCGCGGATTCGAAGGAGGTTGTTGCAATGGGCAAAGGTGATCAGCGCAGCAAGCGCGGCAAGATCTATCGTGGCACCTTTGGCCGAACACGGCCGAAAAAAAGAAAGCCCCGGGTGCGCCAGAAACAGTGATCCCGCTCCCGCCGAAGGAGCTAGTAGCGCCCGTTGATCAGGCGCCGGCGCACCTGCAGCGCCTGTTTCTTCGTTTCAGTTTCCGTCGTTGACGTGTCGATGATGTAATCGGCCATGGGCCGCTTCTCATCGATGGGTATCTGCGCCCGGATGCGGCGTTCCGCCGCTTCGTGGGACAGGCCATCCCGTCGCATCAGACGCTGGAGCTGGATCTCCGCCGGGCAATAGGCCAGAATCACCGGGCCATAGCGGCGCGGCCGGGCTGACTCCAGCAGCAGCGGCACTTCGACGATAACCAGCTCCGCCGCGCCTGCTGCAGCCAGGAGTCGCAGGCGGCGCCGGATCTCCCGCCGGATGGCCGGATGGGTCAGTGTGTTCAGCCGCAGGCGCGCTGTCTCGTCATCGAAAATAATCTCGGCCAGCCGCGGGCGGTCGACGGCTCCCGTCGCGTCCATGACCGCCGGGCCGAAATGTTCCTGAATGGCGGTCCGGACGGCTGGACGGTCCAGAATCTTACGGGCGATGACATCGGCGTCGAGTACGACATCACCCAACTGGCGAAAAAAGCCGGCGACGGTAGACTTGCCGGTGGCAATGGAACCGGTCAGTCCGGCGGTCAGGAGATGTGCTGTTTTTCCATGAATTTTTGGCGACATTCTTCGGAACAGAAATAATAGGTTGTCTGCCCGGATCGCAGGGGCAGGGCCAGCTGTTCATCCACATAGGCGCCGCAAACCGGATCGCGGGGCATGGTGCCCCGGTCGACGGTGCCGGACCGGTCGCGGGTGGAGAACGTCCTTTTGTGCCGGTCTTGCGGCATTGCCCGCGGTTGAAGCCACCTGCGCAGCAGACGCTGCAGTCCGAAGAGCAGCACGATGAACAGCAGGATTCGGATCAGAATAGCCAACATATCGTCCTCAGCCCGCCCCGAGGGACGGTTCATGCTGTAATGGTGCCATCATCTCGAGTCCCAGGCAAGAAAATTTGTGTTCCGCAACCAGCGTGCTCTTTGGTCGGCGTATCGGAACGGGTGTGGCGAGAATTGTGCGGGAGCATTGCCATATGCTTGACAAACGGGAAAAAGTCGGGTAATTTTCTTACCGCCGGTGGCGATGTAGCTCAGGTGGCTAGAGCATGCGGCTCATATCCGCAGTGTCCGGGGTTCGAATCCCTGCATCGCCACCAATTTTACCTGCCTTTTTTCAGCAACTGCTTGTTCCAGCGGGCTTACAGTGAGCGATCCCTTCGATCTCAGAAATACATTCTGTCGCCCCGAGCCCGGGTGCCCATGGCAGGCCGCCGGCCTTTGTCGCCGGGTGAATGAGCCGCCGCAGCCGTAACGGAAGGACCCATGAAATCTCCCCAGGATCGGCCATCACTGGAGAAAACTGTGCTGGAATACATCCGGCGCCACCGACTCGTGCAGCCGGATGACAGGGTGCTGGTGGCGTTCTCCGGTGGGTCCGATTCCACGGCGCTTCTACATGCGCTCATAGCCCTGGGCAGGGAGTTGCAGTGCAGGATCGCCGCGTTGCATATTCATCATGGATTGCGAGGCGTCGCGGCGGATGCAGACGCCCGGTTTTGCGTGGATTTCGCCGCCCGCCTGGGCGTTACGTGTGACGTCATCCGCCTGGCGGATGAACGGCCGCGGCTGTCGAATCTCGAGGAGACCTTGCGGGAAGGCCGCCGGGCCATTTATCGCCGATTTATCCAACAGGGGTATCACAAGATCGCCGTCGGCCACAACTGTGATGACCAGGCCGAGACCTTGCTGCTCCGTCTGTTTCGCGGGGCGGGCACAACCGGTTTAAGCGGCATGGCGCCGCGAACACCGGACGGCATCATCCGTCCCCTATTGGCCGTCGACCGGCGGGAGATTCTCGCCTACCTTGCGGAACGAGGTATTTCATGGTGCCAGGATGAATCCAACAGGGATCCCCGTTTCCTGCGCAACCGGATCCGTCACCATGTTTTGCCCTTGCTGGAGAAGGAGGTCCAGCCGGCCATCCGGCGCGTCCTGGCGCGGACGGCCGACGTTTTGCGTGAGGAACGGGCCGTCCTCCAGCTGGTCTGGAATCATTTTATGCCCCCTCTGCTGCCAGCGCCGGATCAGGCCGTGACCTTCGCCGCCCGTGACCTGCTGCGTCGGCCGGTCGTGATGCAGGCCGGGCTGCTGCGGGAAATCCTGCGCCGGGTAAAGGGCGACCTGCGCGGCGTGGCGCGCCGGCACCTGTCGGGTGTGCTGGAACAGCTCCGCCGGGGCGGCCCCTCGCGGCGTCTGCGCCTGCCGGGCGACGTATACGTCTGGATCAGCTGCGGTGAAGTCCTGATTCAGGCCCGTCGACCGGAAACTCCGGATTTTGAATATGAGCTGCCATTGGACGGCGCCGTTCAGGTGGCGGAAACGGGGGAAATCTTCCGGGCGCTCCGCAGAGATGGCCCTCGGCCCGCCGAATCTGTCTGTCTTTATCCGTCGAAGGGCACGTCCTTGCAGGTCCGCAATTTCCGGGCGGGTGACACCATTGTTTCCGCGGTCGGCCGCAGAAAACTGAAAAAACTCTTTCAGGAAAAACGGATCCCCCACTTTCGCCGGTGGCAGGTCAGCCTAATTTGTGAATCTGCGGGCGAAATCATTTGGATACCGCAATTTGGATATAAAGTGTGTTATAATGAGACAGAGAGGTCGCGGGAGCAGATCATCTTGACGAGGGAGATGGAATGAGCAGTCTCCAGATTCCATATTATGTTTGGAAAACCGAACAGCAGATTCAGGAGCGGGTTCGGGAGCTGGCCGGGCAGATCGAGGCGGATTTCGCCGGCGATCAGCTGTACGTGCTGGGTATCCTGCGCGGCTGCTTCGTCTTCATGGCCGACCTGATCCGCAACATCGAGCTGGATGTCTTCATTCATTTTATCAATCTCTACTATCGTGACGTGCCCATGGAACATGCCGGGATGCGGGAGGTCGAGGAAACCGTGGTGTACCCTTCCTTTCAATACGAGGGCAAAAACATCCTCATCGTCGGCAGTGTGCTGGATACGGGCGTAGTCAATAATCATCTGCTGGAACAGATCCGCGTCCAGCAGCCGCGCAAATTGCGACTGGCCATGCTCATTGATAAAAAATTCATGCGCAAGGTGGATTTGCGGGCCGACTATGTGGCCTTCGAGGACGAGCGCAATGACTACATCTTCGGCTATGGTCTCGAATATGGGGAGAGCCAGCGCAACCTGCCTTACCTGGCCAAGTTGAAATGATATTTATAATCCTTTTTTTGATCATACCATCTAAGGTATCTGGTATAATACAGAGTTTCGGCTGAAACAGGCAAGGATCAGCCGGCAGGCGGAGGACAACGTGAACAATGCCATGAAGAATATTCTGTTGTGGGTTACTATTATCATTGCCGTCATCATTCTGTACGGACTTTACAACAGTTACAATACCGGCCAGATCGAGGAACTCACCTACAACTCCTTTCTGGAGAAAATCGAAGCCAAGGCCATTGACCGGGCCACCCTGCAGGGCACAGCCGTGGAAGGTGTTCTGAAAAACAAGACGAAATTCACCACCGTCATCCCCGAGGATTCGGCGTCCAAGATCGCCGATTCTCTCCATCAGGCGGGCGTCTCAGTGAAGGTGGTCCCGGCGGACAAGGACTCCTGGTTGTCGTGGGTGTTTTCCCTATGGCTGCCCATCCTGCTTTTTATCGGGTTTTGGATCTTCATTATGCGGCAGATGCAGGGGACCGGCAACAAGGCCCTCTCCTTCGGCAAGAGCCGCGCCAAGCTGATGACCAATCAACAGAAGAAAGTCACGTTCAAGGACGTGGCCGGCGTGGATGAGGCCATCGAGGAGCTCACTGAGGTGGTGGAATTCCTCAAGGAACCACAAAAATTCCAGAAGCTGGGCGGCCGCATTCCCAAAGGCGTCATGCTGGTGGGCGCGCCGGGTACGGGCAAAACCCTGCTGGCGCGGGCCGTGGCCGGCGAAGCCAACGTCCCTTTTTTCTCCATCAGTGGCTCCGATTTTGTGGAAATGTTCGTCGGTGTCGGCGCGTCCCGTGTGCGTGACCTGTTCGATCAGGGGAAGAAACATGCCCCCTGCATTGTCTTCATTGACGAGCTGGACGCCGTGGGCCGTCATCGCGGTGCTGGCCTGGGCGGCGGACACGACGAGCGCGAACAGACCCTCAACCAATTGCTGGTGGAAATGGATGGTTTCGAATCCAATGAAGGCGTGATCCTCATCGCCGCCACCAATCGCCCCGACGTTCTCGATCCGGCGCTGCTGCGCCCCGGCCGCTTCGACCGCCAGGTGGTGGTCAGCCTGCCCGACGTCCGGGGGCGGCTGGGCATCCTGCGCGTGCATACCCGCAAGACCCCCCTGGGCGACGACGTGGATCTCGAAATCATGGCCCGCAGCACTCCCGGCTTCTCCGGCGCCCAGCTGGCCAACCTGGTGAACGAGGCCGCCCTGAACGCCGCCCGCTACGGCCAGAAAAGTATTAGCATGTCCGATTTCGAGGCGGCCAAGGACAAGGTCCTCATGGGCAAGGAGCGCAAGTCCCTCATCATCAGCGAAGAAGAAAAGAAAATCACCGCTTATCACGAGGCGGGCCATGCCCTGCTGGCCACCCTGCTTCCTGACGCCGATCCTATCCATAAGGTAGCCATCATCCCGCGGGGGATGGCTCTGGGCGTCACTCAGCAGTTGCCGGTGGATGATCGCTACAACTATCCGGAAAAGTATCTTCAGGCCCAGATCAAGGTGCTTATGGGGGGACGCATCGCCGAGGAGATGATTCTGGATGTGAAAACCACCGGCGCATCCAACGATATTGAACGGGCCACGGACATGGCCCGCAAAATGGTTTGCGAGTGGGGTATGAGCGAGAAGCTGGGGCCGCTCACCTTCGGCAAGAAAGAGGAGCAGATCTTTCTGGGCCGCGAGATCGCCCAGCACCGCGATTACAGCGAGCAGACGGCCATTCTCATCGACAACGAAGTACAGAAGATCATCCGCCGGAATTACGATATTTCCAGGGAAATACTGGAAACCAACCGCGACTCGCTGGAGCGGATCGCCCAGGCGCTTCTGGAATATGAAGTATTGGATGCCGAGGAAATCGACCTGGTAATCAAGGGCCAACCCATCCGCGAGCGGAAGGAAGCCAAGCCGGCCGAGACCGCCAAGGCGCCTTTGGACACCAAGGACAAAGCGGTCCATGAACCGGTAGGCGGCATGATCAAACCGAAGGAAGGGCACGTCACAGCTTGACGGGATGACGCAACCAGCGAAATCCGTTTTAACCAATCGCCGCGAGATCCATCTGCCGGGCACACCCCTCATCATGGGTGTCCTTAACGTCACCCCCGATTCGTTCTACGACGGCAAACGTTTTTTTTCCGTCGAAGCGGCGGTGGAACACGGTCTCCGGCTCATTGGGGAGGGGGCCGATATCCTGGACGTGGGTGGTGAATCCTCCCGGCCCGGTGCCCGCCCCCTGTCGAAGGCAGAGGAACAGGAAAGGGTCCTGCCGGTACTGGAGGCTTTGCGCCGTCACGCGGACATCCCCCTGTCCATCGATACCTGGAAACCGGAAACAGCACGGTCCGCCGTGATGGCCGGGGCGGAAATCATCAACGACATCAGCGGATTGCGTAATCCGGAAATGGTCCGGGCGGCGGCGGACACCGAGGCGGCGGTGGTGGCCATGCACATGCGGGGCTATCCATGGAACATGCAGGAACTGCCTCCGGCAACAGATATTTTCATTGAAATCAATACTTTTTTTACGGAAATCTTGAAACTTCCCTTGAAAAAACATAAAATCATCCTGGATCCTGGTATTGGTTTCGGAAAAACCGTACAGGATAATCTTCTCATTCTGAATCGGTTGGAAAACTTTAAGCGATTGGAATGCCCGTTGCTTGTGGGGGCTTCCCGCAAATCTTTCATCGGCAAAATCACCGGGCTTCCCGCTGACAACCGGTTGCCTGGATCGTTGGCCGCGGCGGTACTGGCCACGGTGAAGGGCGCGGCGATCATCCGCTGTCATGATGTGGCCGAAACCCGGCAGGCGGTGACAGTGGCGGTGGCGATAATTCAGGAAAAACTGGCATGATATGAGCTGGACCGACTATCTTGATTTTTTCAAAATCCCGGAAATCTCCGTCATCGACATCCTGGATATTCTTGTCGTTTCCTATGTGATCTACCGCCTGTTCCTGCTGTTGAAGGGAACCCGGGCCGCCAAGATGGCCACGGGGATCGCCTTCCTGGTCCTCTTCTATTTTATCGCCAAAATCACCGGTTTGAAGACCATCCAGTGGCTGCTGACCACCTTCGTGACCTACGTGGTCATCGCCATCATCGTGCTCTATCAGGCTGAACTGCGCCGTATTCTGGCCAATCTGGGCAACACCCGGCTGTTTCAGTCCTTCACCGCCAAGGAAAACCGCTTCAATTTTGATGATATCGTCCTCGGCGCTGTCACCCTCTCCTCCAAACGGGTCGGTGCCCTGATCGTCATCGAGCGGTCCATGGGCCTCAAAGGATACACGGAGAACGGCATCCTGCTGAACGCCACGTTGAGTTACGATTTGCTGACCACGATTTTTCAGCCCGAAACGGCGTTACATGACGGGGCGGTAATCATTCAGAAACGCACCATTCTGGCGGCCTCCTGTTTCCTCCCATTGACCCTGGAACCGCATCTGAGCAAGGAATACGGGACGAGGCACCGGGCCGCCATCGGCATCACTGAAGAGACGGATGCCGTGGCGGTGGTGGTGTCGGAGGAGACCGGGCGCATTTCGGTGGCGGTGGGGGGGAAACTCATCCGGTTGGCCGATGCCGACGCCCTGCAGGCGTTCCTGAAAAAGGAATTGCAACCCGTCGAGGATCGACGGTTCATGGTCAGCTTGCCATGGCGACGGAAGGAGGCCAAGCCGTGAATCCTTGGCAGGCGGCGCGACATTTTTTCCGGCGCTATCTTCTCGAAAATATCGGTTTGAAGATCCTTTCCTTGTTCATCGGCTTTTCCATGTGGTTTCTCATTTCGTCGGAGCAACAGATCGAGAAGATCATCGAGGTGCCGGTGGAAATCGTCAACAAGCCGGCCTATCTCGACATTGCCAACGATTACACCAAAAGCGTCATTGTGCAGATCATGGCTCGCCAGGATGAACAGGAGACCGTCTACAAGGCCAGAATCGATCTGGCCGACGCCCATGAAGGCGAGAACGTGATCAATCTGACGGACGCGAACTTCGACGCACCGCCCGCCATCACCATTGAGAGCATCCGTCCTTCCACCATCTCCATTCTGCTGGAAACCCGCGTGAACAAGACGGTGCCGGTTTCGGTCCAGTATACCGGTGTTCCGGCCGACAATTTCGAGGTGCTGGTTACCCGGTCCAGTCCGGAGACGATCCCCATTACCGGTCCGGTGTCGCATGTGAATTCTGTGAACGAGGTCTATACGCAATCCCTGGATATTTCCAACCGCAACCGGACCGTGGAACGGATGGTGAGCCTGATCATGGAGAATCCGTTTCTCAACATCCAGTTCAAGGATAAAGTGCGGGCGGTGGTACAGATTCAGGAGAAGCGGGTTGGCCGACGGTTTCGGAATTTCCCGGTGACGGTGGTCAACCTGGACACGGAGTACCGCTTGCGGCAACGAACAGCCACCCTGAATATTCAGGTGGTCATGTCCAAGAGGGACCTGGTTACTCCGGAAGATCTTCAAGTATATGTGGATGGGAACGATTGTGCGCCGACGCTGGATGCGCAGAACGTGCCTCTTCGTTTTCGCGTCCGAACGCCCCAGCTTGAGGGGGGGGTGTTTGTGGAGCGGATCGTACCCGATCAGGTTCAGATCCGTCTATTGACGTTGCCCCAGAAACCGGCTGAACCTCCCTCGAGCCCGCCCGAATCGCCTGCCGATCATCCAACCGGTCCCCGCCGACCCTGATCCCCGATGGAGCAGTCAGGGCCGGGGTGGTCAGTGTTCCTGGAAGGGCGAGGCTGCCGGAGTCCGCGTCATTGGATGAGGAGGGTATGATGAGACTGTTTGGTACGGACGGGATTCGCGGCAAAGCCGGCATTTTCCCCCTGGACGAAAAGACTATCCGTGCCGTCAGCGCGGTGGTGGTCCGCCGGCTGGGACGACCGGGCGTCAGCCAGCCTTTCCTGATCGCCCGGGATACCCGCATCTCCGGCTCCTGGATCCGAAATCACACTGTTGAGGAATTGCAGCAGAGAGGTACGGCGGTGCGGGATATCGGCGTGATGCCGACGCCGGCCGCGGTGCACCTGATTCCCGAATGGGCGTGCTGCGGAGGATTGGTCATCTCGGCGTCACATAATCCGGCGGCGGATAACGGACTGAAATTCCTGCAGTCCGATGGCGGCAAGCTGTCGGAAGAGATGGAGCGGGAAATCGAGGCCGAACTCAGGCCGTGGTTGCCCGAGTCGGCCGAAAGGGAGGCCACCGTTCCTCTTTTTGGAATGGATGACAGCGGCTACTCCGCCGATGAGGACGCCGTTGCGACCTACCTGGATCGGCTGCTGAGCCAAATCCCACTGAAAGCGGACGGTTCGTTGCGGCGTATCCTGGTGGACTGCGCCCATGGCGCGGCCGTGCCGGTGGTTCAGGCGCTGGCCCGGCGTCGCCCTGGACTGCTCGTGCCGTTTGCGGATGCTCCCGACGGCATGAACATCAACCGCAACTGCGGCGCCACGGCTCCCCAGGCCCTGGCGGCGGCCGTGGTGGAAAACGGTGCCGACCTGGGGCTGTCGTTGGACGGTGACGGGGATCGGCTTATCCTGGTGGACCGTAACGGCCGGATCTGGGATGGAGATGCACTCCTCTATGTATTCGCCCGCTATATGGACAGCCGCCGGGCTCTGCCCGGCCGAACGGTGGTGGGAACCGTCATGACCAACATGGGGCTGGAGATAGCCCTGCGCCGGCATGGAATCCATCTGGAGCGTACCCCGGTGGGGGATCGCTATGTGCAGGCGCATCTGCGGAAGCACGGGTATGCCCTCGGCGGCGAACCCTCCGGCCACCTCATCGTCACCGATTACGGTCCGTCGGGCGATGGTTTGCGGGCCGGTTTACTGGCCTCACACATCCTGCGCGAGAGCGGCTGTTCCTGGCCGGAATTGCTGGCCGGTTATGATCCTTTCCCGTCCCGGATACTGAATTTTCCGGCTGTCTACAAAGTTCCGCCCGTGGAAATTGCGGCGCTGGCCGAACTGGGGCAGCGCATCGAGCGACTGACCCAGGGCGAGGGTCGCCTGGTGGCGCGCTATTCGGGCACCGAGCCGCTGTTCCGCCTTCTGATCGAGGCGCGGGACCTAGATGCGTTGTTGCCCCGACTCGAGGACCTGACAGCGGCGATCGCCCGCAAACTGGCCGGTGAATGAGAGAAGGTTTACCTGCCTGGCGCGCAGTGTACGACGGGCCGTGATGGACGGCGGAAAAACCGCGTATTGTTCTTCAACCGGCCCAAATCCGCCGTTGGTTCGCTGTCGTGATGTGCTATAATGGGGCGTTTCTTTGGCCCCCTTTTGAACATGTTTTGGAGGTGATGCATGATGAGCAATGGCCGAGCCCTTTCTGGCCTCGGGTTCTTCTTGATGACCCTTTTTACCCTGTCGTTGATGGCGTCTCCGTGGGACGGAACATTCACCAAGCCAGTCATCCTTACCGATGAAGCGGGCATGACGGCAGAACCGCAGAAAATATTCACGGCCGCTGCGGAGGACCGCCATCTCATCGTCCTGCAGACTGCTGTTTTTGATCCGGTGCGCCATGGCTCGCCCGACCTGGACCGGATCGTGATCAATCATCTGAAAAGCCAGCCATTACAATTCCGTTATTATATTATTCAATATCCGGATCGGCTGTCGTCCGAGGTGCAATTGGAGCTGCACCGGCGGGGAGCCGAAATCGTACACTATGTTCCCCATAATGCCTTGCTGGTGGGGATGACGGCGTCCCTCGCCGCGGAAATGCAGGCGCAAGCCGACGTACGCTGGGTCGGGGAGATGCAGCCCGCCTACAAATTGTCCCTGTCGCTGGCGGCGGCCCTGCCGGGCCTTTCCGATGAGCACGGCGAGGATGAACTTGTCCTGGCCGTGGAATTCTTCACGGTGGACGCCATGAACAGCAGCCTCGACCGCATCGCGGCGGAATTTGCCGGTGACAATCATTTCAACTATATTCACGGCGGGAATCGGACGACGGTGGTGTTGAGCGTTTCCGCATCCCGGGCCGCGGATTGTGTCACCACGTTGGCCAATCTGAACGAAGTGATGTTCATTGATTTCCGGCCGCGGGACGAGGCCCTGAACAACGATTCCATCTGGGTCTGCCAGAGCGGGGATGTGGTCAACAAGACCACGCCGGTCTTCGACCACAATCTCCTGGGCCAGGGCCAGATCATCGCCGTGGCCGACAGCGGTTTGGACAAAGATCACTGCGCCTTCATCCACGAGATGAGCGGCGCCGTCATCGACAGCCAGACCGTTATCCCGCCGAATCCCATGTCGGTGGATCAAAGTCAACGGAAACTCATCGCTTACAATATTATGGAATTTCTGGGCGCCACCGACGGTGATGACGCCATGAGCGACTGGCACGGAACCCACGTCTCCGGTTCGGCGACCGGTGACGACTACCACACACCGGCCGCCGAAGGGGATTCAGGCCATGATTCCGGGGACGGAATGGCCCCGTTGGCGAAGCTAATCATCCAGGACGGCAGCCACCCCGGCACCCGGTATATGTTGTTCCCCTATCCCTTCTATGATCTTTGGGCCCAGATGCAGGCCAGCGGCGCCCACATCGGCAATGCCAGCTGGGGTACCGACGACAACGACTACGATCTGGGTTCGGCCAAGACTGACCAGTACATTTACCAGAACGAGGACTTTCTGCTGTGCATCGCCGCCGGCAACAGCGGGCCCGCGCCCGGCAGCCTGAACTATCTGGCCACAGCCAAAAACGTGCTGGCCGTCGGTGCCACCACCAACGGGGCCGTGGACGCCAACGGCATTGTCTATTACTCAAGCAAGGGACCGGCGCGTGACGGTCGTTTAAAACCGGACCTGTGCGCCCCCGGCGACAACATCATCTCGGCCTGGGGTGCCGTCCAGCAGAACAATTGCGGCCTGATCCGCTATGGCGGGACCAGCATGTCCAGCCCGACGGCGGCCGGCCTGGCCGCCCTGACCCGCCAGTATTTCACCGAGGGATGGTATCCTTCCGGCGCGAAAACCCCGGCCGATGCATTCACGCCGTCGGCGGCCCTCCTCAAGGCTGTTCTGGTGAACTCGTGCGCGAACCTCACCGGCGGCAACACCGGCCTATCCGGTCGCGAGGACGCGCCGGCCATTGGCCAGGGCTGGGGACGCATCACTCTGGACAATGCCCTCTATTTCGCCGCCAAGGCCGATGCGCGAAAACTGCTGGTCTGGGACGTCGCCAACGCCCAGGGGGTCAATACGGGCGGCGTCATGGAATTTCCGGTGACGGTCACGGCCGGTGAGCCCCTCAAGGCCACCCTGGCCTGGAGTGATCCACCGGGCGGCACCGGTGCCGGCCTGGCCCTGGTGAACGACCTGGATCTGGAAATCGTCGCTCCCGACAATACGGTCTACCAGGGAAACCAGTGGAACGACCTGACTATCGACGACCAACGTGAATCGGAACCCGATCCGGTAGGGCGGGACGCGCTGAACAACCTGGAGGGCGTCCTGCTGCGCAACCCGGCCGCCGGGAATTACGTCGTGCGGGTGCGCGGCTGGAATGTGCCCGGCTTCGCCATGAATTTCACCCAGGGCTTCGGCCTGGTCGTCACCGGCGGCGTGGCCGTGCAGGACTCGGTCATGATCAACATAGAGTCCACCACCATTTATGATCCCAACAGCGACGGCATTATCGAGCCGGGCGATGCCGTCCAGCTGGATGTGGAAATCGAAAACACCGGCCTGTCCAGCGCCGGAACCACCACCGCGACCCTGTCCTGTGCCACGGACGGCGTGACGGTGGGGACACCCAACGGCAACTACGGCGTTCTGGGCGGTTTGTCCAGCGCCACCAACGCCGCTCCCTACATGTTCTCGGTGGCGTCCAGCATGGATCCCGGCACCCTGCTCGATTTCTCCCTGGAAATCGTGCCCACCAACGGCAATCCCGTCACCCGCATGTTCCAGCTACCCGTGGCCCCCGGCTCGGCGCCGGCGATCGCCAATCTGGAGATTGACGAGGATCGGCAGTATCCGGACTACCCATACTACGTGGACATCGATATCCAGTTCAATTACGATGATCCCGATCTGGATATCCAGTACATGTGGGTTCTGCCCGAAATCAACGGTCAGCGGGTGAACATGCTGCCGGCCCGTTTTCCGGTGTTTGGGGATCCATTCGACCTGAACACGTTCTTTGAATTCGAGTCAGGATTTCTGTCACTGATCCACGTCCCCATCTGGCAATGCCAGGCGGCGACCATTACCGGTGAGACCTACAAGATGTACCTCTATGTGGAGGATGGCGCCGGCAACATCAGCAACGTCATCGAGTCCAATGAAATCACGTTTACCCAGGCCGATTCGGCCGATTCGCCGGGCAACCTCAACGATGATGACGCGGTCTACGTGGAATTTCCGGAGGGGTTCGTCTTCCCCTTCTACGGTGAGGAATATGACGGCTGCTATGTCAATTCCGACGGCAACATTACCTTCCAGGCAGGCTATTCCTACATGGAACGCAACCCCATCGCCCACCTGCGCAACATGCCCCGCATCGCCATCCTGTTCACGGATCTGGCCAAGGCGCCCGGCGACAACAAGATCACCACTGAGGGGGACGAGACCTATTTCAAAGTGAATTACGCCTGGCTGGGGCAGTGGAGCCAGATGGGGCCGCTGGGGGTTCATACGTTCTCCGTCACCCTGTTCCCCGATGGCGCCATCGAGATGCATTGGGATCGGGCCGCGCTGTCCGCCACCCAGCCCGACTACCTCGGGGTGGAGTGGAAATGCGTGGTCGGGCTGAATCCGGGGGCCGTTACGGAAACGTACCCGGAAACGGACCTGTCCCAGTACATCGGCGACGTGGTTCCCATCCCCTTGTCCCAGCCGATTTACGAGGGTTTCGACGAGGACGACGCCTTCGATCTGGTAGGGCAGACCCTGCGCTTCGAACCGCAGGATCCCACCCCGGGTCCGGCCCAGACGGTTTATTTCCCGCGGCTGGCCTTTGTCCCGGGCGAATCCACCGAAGGCTACGGTTTCGTCAATACGGGTGACATGGCGGCCAACGTCACATTCAAGGCCTACGACGGACAGGGCGTGCAGCTGGCGGAATCGGCGCCCACGCCGTGGCCGGCCAACGGGCAGGGGGCCTACCAGGCGGATGGATTGCTGGGGATGACCGAAGCCACCGCCGCCTGGGTGGTGGCCGAGAGCGACCAGCCCGGCCTGTTGGGATTCTTCCTGTCCCAGTATTTTCCGGAAGGTTTCATGGCCGGGCTGGACGGCGCCGAAGTGGGCACCACCGCCGTCAGCGATGGGATTTTCCCGCGGGTGAAAGGCACCGGCGGGTATACCACCGACATTTTTCTGGCCAACACCGCCTTGACGGAAGCGACGGTGAATTTCAGCGGCTATGACGGTACCGGCATGCAGACGGCGGGGCCGCTGACCATTCCGCCACACGGCTTTGTGAGAACGACCCTGACGGAACTGTTCGGTGCCAAGGCGCTGTTCGACGGCTATCTGATGGTGGAATCCGACACCGGCCTGGTGGGGAACGCCGTCATTCAAAAAGGAGACGATTCCCTCAGTTCGGTGAATCTGTTGCCCATCGCCTCGGCTGCCGCCACCCTGTACGCCGCTCATATCACCGTCGTGCCGGATATCTACTATACCGAGGTCAATCTCATCAACGTCGGCGATACCGATGCCACGGTCACCCTGTCGGCCATCGACGAAGCCGGAGCGCCCCTGGCCGATCCGTTCCAGGTGGTGGTGCCGGCCGGTCAGATCGTCACCCGGCGGGATGCCGAACTGGGTTTGCCTGCCGGCGAATCCAGCAACGGTTGGCTGAAGCTGGAAAGCACCTCCAGCAGCCTGATGGGCTGTCTCACTTTCGGCGATCCGGTGAACGGCCTCTACGAGTCGACGTTGCCGTTACAGGCCATGGGATCCAACGATGTCTATTTCGCCCAGGTGGCCAACGGCCTGGTGGGCGGGGTGGATTATTTCACCGGTGTGGCGGTTATCAACACCACTGATGTGGCGATGGACGTCACCATCTCCGTGCATATGGCGGACGGCTCCACCAACGGGCAGATCGCCCAGATCACCCTGCAACCCGGGGTGAAATGGGTGCGGCTGCTGCAGACCGCGGAGGAGTTCGGTACACTCGAGGACCAGTCCAGCGGCTTTTTGCACATTACCGCCACCGGACCGGTTTTCGCCTTCCAGTTGTTTGGTAACAACACGGGCGATTTTCTGAGCGCCGTTCCAGCGCAATTCTAGCCGAACCTGTTCGGACGATCATCGGGAAAAGAGCCGCCGCGGCGGCTCTTTTTTTTGAATCAGGACGGTTTTTTGAACGTCCAACTGATAAGTAACGGGTAAGAGTTAACGTCAGCTAACCTGTTGAACATCCAAATCGTTCGTGACGCCCTGCGTTGTTTCTGAGCAGGACTCGATTTTCCGATGGCGCAGATTCAAGGTAGCCCGGAGAGAGCAGACATCAACAGAAGAAAAGAAAAAATTCTGGTGGCCATGAGTGGCGGGGTAGACAGTGCCATGGCCGCTTACCTTTTGCTGAAACAAGGATACGAAGTCATCGGGGTGACCATGCGCCTCTATGACGAGCGCTCGACCTTCACCCCCAGCCAGTGTCGCGGGGCGACTTGTTCGCCGTCCGATCAGAACGATGCGCACGAAGTGGCGCGAGCGCTGGGCATCCGCCACTACATGGTGAACTACAGCGAGGAGTTCCGCCACCGTGTGGTGGAGCCTTTCGTCCTCAACTATATCAATGGATTGACCCCTTCTCCGTGCATCCTCTGCAACAGCCTGCTGAAATTCAGCAAGCTCAGGCATTTCGCGCAGTGCCTTGGCGTGGACAAGGTGGCCACAGGTCACTACGCCATGGTTCAATACGATGAGATTACGCAGCGGTACGTCTTGTACAAAGGACGGGATGCGGCCAAGGATCAGTCGTATTTCCTCTTCCAGTTGAAGCAAGATCAGTTGCGGGATACGGTCTTTCCGGTGGGTGAGTTGTCGAAGTCGGAGATACGGGAACTGGCGCGGGCCATCAACCTGCCCGTCGCCGAGAAGGAAGAAAGCCAGGAAGTCTGCTTTATTCCCGATAACGACTATGTCGGTTTCATCGAGCGGTACATTGAAAAGTATCCATCGTTCGCCCAACCCCAGACGGGCGAAATCGTGCGCACCGACGGCACCCTGGTCGGTATGCACGACGGTATCCACCGTTTCACCATCGGCCAGCGTCGCGGACTGGGCGTCGCTGTGGGCGAACCGCTGTATGTTGTGGCCATCGACGCCTATCGACACCGGGTCATTGTTGGCACCAAGGATGAAGTGTTTTCCCGCCGTTTTTATATCACCTGCAGCAACTGGATCGCCACCCCTTCCCTCGACGAGGAGATCGACGTGGAGGTCAAGATCCGCTCGCGGTTCAATCCGGCCCGGGCCAAGATCAGCCCCTGGAGTCAGAACGGAGCCATGGTGACCTTTGCCGAGCCGCAACCGGCCGTCACGCCGGGGCAGGCCGCTGTATTCTATTGGGATGAAGTGGTGGTGGGCGGCGGCTGGATCTACAAATCCGAACGGGATTGAGCCTTCCGTAATCTGTTTCAATCCAGATAATTATGTCGTTTTTCAAACCATGGGCGCATGGTCCTGAGAACCTCTGCAACGGGCGATAACCCTTGATCTCGCCGTCAACACCTGCTATGTTGTGAGGCAATCCGACGGGAAGGATGTCCCTTATGGAAACTGCAGCGCATCGGATCGAGGTTTTCTACTCCATCCCCGACGCCCGGGGGCGCGTGCTTCTGGAAAAGCTTCAGGGCCTTGGCTTTGCGCTGAACGAGGTGCGCCTGGCGGACAATTACCTGCTGAATGCCGAACTGACTGACGATGAGCTTCAGGCGGCGGCGATGGCCCTGACCCAGAGCGTCACCCAGGATTTTCGGGTGGACGTTCCGTTCGTACCGGACAGTTTCGATTATGCCATCGAAATCGGCTTTCTGCCGGGAGTCACCGACAACGTGGCCCACACTTGCCGGGAAATGCTGGAAGATTTGCTGGGACGCCGCCTGGATCCGGAAAAATCAATCTTTACTTCCACCACCTATTTCGTGGCGGGTTCACTGGACGACAGCGCTGCGTGGCATTTGGGCCAGGAATTGTACAATCCGCTGATCCAGCGGATGAATCTGCTGTCGCGCAAAGAATACGGGCGGGCTGGGGGAATGGGACGCCGGCTGCCGGTGGTGCATCTGGAGGAGATTGGTGAGGTAGATGAAGTTTCCCTGGATCTCTCCGGGGAGGAGCTTCTGCGGCTGGGCCGGGAGGGGATCGCCAATCCCGACGGCAGCCGGCGGGGTCCACTGGCGCTGGATCGGCCCGCCCTGCAGGTGATCCGGGATTATTTTCGGAACGAGGGACGATCCCCCACCGACATCGAACTGGAATCCATCGCCCAGACCTGGAGCGAGCACTGCAAGCATACGATCTTCGCCGCCCGGCTGGATGAAATAGATGCCGGGATCTTCAAGCAGTTCATTCGCGGCGCCACGGAGCGGATCCGAAACAAAAAAGGCGCACGCGACTTTTGCGAATCCGTGTTCACCGATAATGCCGGCGGCATCTTGTTTGACGAAAACTGGGTGATTGCCGACAAGGTGGAGACCCATAACAGTCCCAGCGCTCTGGATCCCTTCGGGGGAGCTCTGACCGGAATCGTCGGGGTCAACCGCGACGCCATGGGATTTGGCATGGGGGCGAAGCCGGTGGCCAACCGATACGGATTCTGTTTTGCCGATCCAGACGACCGGCGGCCCTTGTATCGCAGCCGCGACGAGGAGTCAGTCCTGCTCTCGCCCCGCCGGATCATGGAAGGGGTGGTCCATGGCGTGAACGTTGGCGGCAACTGTTCGGGCATCCCCACGCCCCAGGGCTTCGTCTATTTTCATCCACGGTACAAGGGCAAGCCGCTGGTGTTCGTCGGGACGGTCGGTCTGATCCCGCGGACCATCAACGGGCAGCCGGGGGTGGCGAAAAAGGCACAGCCCGGTGACCGGGTGGTCATGGTCGGCGGGCGGGTGGGGCGAGACGGTATCCACGGTGCCACATTCTCTTCCGAAGCGCTCAGCGCAGGGAGTCCGGCAACGGCGGTTCAGATCGGTGATCCCATCACCCAGAAGAAAATGTCCGACGCCATCATCAAGGAAGCACGCGAGCAGGATCTTTATCACTCTATCACCGACAACGGCGCCGGCGGGTTGTCTTGTTCCGTGGCCGAAATGGCCCGGGAATCGGGCGGCTTCGAGGTGGAACTGGAGCGGGTGCCGCTGAAATACCCGGGATTGGCGCCGTGGCAAATCTGGATCAGCGAATCCCAGGAACGGATGACCCTGGCCATTCCGCCGGATAAGGTGGCGCCGTTTCTGGAGCTGATGCAGCGGCGGGGCGTGGAGGCGACGGTCATCGGCACGTTTACGGATTCCGGTCGGGGAGTGGTCCGCTACAAGGGCCGCATCGTTTTCGATCTGGATATGGTGTTTTTGCACGACGGGCTGCCGCAAAAAGTCCTGCACACCGAAACACCGCCGGTGGGTCCACCGGATCCCGAATTCCCCGAGCCGGCGGACATGAGCGCCGTGTTTCACCGCTTTCTGGAGCGCCTGAACATCGCCAGTTTCGAATTCATCTCCACCCAGTTCGATCATGAAGTGCAGGCCAACTCCGTGATCAAGCCGTTACAAGGGGCGGGCCGGGTGAACGGAAACGCCACGGTCATCCGCCCGGTGCCAGAGTCGAACCGCGGGGTGGTTTTGTCCCAGGGGATTTATCCGTCCTACAGCGAGATCGACGCCTACGGCATGGCGGCCTGTGCCATCGACACCGCTATCCGCAACGCCGTGGCCGTCGGGGGGACTCTGGATCGGATGGCCCTGCTGGACAATTTCTGCTGGTGTGACTCCCACAATCCCGTTCGGCTGGCACAGCTGAAGGCCGCCGCCGAGGCCTGCTACAATGTCGCCGTGGCGTACGGGACGCCCTTCATCTCTGGCAAAGACAGCATGTTCAATGATTTCAGGGGATTCGATCATGAGTTCAATCCGGTGCTCATCTCAGTGCCACCCACCCTACTCATCTCTTCCATCGGCATCGTGCCGGATGTCCGGCGTTGTCAGACCCTTGATTTCAAGATGCCGGGCGACCTGGTCTACGTGCTTGGCCTGACGGCGGCGGAATGGGCCGGCAGCGAGTATCTGACCCAGATGGGCGAACGGCTGCAGGGCAGGGCGTTCAGCGGACGTTTATTGCCCTGGGTGGATCCAGCTGCCAACGCCCGGCTATATCACGCGTATGAACAGGCCTTGCGAGATGGGCTGGTAGCCTCGGCTGTCAGCTTGGAGCGGGGCGGGCTGGCTCTGGCTGCGGCCCGGTCCGCCATGGCCGGCCGATTCGGCCTGACACTGGACCTGGCGCGGGTGCCGGCCACAGGCGCGCTGCGCCATGATGAATTGTTGTATTCAGAAAGTCAGGGCCGCCTGCTGGTTACGGTGGACCCGGCCCGCCGGACGGAATTCGAGACCATCATGGGCGATTGCCCCCTGGCATGTGTTGGTGAAGTGCAGGACAACCGGCGCTTCGTCGTCACGGGGCATGAGGGCCGGCGGGTACTGGAAAGTGACGTGGACGACATGCTGGAACATTACCGCTCCCGCTTTCGCCGGTTTTCATCCGCCACCGATCTGGCCGGCGCGGTCTTCGGCCAGCCCGAAAGCTGAGAACGGCAAGAAGAAAATTCGGCGTCACCGGCGCCGAGGGTAAATCTATTGGAAAGGAAATCATCATGGCGGCACCGCGGGCCATCGTGCTCACCGGTTACGGGATCAATTGTGAGGAGGAAACCCGTTTTGCCCTCACCCAGGCCGGTGCCGTGGCCGAAATCGTGCACATCAACGATATCATCGCGCAGCCCCAACGTCTGGCGACGACACAGATATTCGCCTTTCCCGGCGGTTTCTCCTACGGCGACGATACGGGAAGCGGCAAGGCATTGGCCAATAAAATCCGCAACAACCTGCAGGAGGAATTTCTGGCCTTCGTGTCCCGCGATACTCTCATGCTGGGCATCTGCAACGGTTTTCAGGTGATGGTCAATCTGGGACTGGTCCCCGGTCTGACGCCCGGTGTCGGATCAGCCGAGGTTTCCCTGGAATACAATACCACCAATCGCTACCAGTGCCGATGGGTGGACGTGGCGGCCGAGGCGGAATGCCCGGCCGTATTCACCCGCGGCGTGCGGCGGCTGCATCTCCCTGTGGCCCACGGCGAAGGACGTTTTTACGCCCCGCCGTCGGCTCTTGTGCAGTTGGAGTCCCGGCGACTGGTGGCGTTGCGGTATATCCGGCCCGAAGGCAGCCCGGCACGGGGTGAAT
>JAFGRT010000052.1 GCA_016935015.1 Acidobacteriota bacterium | reverse complement strand
GACTTTAAAATATAGATTTTTTACAATTTCTCGATGCGAAAATAGATTTGCTCATTGTTCTATGTTTTCGGGTATAGATCTTTGACATTCGTCCCGGTGATGCTGTGGCGGAGAGGACGCCTTTTGCCGATGGATGCCCTTTGCTTCCATCCGTTCGTCCTGCCATCATGAGGATTTCGCCGTGAAGAATGTCGGACTCAGGGAGGGGAATACGAACAGGAGGTATTTATGAGTCTTGACCGGCGAAAATTTTTGAAGTTCGCCATGGTGACGTCCTCCTCGCTGGCCGCCGGCTCGCTTAGCCGGGCGTCCACGGGGAACGAATCGGAAACGGCGCTGGAGCATGTCGGCTGCCTGGTGGACACGACGTTGTGCATCGGCTGTCGCCAGTGCGAAAAAGCCTGCAATGACCGGAACCAGCTGCCGCGTCCCACGGAATCATTCACTACCAAAACGGTGTTCCGCAACGAGCGCCGCCACACGGAAGCGTCGTTCACAGTGGTCAACGAGTTTCCCGGACCGCCGTCTCCCGATCAATTGCAAAAAAAGAACACCTATGTCAAATTCCAGTGCATGCATTGCCTGGATCCCGCCTGCGTGTCCGGCTGCATCACCGGCGCGCTGACCAAGTCCCGCGATGGGGCCGTGGTTTACAACCCCACTGTCTGTATCGGTTGCCGCTACTGCCTGTACGCCTGCCCTTTCCAAGTCCCGGACTATGAATACGACGACCCCCTGACACCCCGGGTGCGCAAGTGCGAATACTGCACCGATCTGGCCCGGGGGACGGGCGCCAATCCGGCCTGTGCCGCCGCGTGCCCCACGGAAGCCATCGTGTTCGGCAAGCGGGAGGAGCTACTGGAGATGGCCCATGCGCGGATCCGCCAGCGGCCGGAGCGTTACCTTGACCATATTTACGGCGAACATGAAATCGGGGGTACAGGCTGGCTTTACCTTACCGGCCGGCCGGTGACGGAGGTCGGGATGCTGAAATTGCCGGAAACTTCCGGCCCTCGCCTGACAGAAAACATCCAGCATACCATCTTCCGGTACGGTGCTATCCCGTTTGGTTTTTACGGGGCGCTGGGTGCCCTCATGTGGTTCAATCACCGGAAAGAACGGTTGAATAAAGAGGCAGGCACCGAAGCCGCACACCACGAGGATGAAGGAGGCAGTCATGGACCATCCCGCGATTGAGCGCATTGACCGACCGTTTTTCACGCCGGGGACGTTCGTCCTCCTCGCCTTCATGGTTGTCGGATTCTCCTTCGGGCTGGCCCGCTTCCTGCTGGGTTTGGGGACGGTGACCAACCTGGACAATTACTACCCCTGGGGGATCTGGATCGCCATCGATGTCGCCTGTGGTGTGGCCCTGGCCGCCGGCGGCTTCACCACGGCGGCGCTGATCGATATTTTTGGAAAAAAGAAATACCACGGCCTGTTGCGGCCGGCCATCCTCACTGCCTGGTTGGGCTACTTGATGGTGGCCATCGGCTTGCTTTTTGATATCGGCAAATCATGGAACATCTGGCGGCCCCTTTTTCATTGGCAGGGAAATTCGGGCCTGTTCGAGGTAGCCATGTGTGTCATGTTCTACCTGACGGTGCTGACCATCGAGATGTCGCCGGCCCTGCTGGAAGGATTACGTGAACGGATCCAGCGCAACGAATGGGGCGCCCGCATGCTGAAAAGGTTCGAGAAGCCGATCATCACCCTGCACCGGGTGGTGAAGACGGTGCTTCCCATCTTCATTATCGCCGGTGTGGTGCTCTCTTTTATGCACCAGTCTTCGCTGGGGACCATTATCCTCATTGCTCCGACGAAAATTCATGCTCTTTGGTACACCCCCTGGTTGCCCATGCTCTTTCTCCTGTCCGCCATCATGGTAGGGTTCCCCATGGTGATTCTGGAATCCATCATCGCCAACCGGAGTTTCCGGCGGGAGCTGGAAATGGAGATTCTGACCCCGTTGGCCGGTTATATCCCATGGTTTATCGGCATCTATGCATTATTGAAATTCGGCGATTTTTTCTACCGTCTTGATTCTATCAGCATGACGGACTGTGCGCGCTGTACCACGGCTTTTATCATCGAGGTCTTCATCGGGATTATTCTGCCTTTCATTCTACTCACCCAGAAGGCCGTCCGGCGATCGTCAGGGTGGCTCATGTTCTCGGTGCTGCTGATCATTCTCGGTGTGGTACTGAACCGGGTCAACGTGTATCTGGTCGGCTACATGCCGCCCTATTCCAATAAGTTCTATTTCCCGTCGCTGGGTGAGATCGCCCTGACCACTGCCATGATCTGCACCATCATGTTGCTCTACCGGCTGGCAGCGACCTTTTTCCCTGTATTCGAGCGATGCCGCTGCGGCAAGTGCCGGGAGCGCTACGAGGAGGAAGCCCGGCAGATTTCGGCCCAACCCCTCACGTCGACCACCGCCTGGGTGCTGCGCGGCGGGGCTGCGCTGCTGCTGTTCTCCTTCGTTGTGATTTATGCGGTGGTGCATCAGGAGGCCGTCGCCGGCGACATCGAGGCCCACGAATGGGTGCAGAGTGTTCAGCCGGTGAAGATCGAGCAGGAAGTCCTGTCCGCTTCCAGCCATGCCAACCGGCCGGAATCCTATCGCAACCTCTACGTCCTGAACTACCCCCTCCTGAATGAGCGGACAGATTTTTACGAACCGGTGAAATTTACCCACCGGACCCACGATGTGGTTACAAATGGCAACTGCGGTGTCTGCCACCACCGGTTTTCCTACGACGAAGAGGACCGGGTCGGGATGGATATCGAGGCGTTTCATGCGGAAAACCTGGAAGAGCGGATCGGCGGTATCGCCTGCGGCAGCTGCCATGACATGAATGCGATTACCATCCAGAAATGCTCGGCCTGTCATCTTTTCGCCAATGAGGAGGACGATCCTGATCGGTTGGGCCTTAAAGGTGCCTACCACCGGCAGTGCATCGGCTGTCACGAAGACCAGACGCAGGCGGTCTATGCGCCGGTAGATTGTGCCGGCTGCCATCATCCGTTGACTCCCGATCACCGCCAGCTGGTGGAACTCGGCCCCGATCCGAGTCCCACCGAGGTGACGACCCAGTGCCTGACCTGTCATGGCCATGTCGGCCAGGATATCCTCAAGACGTCTCACTGGAACTGGGCCGGGCACGCGGCCTTCATCGAGGGGCATGAGCACCAGGTGGATCTGGGTGAGAAAACCCTGATCAACAACTGTACTCTGGGGATGGCCGCCAACGACGAGCTGTGCGCCATCTGCCATATCGGTTACGGCATGGACGAAGCCGGATTCGATTTCTCTGATCCCCAGCGCATCGATTGCCTGGTCTGCCACGATACCACCGGAATTTACCGGAAAGCGGAAGGTGGTTGGCCCGCCCAAGGGGTGGACCTGGCGGAAGTGGCCGCCCGGGTGGGACGGCCGTCACGCCGGGAATGCGGCGCCTGCCATTTCAACAGCGGCGGCGGTTCCAATTTTAAGCACGGGGACCTGGAACCCATCCTGGTCGACGCGCCCGACGATTTCGACGTCCATATGGGCATGTATGACCTTCGCTGCCAGGATTGCCATACCACCCGGGAACATCGCATCGCCGGCATGTCCCTGAAGGCGCCGGCCTTCGAGGGACGGGTTCAGTGCGTCAAGTGCCACAGCGCCACGCCCCATGGCATTGCGGGTTCGGTAAGCCGGCACCTCGATGATCATGTCCGCTCGGTGGCCTGTGAAACCTGCCATATTCCATCGTTCGCCAAGAACACCCCGACCCGGGTGCACCTCGATTTCTCACTGGCGGGACAGGACCGGCAACCGCAGATTGGGCCCCTCGGCCAACCCGATTTCGACAAGAAGATCGGGGGGCAGGAATGGGCCATGAATGTGGTGCCCACCTACCTTTGGTATGACGGCACTAACCAGGCCTATGTCATGGGCGACAAGATCGATACCGACGAGACGGTGGTGCTGAACCAGCCGTTGGGTGACCGGCGCGAGCCTTCAGCCCGGATCTACCCGTTCAAGGTTCATACCGCTAACCAGCCCTATGACACGGAGCGGAAGATCCTGGCCGTTCCCAAACTCCAGCAGGGATTTTGGGAGCACTATGACTGGAACAAGGCCCTGACGGAAGGCATGCAGGCGGTGGGACTGGAATACTCCGGTTCGTATGATTTCGTGCGCACCGAAATGTATGTCTCCATCCATCATGAGGTAGCCCCGACCCGCCAGTCCCTGGGGTGCGTCGATTGTCACAAGGTGGAGGCCATCAGTTGCGGTCGCTGCCACACGGATATGCGCGGCCAGGCACTGCCCGAGCATGCCGGCGCGCTCTATCCTGACGTCAAACAGCGTATGGATTTCCGGGCCCTGGGTTATGAGGATGACCCGGCGCTGATCGGTGGCCGGTTTCATATCGGTCCCGGCCGGGGCCGGCCCCAGCGCTGATCCTTCACCGTCGTGCCGGGCCGAGAGGCCGGCACGTTCATTCCACAAACGGGGAGCGCTGCCATCTCGGCGCTCCCCGTTTTCTTTTAGATGGAGCGGCCGTGCCGGTTAGGAGGAATGGTCGCCCTCCACCAACAGGACGGCCAGCCACGTCAGATCCGGACAATCCACCCGGCCGCTCAAATTCAGATCAGCCTCGACGATGGGGGATAGCTCCACGTTTTCCGTGAGATAATGGGCCAGCAGGATCAGATCGGTGCTGGTCAGCTCGCCGTCGTCGTCCAGATCGCCGCTAAGGATATCGACCAACCGGAAAAATTTCAGAATCCTGCGCATGACATCGTAAGGAGCGGATCCGACGGCTGTGGCCTGCAGATCACCGAACTCGATGGTTGAGCTGACGTTGCGGGTATACCAGTTGATGCCGGCCAGGGGATGGTTCCGGCAGGCGGCCGAACAAGCGATATCCGGTTGAAAGCCGCGCAGAATGGTGACGGCACTGGCATCGGATCGCAGTTCCGTCACGTCGACCTGACCGGTCTGCAAGCCGATGCGGACATCCCGCCAATAGGTGGCCGGGCAGCCTCGCAGTTCCGCTGGGGGCGGTGCAGCTGTGGCGCCGGGCGTGACATGGAACCAGGCCAGGTCGGGGTATTGGCCGGCGTCCAGATGCCAGACGGCCCGACCTTCCAGGTAGACGTGGGTGTGCAGCCGCAGCGCCCGGTTGAGCCCTTCATGATGGGCCGGGGTGAGGGGGCATGTTGCGCCGTCGCCCGTGCAGACGAACAGCGTGTCGTAATCGTCGAAAGTGGTCAGCTCCGGATGGCGGGTATAGGCCCAGGCCACCTGGTTCGCCGTGAGTTCGGTCTGGATGGCCGGCGCGCTGTCATGGTCGGGATCCAGGTCGAGGATCAGCACCGGCGGCTTAACCACCGTGACCACCGCCCGCCCCGTCATCTGATGACCGAATTCTGTACGAATATCCAGGCGAAAATCGATGACCGGTTCATCGGGCAGGCCCGCAGCCAGGGCAAAGTGAAACAGGCCGTCGCCCATGCCCTCTTCGCCCTGCTTCAAATCCGGATACGCGACTTCATCCGCCAGCAGGATCACCCCCGGATCCGCCGTGCGCAAGGTGACTCGCACCTGCCGGGCGGTGGTACCGAAGTTCTTCATGACCAGCCGCAGGGCCGCTGTCCGGCTTGCGTCCTGCTCATCGTAACCAGTCAGCCAGCTGTCGGCCACCGTCTGACAGAGTTTGGGCCCCGGACGGGGACGATAGTCGGGGCAGGTGCAATTGGTGCCGATCTTGGCGGCACCATAGCGGATGCGCATGTAGCCCTCTTCCCCCCACCAATGGCCCCAGCTGTTCTTTAGGATCCAGTAGCCCTGGCCGTCATTGTCATC
The DNA here is from genome assembly GCA_016935015.1 of Acidobacteriota bacterium. Taxonomy (GTDB): domain Bacteria; phylum Acidobacteriota; class JAAYUB01; order JAAYUB01; family JAAYUB01; genus JAFGRT01. Next base: position 26,954 of record JAFGRT010000052.1, on the reverse strand, counting down.
CCAGCCGGCCAGAATCACCACGTGATTGCGTTGGGGGGCCCCCGGACCCTCATAGATTCCCTCCCGGTAGGCCCAGAAGGCATCATCGGCGGCCACACCGCAGATCACCGGTCCGTAGTCGTAAATGGCCTGTTTGATCGCCGGCACCTCATTCGCCACGGCATAACTGGTGTACACATCGTACGGCAGGGAGATGTCGCCTTCCAGGCAGTCCGTTTCGCGGGACTGGTAAGGGTACCAGTGTTCGAAGGTGGCGCCGTGCCAGATCAGAAAATAGAAACTGATGGGACCGCCGGTACAACCCTGGGCATGGGGATTGCAATCCACCGGCAGCTGCTCCGCCAGGTCGACCCGCTGGCCCTCCTGGATGAGGATTTGACTTTCCAGCGCGCCCAGATTGGCGAAGGCGTAACAGGCGCCGCACGATTGTTGCCATTTCACGGACGTCAGGCCGCCCAGCTCACGCCAGTCGAAACGGTCCGGCAACTCCTCCGCCCGCGGCAGGTCCAACCGCGGCAGCCGTTGCCAGGCCTCGTCATCGGGCCGCCAGCCACACAATTGTTTCCGGGGGATATCCAGGGCCGGGCTGTACCCCACCGAGAATGAATACCCGGCGGCGGAAATCCTGGCCTGCAGGGCGTTCAACCAGGACGCCCGGTCCGGGGTGACGGCCGGAGCCGGTTGACCCAGGACGGCCAGCAGGCCGAGCCAAAGGGGAAGCCGGCGGATCCAGTTTATGAACGTCGAAAGGCGGCCGCTGCTCATGGCAGTATTGTAGCACAACGTCCGCCCGACTTTTTTACGGCGTTGCCGGGCGGAGGAGCCAGTTGCGGCGAGGAGCGCGACACCGGACGAAGGCAGTTTCGGTGGCCATGAATAAAGAACGGCACCGGACAATACCGGCGGCGTTTACCCTTGCCTTCTGCACCGCGACAACTCAGGAGCAGCCGTTGGTGGTGCCGCAGTTGAGGCACTTGTAACAGGCCCCGTTTCGGACCATGATGGAACCGCATTCGGGGCAGGGCGGGGAATCATCTTTCATCTCCACCATCCCGTCCAGCTGCAGGGGTGCGTTCATCCCGCCGCGGTCCGTGGTGTCGGCCGCCTGGCCGTTCTCTTCGGGTTGGACCACGCCGATCTTCAGCTGTTCTTCCCGCGGCATGAATTTCAAGGCCAGCCATTTGAAGAGATAATCGAAGACCGACTTTGCAAAGGGGATGTGTGGATTTCCGGTATAGCCCGAGGGCTCGAAGCGGGTATTGGAAAACTTGTCCACCAGGACTTTCAGGGGAACACCGTATTGCAAGGCCATGGAGATGGCCGTGGCGAAACCGTCCATCACCCCGGAAATGATGCTGCCCTCTTTGGCCATGACGATAAAGACTTCTCCCGGCGTGCCGTCGTCGTACATGCCGACGGTGATATAGCCTTCATGCCCCCCCACGCTGAACTTGTGGGTGATGGCCTGCCGTTCGTTGGGCAGTTTTCGGCGAACCGGTCGGTACACGATCTTGTCCTTGACGGCGGCTTCGGCGCGACCTTTCTCCTGCCGGGTGGACAGCGGTTGGATCTTTTTCGAACCGTCGCGATAGATAGCGATGGCCTTGAGGCCGAGTTTCCATCCTTCCAGGTAAACTTCGGCGATATCCTGTACCGTGGCCTCTTCCGGCATGTTCACCGTTTTGGAGATGGCACCCGAGAGGAATGGCTGGACGGCGGCCATCATGCGCACATGTCCCATGTAATGAATGAACCGACTGCCGTTGGCGGGTTTCAGCGCGCAGTCGAACACGGGGCGGTGCTCGTCGCGCAAATGGACCGCTCCTTCGATGGTTCCGCTGGTTTCGATGTGGGCCACAATTTCATCGATTTCCGTCTGGCTGTAGCCTAGGCGGCCCAGGGCCACCGGCACCGTTCGGTTCACGATTTTCATGGTGCCGCCGCCGACGAGCTGTTTGTATTTGACCAGAGCCAGATCCGGCTCGATGCCGGTGGTGTCGCAATCCATCATGAAACCGATGGTGCCCGTGGGCGCCAATACCGTGGCCTGCGCATTGCGGAAGCCGTGCTGCTTGCCGCTCTCCAGCACCTGGTTCCAGACCTCCCGGGCTTCGTGGGCCAGGGGGGGCGGCACATTCCCGGTGTTGATGCCGTCAAGGGCGGCCCGGTGTTGGTGCATGACTTCCAGAAACGGTACCCGGTTTTCATCGTACCGCGCAAATGGGCCCTGGACGGCGGCGATGCGTGCGGAAGTGAGATAGGCCTGTCCATTCATGATGGCCGTAACGGTGGCGGAAAAATCACGTCCGGCGGCGCTGTCGTAAGGAAGCCCCATGAACATGAGCAGGGCGCCCAGGTTGGCATAGCCGAGGCCGATGGGCCGGTAGTCATGGGAATTGCGGGCGATGCCGGGCGTCGGATAACTGGCGTTGTCCACCAGGATTTCCTGGGCGGTGAACACCACGTGTACGGCGTGACGAAAGGCCGCGACATCGAAACGTCCCTGGGTGTCTACGAATTTCATGAGATTGAGGCTGGCCAGGTTACAGGCTGAATCGTCCATAAACATATATTCGCTGCAGGGATTGGAAGCATTGATGCGGCCGCTGCTCTTGCAGGGATTCCACTTGTTGATCGTCGTGTCGTACTGCATCCCCGGATCGCCGCAGACATGGGCCGCTTCGGCGATTTTTTCCATCAGCTCCCGGGCCGGGTATACGCTGTCTTCCTCGCCCGAGGTGACCAGCCGTGTCGTCCACGCTCTGTCCTCCACCACGGCCTGCATGAAGTCGTCGGTGACGCGGACACTGTTGTTGGCATTCTGAAAAAAGATCGAGCTGTAGGCTTCGCCGTCGAAAGAGCCGTCGTAACCGGCATCAATGAGGGACCAGGCTTTCTTTTCCTCATTGGCCTTGCACTCGATGAATTCGACGATATCGGGGTGGTCGATGTTGAGGATGACCATCTTGGCCGCCCGCCGGGTTTTGCCGCCCGATTTGATCACCCCGGCAAAGGCGTCGAAGCCCTTCATGAAGGAGACGGGTCCCGAAGCAATACCCCCGTTGCTGAGGCGTTCCTTGGAGGAGCGCAGCGGGGAGAGGTTGGTCCCGGTCCCCGAGCCGAACTTGAACAGCCGGCCCTCGGTTTTCGCCAGTTCGAGGATGGAATCCATGGTGTCCGTGACGGAATTGATGAAACAGGCCGAGCACTGGGGCTTTTCTTCCACACCGACGTTGAACCAGACCGGTGAATTGAAGGCCGCTTTCTGATGGACCAGCAGATGGGTCAGTTCCTCGGCGAAGATCCGGGCATCCTGTTCGGTGGCGAAATAGTCCTGGCTCTGCCCCCAGCGGGTGATGGTATCCACCACCCGTGAAATGAGCTGCTTGACGCTGGATTCCCGCTTTTGGCCCAGGTTTTCGGCATGAAAATACTTGGCCGCCACGATGTTGGTGGCCGACTGGGACCAGCCCCCCGGCACCTCCACCCCGTTTTGCTCAAAGATGACTTCCCCCTTCTGGTTGGAGATGCGGGCCGTGCGGAATTCCCACTCGAGCTCTTCATAGGGGTGCATCCCGTCACGGGAAAAGTAGCGATCGAACGACAAGCCCTTTTTGGATTTCATTCCCGGCTGGATGGGATCGGCCGCAAAATCCGCCGGAAGATTTTTCCTTGCATCCATGGAAAACTCTCCTTGAAGTCCTGGAAATTATTTGAATCAAAGGGGGACGCTGAGACAAGCCAATGACAATATGTGTGTGCATGGTATGTCGATGATGTTCCCCGTGTTTTTTCTTTATAGAACACATGATGGTGAATGTCAAGATGAAATACAACATTTTGTGTTCGATTTTTTGATACGTACAATATATTGTAGCAACAGACGTTTTCATTTTCGCAGGAATTCGCGTTTTTTCTTTCATTCTCCCTGCCGCCGCTGCCGGAATGACGGCCGGGGAGGTGGGGCGACGGCGACGGAGCTATTGCAAAGTGGCGTTGAAGGCTTCATAATACAGGTCGCCGCCGCAGCCGGATGCGGCGGGAAATCATGGCTTCCCTGGAGCATAGGCATGATCACCCGGGAAAGAGTATCCCTGGTCGTCCCCATCTATAACGAGGAGCAGAACATCCCCCTGCTGTTTGAAGAGATCGTGGTCGCCATGGCGGACGTTACACCGGACTACGAGCTGATCCTGGTGGACGACCGCAGCACAGACGGATCGTTCGGCCAGATGCTGCGGTTGGTGCGCCGGGACCCGCGGGTGACGTGCATCCGTCTCCGCCGCAATCAGGGCCAGACGGCGGCATTGTCCGCCGGTTTCGATCACGCCAGCGGCACCTACATCATCGCCATGGACGGCGATCTTCAGAACGATCCGGCCGACATCCCCCCGTTGTTGCGGGCCCTGCAGGAAACCGGCAGTGATATCGCCAGCGGCTGGCGGCGCCATCGACGCGAACCGTTTTTCCGCCGTCGTCTGCCGTCCCGCATCGCCAACTGGATGATTTCCCGATTGTCCGGAGTGAAGTTGCATGATTACGGCGCCACGCTCAAGGCCTATCGCCGGTCGCTCCTGAACCAGGTGCGGCTGTACGGCGACCACCATCGGTTCATACCAGCGCTGGCGGCCCGCTACGGCGCCCGGGTGGTGGAGGTCCCCATCAACGACCGCCGTCGCCGTTTCGGCCGCTCCAAGTACAATCTGACCCGTGCCTTCCGGGTGATCATCGACCTGATCACCATCCGTTTCTTGCTACGCTACCTGACCCGGCCCGTTCATTTTTTCGGCATCCCTGGCCTGCTGGCGTTTCTGACCGGCGGGGCTATCGGTGTGTTTCTCCTGCTCAAGAAGATCATCCTGGCAGTCGATGTTTTCACCAAGCATGGCCCGCTGATGCTGCTGTCCGTCTTGCTGATCATCGCCGGCATTCAGCTGATCTGTTTCGGGCTGCTGGGCGAGTTATTGACCCGGATCTATTTCGAGGGCGGGAACCGGACCATCTATACCATTGACCGGGTCTATGGGCAGGCCGACATGTCCGACGAAGACCTGGCCATCGGATCGGCGCCCGCGCCGGAAGTCTCCCCGCCAGATGCGTAATGAATCGATGATGCTCTCACCGGCGAGGCGGTGAACGGTGACGGGCGGTCCGACGGTATTCAGTCGGCGGAGGATGTCGGCGTCGCCGGCGGGGTGGGCTGGGCCTTACGTATTTTCCACCAGGCGTAGATCACCAGGAAAACGGCGATGGCGAACAGCAGCAGCCCTACACTCCCCAGCAGAAAGTTCCCGGTAAGCACATAGTTTTCGTAGACCAGCACCGTCAGGGCGGACAAGGTGACGGCCATCATGAGTACCATGGGTACCAGGGTGAACACCGGCTTTTTCCCCTGGTTGATGAGCCAGATGCTGACGGTGAGGAGGGCCAGGGCCGCCAGCAACTGGTTGGCGCTGCCGAAAATGGGCCAGATGGCCTGCCAGTGGCCGGTGAACGCCAGCAGGGCCGCCGGAATGACCGTGGCAATGGTGGCCAGGAAGCGGTTCTGCAGCAGGCCCGCCGGCCGATCCTCCCGGCGAAAGAATTCCTCCCAGGCAAACCGCCCCAGGCGGGTGGCCGTATCCAGTGAAGTCAGGGCGAAAGCCGAGACGGCCAGGGCCAGAAAGGTGACGGCCACCTGTTCCGGCAGGCCGAGCCGGGCGGCGAAACCGCCGATGCCCTGGCTGAAAACCGCCACCGGGCCTTCGCTGAGGAGGATCCGGACATAGTCCTCGCGGACGAAGGTGACGGCGGCCAAAAGAGCCACCACCGCCAGGAAGCTTTCGATGAGCATGGCACCAAAGCCCACACTTTTGGCATCAGCTTCGCTGTTCATCTGTTTAGCCACCGTCCCCGAAGCGACGAGGGAATGGAAGCCGGAAATGGCTCCGCAGGCGACGGTGACGAAAAGGATGGGGAAAATGGGACCCAGTTTGACGTCGACAAAACCGACAAAGGCGGGTGCCTTCACCGCCGGTGCGGCGGCGAGGATGCCGACGAAGGCCAGTAACAACGCGCCATACAGAAGGTAGGCGTTCAGATAATCGCGCGGCTGCAGCAGCACCCAGACGGGCGTGACCGAGGCCACGAACACATAGACGAACAACAGGGCCAGCCAGGCTTCGAGGTCCAGCCGCAGCGGGTAATATTGTCCGGCCATCAGGGCCAGCGCCATGAAGACGAGTCCGATCAGGGTCGCTACGGTGATGTTCCGTTTGGGCATGAGGCCCCAGCCGACGGCGATGATCAGGAAGAGGGTGGAGGCGGTGGCGCATTGGGGAACGCTGACGAAGGTCTGGGCCACAATGACGGCGAACACGGCGATGACCAGCACCAGCGCCGCCCAGGAAAAGAGCAGGAACAGGATTTTGCCTGTGTAGCCGATTTCCTCCTCGATGACGGTGCCGATGGACTTGCCGCGGTGGCGGAGGGAGGCGACCAGGGAGGTAAAATCGTGAACGGCGCCCATAAAAATACCGCCGAGGATGATCCAGAGGAAGACGGGAACCCAGCCGAATACGGCGGCGGTAACGGGGCCGATGATGGGCGCGGCGCCGGCGATGGAGGCAAAGTGATGACCCAGCAGCACCGGTTTGGCCGCCGGTTCGTAGTCGACGCCGTCACGCAATTCATGGGCCGGAGTGGGGCGCTGGGGATCGATGCCCAGTCGCCGGGCGATGTAACCGCCATAGAATACATAACCCGCCACGAACAGAAATCCGGCGAGAATCATCAGCACGACCGCCATGTCTCAACTCCGTACACATAATCCAGGTTACGGCCGGCCACACCGGCCGTGCCGGCAGCCGCCGGACCGAAAATCGTCACAACCTGCTTAGTATAGATCAAAGCCGAAGTGCTGTAAATGCTGCGAAACCCCTGGCCTTACCCGTTTCTGGTATAGAGAATGGCAAAACGAGCACGATCCGCGGTGCATGGCGACCACACGGCTGGTGGGTGCCGGATGGAAGATCAGGTCGGCTCAGCTCCCGGCGGCGGATGGTTCGAACAGCCGCACCATGCCGCCGCGCTGCAGTTGCTGGAAAAAAAGATGAACGCGTTCTTCCGCCGGCTCCGCTGTTTCGCCGAACTCGTCGCGTAAAATCCGCACGATGGTGCTTACGTTCCTTTCCCCGTCGCAGTGGAGCCAGACGAACGAGCCGATACCGTCCAGCTTGACTCGGATGTTCGGCGCCTTCATCCGCCGCATCAGCCGGTTGAAGGGCGGGCGCTGAAATTTGGGAATGATGACTACGACCTTGCCTTCGTCTGTCAGTTCATGGTCATACGTGCGCCGGGGGATGAGATCCATCCAGTCGGCGGTGGAACGTCGACGGGGAAACAGCATGTGGGGCGCCTCCTGACTGAAAAAGGGGGCATACCGGATGTCCGGCATGCCCCGGAGATGTCCGAAACGAAATGGCTTATACGTTCACCTGAACGGCCGGTTCATCGGGGTCGCCGGCGTTGTCGAGGGGCAGCTTCACCAGCAGGTAGCCCAAGCCGAAGAAAACGGCCACGGACAGCAGGTAGAGATAGGGCGAATCCGGCGCCGCGTCGCCCCACACGGCCTTGATGTAATCCACCTCAAAGAAGGCCAGTCCGGCGAACAGCAGCCCCATCAGGGCTTCGCCGGCGATGAGACCCGAGGCCAACAGCGTGCCGCGGTTGTCAATGCGGGATTTCTGATTGTCGTTGAACTGACGCCGGGCGATGAACATGTCGATGATGCCGCGGATCAGGCCACCGACGAAGATGGCGGCGACGGTGCCGAAGGACAGGTACATGCCCACGCAGACCAGCATGGGGCTGCGCACGTTCAGCAGGATGAAGCCGATGGACATGATGATGCCGACGATGATGAGCGGCCAGACCATGTCGCCGCCCACGATGCCGGCCGACAGCTTGGCCATCAGTCCGGCCTGGGGCGCCGCCAGAACGTCGCCGCCGAAACCGCCGATATATCCCTCGGCCTTGGCTTTGATGAGATCGCCCTCGTTGAGGATGATGAGAGGGAACCACAGGACCAGGGCGGAGACGAACACGCCGATGAGATCGCCCACCTGCATCCGCCAGGGGGTGCCGCCCAGGATATAGCCGACCTTCAGGTCCTGGAGCATCTCGCCAGCCACGGCGGCGGACACGCAGATCAACCCGGCCACCGCCAGGACGACGGCCACGCCGCCCTGATCGCGGCTCACGCCCAGCATCACCATCAGCAGGGCCGCCACAACCAGGGTGGTCAGGGTCAGGCCGGAGATGGGATTGTTGGAAGAACCGATGAGACCCACCAGATAGCCGGACACAGCGGCGAAGAAGAAACCGGCGATCATCATCACCATTGCCGCCACCAGGGCCGGCAGCAGGTTATCGCCCGTGAAATCCATGAACCACCAGTACACGATGAAGGTCACGCCGGCCAGGCCCGCGAGGCTCAAGAACACCGTCCTGATGTTGATGTCGCGATCGGTGCGCAGGGTGGTCTGTTCAGCGGTGGCCGCCTTGCGGACATCTTCCACGGAGCGCTTGATGCCGCCGAAAAGGCTGGCGCGCATTTTGTACAGGGTGTAGATGGCCGCCATCAGCATGCCGCCGATGGCGATGGGTTTGACGATATTGGCGAAAATGCTGTTGGCCGCATGGGTCCAGGTGAATTCCGTCAGCTTGCCGGCGATCTCCACCTGCTGGCCGATGAGGGGCTGGAACTGGGGCGCCAGATGGAGCATGATGAGCGGCACGAACAGGCCCCAGGCCAGGACGCCGCCGGCGAAGTTGAGGGCGGCCAGCCGCGGCCCGATGATGTAACCGACCCCCAGAAACGCCGGACTGAGGGAGGGCGTTTTCAGCAGGAAGCCGCCGCCGGTGCTGACGCCGGCATAGGCCGTGCTGCTGGCTTCGCCGGTGAGGGCGGTGCCGGGGATGATCTTGGTGCTGAAGCGGGTGAAATACTCCCAGGTTTCGGCGAAGATCTTGAATTCCTTGATGAACTGGATGATACCGCCGATGCCCATGGCGTAAAAGAGGTACTTGGCGCCGGTGGTCCCGCTGCGCCCGGCTTTGTGAATTTCGGAGGCGGCCACGGATTCCGGAAAGGGCAGCTCGTGATCTTCCACCATGACGCGGCGCAGCAGGGTGACGAACATGATCCCGATTACGCCGCCCACCAGCATGATCACGGAACAGCGGATATATCCCTCGAAACTGGAAAAGAACTCATCCGACCAGACGGCGGCGATGGTGAACGCCGGCAGCGTGAAAATGGCGCCGGCGGCCACGGATTCACCGATGGAACCCACGGTCCGGATAATGTTCTCTTCAAGAATGTTGTGGTCCCGGAACATGCGGAGCAGGGCCATGCCCAGGACCGCCGCCGGATAGGTGGCGGCGATGGTCATGCCGGCCTTGAGGCCGAGATACGCATTAGCGGCGCCCAGCAGAACGGCCAGAAACAGGCCGATGACCAGCGCCCGCAGCGTAAACTCCTTCAGATTCTTTTCCGGGGGAATAAACGGCTTGAAACTTGTGCTCGACATTTGCCCTCCCGAACGAAGTGATGGAATGCATTTATGTGAAAAACAGTGGCATAGTATAGTGTCTCCATCCAGGGGAAGCAAACACTTTTTTCCAAAGGGTTCGTCTGGATTATGAATTGAATTGGACGGTGATGAATCCCCGGCCGAAAAAGAGGGATTCTAGATGGCGCGAGACGAAAAATCCGTCCCGCATGTCGAATGTACTCTCCGGCAGATACGATTCCAGCAGGGGATTGACGACGGCGGTGGGAACCGGCAGATGGCCGAAAGACACAGATTCGAGATGAAGCCAGGTGCGGCCGATCAGGTCCTTGTGCGCCGCGAGCCGAAGCCGCAGCACGCCTTCTCGGCGGAGAAGGGTCGGCAGTAGGTGATGCTGTTCGGGCGTCATCTGCCGGAGAAGTGCCCGGCCGTCGATAACGCCCAGCAAGGTCAGGCCGTTTGGTTCGACGGCGAGGTAGGCCTGCTTCAGCCCCCGCACCCGGGGTGGGTGTTCCCGGAAGAGGTAAATGAGCTGCCGGTTCAACGCCTTCTCGGTCAAGGTGATTCTCGTCATGACCGTGTTATCCACCGGGCTGGTGAAGACGGGCGCCGATCCGGCCGAAACGGCCCCGGTTCCAGTGGTTGTATGATCCGCCGGTGCCAGGAACAGGGGGGAAAATGCCTGATCCCAGTTGTTTTCCTGCGCCAGGCGTTCAAAGAAATACTCGACTTCAATGTCGCGTACCGGTTCCAGTGAAGCGAAACGTGTCGGCAACTCCGACCGGGTGAGCAAAAGCGCTAGGGCGTAGACCGATACACCGGCCGTCAGCAGTAAAAAAGCAGCGACACCGATGATTTTGCCCAACCGTCTCGGGTGTGGCGTTATTCCTTTGGTTTGGCCCATGTTTCATTTTCCCGGTGCCGGCCTCACTCGCTGGCGGGTGCATCCGGATCTTCCTCGACCCGGAGGGCGGCGAGGGTTTTTTCCACACCGTCGGCCTTCTCCCGGTCAAAATCGTAAGCAAAATCGAATTTGGGCGTGAACTTCATGTTCAATACGGTGGAAATCTGGCCGCGGATATAGGACCGCGCATGCTCCAGAGCGGCCATGGCTTCTACTTTTTCTGTCTCCGAACCGTCCACCACCACGTAGATGAGACATGTTTTCATATCCTGGGCCAGTCGTACCCGGGTCACCCGGGTGTTGACCACCCGTGGATCATTCATTTCTAGGGGGATAATGGTTTCGATCTCTTCCAGCAGCAGTTCGGCGATACGCTGGTAACGGATAGCGGCATCGGTCATGATGTACCTCCTCTCCGTGCTGCCTCCGGATCCGCGGTTGACGGCCGCGGAGCGATGGTCTGGAAAATAATCAACGATCAGCACAGCGGGTCGCACCTATTCAAGATGGGGTTCCCGCTCAAAAGGATGACTGTTTTTGGGCAAGATAGCGGTCATCCTTCCATTTTTCAAGTTCCCCAAAGATAATTATACGCCGGAAAACAGCCGTTCGGCCAGGAATTCCGGCAGACGGGCCTGCCGGATTTTGGTGGTGGCTTCTTCCACGGGATACTTCGTTTTATAGAAGGACAGGATGGCCGTGTCCGTATCCAGCAGACAGAAGGCGGCGCGGGGATCATAATCCCGCGGCTGGCCGATGGAACCGGGATTGATGAGATATTGGCGCCTGCCGTCCAGTTCCAGGTGGAAGAAGAAATCATCCCGTGGCAGTATATAATAGAAGGCCGGCGGCGATTTTTCCAGAACGAACAGCCCCGGCACATGGGTGTGGCCGAAGAAGCAGAGGAGAGTATCAAAATTCTGAAAGCTCACGAAGGCGTCGTTTTCGTAAAGGATGTAGTAATCCTCGTCCATGGGTGAACCGTGGGAGATGGTGATGATGTCGTCAATCCGCAACGGGCCCTGGGGGAGTCGGCGCAGGAATTCCAGATTGGCGGGGGTCAGCTGATCACGGGTCCAATGGGCGCTGGCCAGGGCGTTGGTGTTGAAATGATAACCGGGATCGATCCCTGTGCACACCTTGTCGTGATTGCCCCGTACCATGCCGGTGATCTTCAGTTCGGACAGCAACGCCACGACCTCGTTGGGCGACGCCCCATAGCCCACAAGGTCCCCCAGGAACAGGACTTCATCATGGGGTGGAGCATTTTTCAACACTTCCCGCAAGGCTTCGCAATTGCCGTGAATGTCCGACAGAATCAGGTACCGCATGCCACCTCTCCAATTCACGGGAATATAGCATAAACGGATTGATTTTGAAAGAGAATGTGCGTTTTATTGAAGCCGGGTTACAATAGGGGAAACTGCCGAGGAGCGCCCGGCCCGTTTCTCCGGCCTTGTGGCGCGTCGGCCGGCTGGATCGTACGTCGGGCGGGCGATAGGATCCCATGGAATTTTTCAGCCTTGAGGTGGTGTGTTACAGCGGCTACCGGTTGCACGAAACGCCTCGCCGGGTGATGGTTGACGGCCGCGAATACGATGTCTTGGACATCCTGGATCGCTGGTATGGCGTGGGATACATGTATTTCAAGGTCCGGCTGGCCGAGGGGGCGAAGATGCTTTTGCGTTATGACGAATGGGATGATGTGTGGTGCGGCGGCTGGATCAGCGCAGATAAATCTTGATCCAAGCGGCGGATTGAAGTATAGATAGGTCCGATACAAGCGCCGATTCGTTTCAGAGGCTGCCGGTGTGACGGACTGACAGGCTCCGGGTTTTTCAGCCGATGGGCGCCGGGGTGATCCGGACGTCGTTGGCCACAGCCTTCCGCGGTTCCGGCCGGCGGTTTTACTGATTCGTGAATATGGATCTTTACCGGAAGTGATTTCATGGCAGGAGGTTGCATATGCTGAAGTGGCGAGTGTTCCTCGGCGTCTTCCTGGTGGCACTGACCGCGGCCTGGCTCTGGGGGGCGGAAGTCCGGGAAGAATCCACCGGAATCAAGTTCCCTGAGTTGCGGCGGGTGACCCACGATGGGACGGATGTGGAGATGACCTGCCTCGGGGTGGGCGTGCGGAAAAAATTTATCGTCAAGGTGTACGGCCTGGCGTTCTACGTGGAGCCGCAGTACCGGACGGAGCTGAAGCGCCAGTGGCAGCCGAAATATCCGGAAGTAAAGAAGCTGCAAAATCAGGAGAAATTTTTCCGGCAACTGGTCACCGGGACATACGGTCGCCGGTTTGAAATGCGTTTTGTACGCGACGTCGACGCGGAAACCATCCGGGATTCATTCCGGGACAGTCTCGAGGCCAACATGCCTGACCTGAATCGGAACACCGCATTGCAAAAGGCGTCGCAAGAGTTCCTCGCTTGGTTTCAGCAGCAGGTCAAGGAAAACGAGGCGCTGATCATCAACATCTTCGCCGACGGGACACTGGAGGCATTTCACAATTCCACCAAACTGGGTACCATGACTCATCCCCAGCTGATCCAAGGAATTACGGCCATCTGGTTGGGTGAGGAATGCATCTCCGACGATCTGAAGGAGGACCTGGTCCGGTTTATTTACAAGTAAGATGCCGGGTCGGGCTGTCGTCGGTCCGACTCCTGCAGCCGCCATGACGGGGCGGGATCGATTGGGGGCGGCGTCGTTGCCGGCGGGCCGTCATGGGGATGGGGCTACCGGTGCGGCCAGGGGGAAAGCCGATCCGTGTGCCATCAGGTGAAAAAGCGTCTCAGCTTTTCATAGGTGCTGGTGAGCTCTTCGGGGATGATCCGCGTCTCGCCCAGGACGCCCACCAGATTCGTGTCCCCCATCCAGCGCGGTACAAGGTGAAGATGAATGTGGTCGGCTACGCCGGCGCCGGCGCATTTCCCCTGGTTCCAGCCGATATTGAAACCTTCGGGATGGTAGGTCTCAGCCAGCGCCTGCTGCAGGCGCTGGCTGAGCTCACCCAATTCGTTCCATTCCGAGGGCCGGATGTCATGGAAGGCGGCGAAATGCCGAAAAGGTACCACCAGCGAGTGGCCGGAAGTGTAAGGAAAGCGGTTCAACACAATATAGTTGTACCGACCGCGGGTAATAATCAATTGTTCTTCGTCCACCCCTCTCGGGATGTCGCAGAAGACGCACCTATCCGTGGTTTCGCTGTCTGAAAGGCCCGAAATGTAATGATAGCGCCACGGAGTCCAGAGATGATCCATGATCAAAAATGGATTAGGAATTGATCAGGTCTCTGAGTTCCTTTCCGGGTTTGAAGTAAGGGATTTTTTTCGCCGGTACGTCCACGCTCTCCCCGGTCTTGGGGTTGCGTCCCTTGCGCGGGCCGCGTACACGGATTTTGAAACTCCCAAAGCCTCTCAATTCGACTTTTTCGCCGTCCTGCAGGGACTCGATAATGCTGTCCAGGATGGTCTGCACGACCACCGCCGCATCCTTTTTTCCCAAATCCGTCTTTTGCATGATCTTATTCACCAGTTCCGCTTTGGTCATTTCCTCCTCCATTGTAAGATTGAATAATTTTCTTCAGCTTATCAGAAAAAAGGAATCAGATCTATATAATTTTGATGCTTACGTTTGTTGATTCGAACTTTCCCGAACGTGCTCCTCCCCGGCGCCGGTCAGATCGCGCAGTCGATGACTGAGGGAGATCTTTTTCTCGGCCAGGTTCATTTTGATGATCTTCATGCGGACCTGCTGGCCGGGATTGAAAAAATCCCCGGGATCCTGGACGATGCCGTCGGTGAACTCGGAAATATGGCACAAACCCTCGATGCCCTGGTCAAGGTTCACAAAGGCGCCGAAATTGATCAGCCCGGAAATGGTGCCTTCGACGATGTCACCCACCTGGTGCCGGGAAAAATAATCATCCCAGATATCTTCTTCCAGCTGCTTGATGCCCAGGGTCAGGCGCTGTTTCTTGGGATCGAAATCGAGGATGACGGTATTGACGCTGTCGCCGGGATTGTAAAGGTCCAGCGATTCGGCAATATCCCGTTTCCAGCTGATGTCCGACGGATACACCCGGCCGATGATATGGGGAGCTACTTCGATGAAAAGGCCAAACTTGTTGGCGTTACGGACGATTCCATCAATGATATTGCCCCGCCGGTACGTCATGGCGAACTGTTGCCAGGGATTGGGCTGGTGACGTTTGATGCTGAGGGACAGTCGCCGCGACTGCACGTCGATGCTGAGCACCATGACCTTGAACGGTGTGCCTGGTTTCATAGAAGGGTCAGGAAATTTTCGGCTGGAATCCCAGCTGAGCTCGGTGCGATGGACCAGACCCTCGATTCCTTTCTCGATCTCCACGAATATGCCATAGGAGGTGAGGCTGGAAAGCGTACCTTCCAGGATTGAACCCGGTGGGTATTTCTGATCCGCGTTTTTCCAGGGGTCGGGTTCCATCTGCTTGTAGCCCAGACTGACCTTCTGGTTTTCCTTGTCATAGTGAAGGACGATGACAGAGGTTTTTTCCCACAATCGAAAAAAGTCTGCCGGATGCTGCACCCGGCCCCAGGAGATGTCCGTCTTGTGGAGCAACCCGTCGATGCCGCCCAGGTCGATGAAAACACCGTAATCGGTGACATTTTTGACGACGCCCTCGATCACATTGTCCGGGACCAGTTTCTGGATGGTCTCTTCCCGGGTGCGGGCCAGTCTGGCTTCGATGATGGCCCGGTGGGAGACCACGATATTGCGGCGCCGGGCATTGTACTGGATGATTTTGAACTCAAGATCCTGACCGATGAAATCGGTGAAATTGCGGACCGGCATGGTGTCAATCTGTGAGCCGGGCAAGAAGGCCCGCACGCCCACGTCCACCGTCAATCCGCCTTTCACTGTGCTGATCACCCGGCCGCGCAGGGTTTCGCCATGCTGAAATTTTTTCTCGATCTCCTCGTACAGTTTTTTCTTGCTGATCTTTTCATAGGAGAGAAGGATGTAGCCTTCATCGTCCTCCATGTTTTCCACGACGGCTTCCAGGCGGAAGCCTCGTTCCAGATCATCGAACCATTCTTCATTCTTCAGCTGGTCCAGGGGGATTCGTCCCTCGGACTTGTATTCGATATCCAGAAACACGAAATTATCGGTGATGGACAGGACGCTCCCTTCCACGATGTCGCCCGACTGCAGGGAAACCTGGCTCCGTTCGTAACTCTCCAGCAGTGCCTGAAAATCTTCCGTGTCCGGCACGTCGGACTCCTGGATGGGACTGAGTAGCGGATCGTTCTCAAGCGTCATGGCCGTGCAAAACTCCTCTGAAGGTTCACGTGGCGATCTATGGCTGGATCCGTTGCATAGGGAATGATCGAAGGGTAACGGCCAAGGCGAGCGGAGCAGGGAGGGACAACGCAAGGTTTGAGGTTGAATAAAGGCATTCAGCGAATCCCGGATTTGACATTAAACTCCCTTATAAGATAGGCTGTTACGTTTTGTCAAGGAAAGATTTGGGAGAGTTTGCGCCGGCGCATCACAGCCGGGTGGCCGCCGCCGGTGGCGGTAAGACCGGCCGGGGCAGGCACGTGAACCGGTCGGCCAGGCTAGCTGAGATCCGTTTCGATGATGAGGGAAAGGAATTCCACTTTTTTCTGATAGGCAGCCAGAAGATGTTCCCATGCTCGGGGATTATTGGCGTTTTCAAGAACATACGTTCGGCTTTCAGCGAGTGTTTGATTAATGAGGGCCAGGTTTGTTTCGAAGGTTTGGCGTATCTGGGGCGGCATTTCGTTCATTTTCAGGGCGGCCAGCTGGTCCATGCGATCGATGGCGTTCAGATACAAGGTCTCGGCGTTGCGGAGGTCATGAAAAATGTCTTTCATTTCCGCTGAAGAATCCGTGAGTGGAGCAGTTGCGGGGCCGAGACCCGTTACGAGCAGGATGGCCAGCAGGAGACAGGCTGCCGCCGCCAGGACCCAGCCTGCCGTCGGACGTAGCCGGTACCGGGGCTGTTTCGTGATCAGTCCCGCGGCTCCGGCCTGCTCCTGAATCCGCATTTTCAGGCCCGCCGGCGGCCGCAGCGGCGGCAGGTTGGCCAGCGCGGCCTTCAGACGGCGCAGATCCCGCAGCGTTTCACGGCAGCGGGCGCATCCAGCCAGATGGGCCTCGATTCGCGCCGCCTCGCCGACGGAGGTGGAGCCGTCCGTGTATTCCGACAAAAGTGCTTCCAGTTGACGGCATTCTTTGTTCATGGTTCCACTCCTTGCAACAGGCTGCGCAACTTCATCCGGGCGTGATGCAGTTGCGATTTGGATGTGCCCGGCGAGATGTTCAGCATCTCGGCGATCTCTTCGTGCTTGTACCCCTCGATGTCATGGAGGACGATAATGGTCCGGTAGCCATCGGGGAGCTGAGCCAGGCACCGTTCCAGATCCAGCCGGTGGTGGAGCGTCGATGATTGCTGGCTGGATTTCTGGTCCAGGTGTTTGTGCAGCGACTCTTCCGATTCGTGAGGGTATTGCTTCGGTCGATAGCTGCGCAGATACGATATGTAAAAGTTGGTGGCCACCCGATACAACCAGGTGGACAGGCTGGCCTGGCCGTTGAACAGGTGAATCTTGCGCAGCAGATGGAGGAAGACCTCCTGGGTCATGTCCTCGGACAGGCCGGCGTCGCCGCAAAGTCGGAAGGCGATGGAGAAGAGTCGCGTAGCAAACCGGTCGTAGAACTCCTCGAATGCCCGGGCATCGCCGGAAGCGATCTTCTGGGAGAAGGCGATGTCGTCTTTACCCGCCAATAGTCTCATGCCGCAGATTGCATCCTGATTTGGCTGTCCGGCCAGCGCACCCATTCTCGGCCCCTTTCTCGTAACGTACATACGCCGTTAGAACCGAAAAGGTTGTAACAAGGCCGGGACTTCAGCTCATCATAGCACGGTTTCCGGGCGGCCCGGCGGGTTTTCTGCGCCGACACCACCGGTCAGGCGGCCGCTGTCGCCCACATCGCCGGCTTGACATTGCCGGCCGAAAACCATACCGTTATCGCATCGGGCAACGAGAGGAGGATCCTGTGCGTACATCCGTGAACATTCTGCGGACCGAGGCGCCGGCCATCCTGGAGATGCATGAGGCGGCGGCCCGCCTGCGGTCGGCCGGGCGCGACCTGCTGCATTTCGGTCAGGCGGTGCCGGACCTGGATCCGCCGGAGGCGGCCCTGGAAGCGCTGCGGGAGGCCCTGAACGAGGCCGCCGTCCACACCTACAGCGTCGATTCGGGAATTCCCGAGCTTCGCCAGGCGGTGGCCGACGACTACCGTGAACGATGGGGCGTTGCCCTTGACCCAGACCGCGAGATCCTCATCACCGCCGGCGCCAACCACGCCTTTTTTCAGGCCTTGCTGTCCGTGGTGAATCCGGGGGAGTCGGTGCTGGTGCCGACGCCGTATTACTTCAACCATGCCATGGCTCTGCAGATGCTGGGTATCAAACGGCGTGACTGGCCCATGATCGTTGTACAGGATCGGTTCGCGCTGGATCTGGACCGGCTGGATGAGAGCCTGTCGGACGATACGGCCGGCATCGTTTGCGTGAATCCCAACAATCCTACGGGCACGGTATTCTCGGCGAATGAATTGAAGACGCTGGTGGAGCGTTGCGCCCATGCCGGCAAGGTGCTGTTTTATGATGAAGTGTACGGCCGTCTGTATTTTGGCGAGGATCCGCCGCCGCATCCCTTCCGGGTACCTGGCGGGCGGGAATGTACCGTAGTCCTGGGCAGTTTCTCCAAAATGTTCGGTATCACGGGCTGGCGAATCGGTTATCTCATCGCCCCGGCCGCGTTGTGGGACCAGCTTCTGAAGGTCCAGGACACGACCATCATCTGCGCCCCGGTGGCCGGACAGGTTTTGGCCCGGGAATGCCTGCGGCAGGGGGACCGGCAGTTGGCGGAATACCGCCGGACGCTGAAGCGGCGGGCGGAGAACCTGGCGGCGATCGTGGCGGATGTGCCCGATTTGCGGTGGCGCGCTCCGCACGGCGCCCTGTTTGCCATGGTGGCCTGCCCGCTGGACGTAT
Organism: Acidobacteriota bacterium; assembly: GCA_016935015.1. Lineage (GTDB taxonomy): Bacteria > Acidobacteriota > JAAYUB01 > JAAYUB01 > JAAYUB01 > JAFGRT01. Next base: position 8,422 of record JAFGRT010000052.1, on the reverse strand, counting down.
CTTCCCGCCGGTTGGCCCTGGAGCTGCTGGAGCGTGAAGGCGTCGTTACAGTGCCCGGCGCAGGGTTCGGCCCGGATGGCGAGGGCCATCTGCGCATCTCCTTCGGATTTGCCCGTGAGCCGGAGTTGGATGAACTGGCGCAGCGACTGCGCCGCTTTTTCAGGAATTACCGTAACCGTTGACGGGGCCGAAGCGGTTACGGGAGCGCGGCGGCCCCATGGGTTCGCCGGACTGGTTGGATTTACTGGAATATCCCTTCCGTTCGAATGGAGGCTTTTTAAAGGGTTTCTTCGGTTTGGGCGTGAATTGTTTTTGCGCCGGCTGCCGGAAGCGGTGGTACTCTTTTTCGACGGCATCCCACACGGCATGCTTGAAGATCATGAGCGATATGTAGCGATCCACCTTCAACTCGAAGTCATAGTCCGTGACCCAGACAACCAAGCCTTCAACGATTTCCCCCGTGAACAGGGTGATGCGGACCGGCGCTCTCTCCTTGATGGGCGCGAGGTCCACTTCCCGGCGCTCGGATGGTTTGTATGTCGGCTTGGGTTTGATATCGGAGACGAAGGGGTCGTGGCGGAAATATTCCGGCAACTTCTTAAAAAACTTTGAATTGCAGACGTAGGCGATGTCGATCTTTTCGATATATTTCAGTTTGCCGCGTACCTGGGCCAGAATATTATATTTCCGGACCTTGAGGATTTTGCCGAAGATGGCGCCCTTGTCGAAAGTCTGGAAAGCCATGACCCATTTCCGTTTCTTCGCCTGCAGCATCCAGCGGACGCCCTGGTTGAAGACGGGTTTTTCGAGACTCAAGGCGTAGTCGAGAGTCCAATTCCCCTTCATCACCATCTTGGCGGAATAGAGGGCGATCTTGTGGGTCCGCGCCAATTCCTTCATTTCTTCTCTGTTTAATTTCCCCATATGCAACCCCTGCTTTTAGTTTTACGGACTGAAAAACGGCCGGTGTTCCCGCTCTGGGTGTCTGACCCAACAAGGTTTTTCCTTTGAATTCGCGCCCCGCAAACTGACAACGTGTCGCGGGTTCCAGGCAAGGTATCCTCCCTGGCCCCCGCCAAGACAAATCACCTGCTCTCTAGAAAACTCGCATTGACGATACAAAAATTTTGCGCGATAGTGGGCAGACTTTATTTTTCCCGATATGGACGAGGTGCGATACTCGTCACATCCCCAATTCAAACAAATTAATCCAGATTAGTCAATAAAAACTTGTTTGCTATTTGGAGTATGGATTATAGTAGCATCGCTACGCAGGAGGGCGGTGGGATGTTTCGATTTTTGATATTCACCGGCATTCTGATCATCCAGACAATGGCCTTTTCCGTTGGCGATACCCTGGTTTTCCAGAACGGAAACCGGATGGAAGTGGACGAACTGCACATCGACGAAGTGCACGTTGTCTATACCGTCCGCGGGATGACCGTCAAAATACCCATCCGTTATATCGATCTCGATGAGACAATGAAGATCCGCCAGGAACTCGATGAACTTCGCCGGAAGGAAGAGGTGGAGAAGCGACGTCTCGAGGAGAAACGGAACGAGATGTACGCACCGGAACCATCCATGGAAGAGTTGGCCACCCGGTCGTTTGAGGACGCGTCGGTGAGGCAAATCATCGACAAGTGGAGGAAGCGGCGGGAGAGTCTCAACCTGCCGGCCGCCGGCCCCCCCTCCGTCGAGATGCCTCCGGAAAATGATACGTACAACTTACCGTTCTGGAAACAGCATGGAATCATTCTGGTCTCGGGAGTCCTGAACGACCGGGCGAAAGTGTCGTTCATTTTCGATACCGGCGCGTCGTACACCACGATCTCGGAAGCGACGGCCCGGGCGGTGGACGTCACCGTGGATTCACAATACCAGGTGCCTATCCGCACGGCCAACGGGAACACGGTCGCTCACTGCGGCGTGATCCGGCGATTGCAGCTCGGAGAGCTGATCATCCAGAATCTGGATGTATTGGTGCTGCCCCAAAACGATGTCAACTTGCTGGGCCAAAATTTTATCTCCCTGTTTGAAGTCGGTATCGATTACTCCGGCATGGAGATCAAGCTTCGCCGCAAAAGCAGCGCCCCCTGAAGACGCCCTCGCCGTTGGGCCGACCGTTCGGGCCAGATCCTTCGACGAACCACGGCTGGCCCGTCCGCCAGCCATCGCGGTTCGTCGACACATTCCGATGATGAGCCGATTGAACGGGAACAGCCGGCCGGCGGCTTGCCCTGTCCCGCGGCGCGACAGCCGCGCACCCCATGGCGGGAGATGATTCATGTCCCTCGTATTTGGTATCCACCCGGTGTTGACGGCCCTGGAGGCGGGTGAAATTGAACGGATCGTGGTGGTGAAGCCGGCCCGGAATCCCCGCTTGCAGCGGATCATCGACCTGGCCCGCGAACGGGCGGTGGATCTCCGGTTCGAGCCTCGGGTGCGCCTGGACCAGCTGGCCGGGGGCTCCGGTCATCAGGGGGTGGTCGGTTATGTGGCCGGTCGGCCGTTGCTGCAGCTGGAAGATCTCGTCGCCCGGGCCGGGCCGGCACCGCTCTTCCTGCTGCTGGATGGGATCGAGGACCCGCACAATCTGGGGGCGATCCTCCGCTCGGCCGACGGAGCGGGCGTCAGTGGGGTGGTCCTGCCGAAACGGCGCAGCGCACCCCTGTCCGAGACGGTGTGGAAAGTGTCGGCCGGGGCGGCGCAGCATGTGCCCATTGCCCGGGTTGCCAATCTTCACCAGACCATCCGTGCCCTTCAGGAGATGGGAACCTGGGTGGTGGGCGCCGACCTGTCCGCCGGGCGCCAGTGGTACGAGGCGGATCTGACGGGACCCATCGCCCTGGTGCTGGGCAGGGAAGGCGAAGGATTGCACCGGCTGGTGCGCGAGAATTGCGATGAACTCATCCGCCTGCCCATGCGGGGACGGGTGCAATCGCTCAACGTGGGAGTTACGGCCGGCATCCTGCTCTACGAAGCGGTGCGCCAGCGGCAAACGTCCGGTGTGAAACGAAACGGGGATGTCGCCCCGACATCCAACCGAGAGGGGGACAATCCGGCCGACCCGTCGCCACCGGCGCGCTGATCGACGGCGATATCCGGCGCCCGGCCGGCGTTTGGGCCGGAAAGGAGTGACATTGAAGCAGGATCTGACGAACATCGCCGTGCGTTTTCACCAGGCCGGCTATTGCTTCTATGTAGTGGGCGACTCGGCGCGCCGGCTTTACCAGGGCCAGGAGATCCAGACCCTGGATGCATGGACCAATGCCGATATCCTGTTTGTCGCCCGCACCTTTGACGTGGATGAATGCCCGGGGGAGCAGGATTGCAGCCTCCGCTTTCCCTGCGGGCCATGGCAGGTGAAACTTTCCTGTGATCCGCTCAACGCCTGTCGGCCCCCGGCGACGTCGCCCCGTCTCCTGCGACAAGTGGCCCAGCGCCAGTGTTTTACAATCAATTCCTTGCTATTCGATCCGGCCGGTGACAAGTTTTTCGATCCCACTGGCTGCCGGACCGATATCCGCAGCCGAGTGTTGCGCACCACCAACGGCGCGCTGGCCGAGGCCGGCCGGCAGCAGCTGGCGCGCGTTTTTCAGGCCGTCTACCTGGAAAGCGAGGAACAATTTGAACCGGCCGGGAGTCTAATCGAAGCGATACAGGACCTGGATATACAGCCGTCGCATGAACTGCTGCCTGTCATCCGCCAAGGGCTCCAGTCGGTGCTGACGGCTCAGCGGCCCTATCGCGGACTGTGGCGGCTGCATCAGTTGGGTCTGCTCATCCGGATTTTGCCGGAGCTGGAACCGCTGCCAGGCTGCCCGCAGGACAAGGAATTTCATCCGGAAGGGGATGTTTTCGTGCATACTCTGGAGTGTTTCCGTCATGTGCGGCATGCGCCCTTGCCCATGGCGCTGGGACTGCTGTTTCACGATGTCGGCAAGCCGGCCACCCTGACCGTGGACAAACACATTCATTTTCCTCGCCATTCTTCCGTCGGCGCGGACATCGCCCGCGGCGCCCTGCGGAGGCTGGGCTTTCCGCGGGGACTGAGCGAAGAAGTGCAGTTCTATATTCGCAACCACCTGCTCAAGCGGGTGCTGCGGCATTTGGAAAACGGACAGCTGGCGGCATTTGTCCGGCATCCCTGGTTCGAAAATCTGTTACGCATCTATCGGGCGGATATCCAGGGCAGCATCGGCGATCTGGGGGAGTATCGCCGGCTAATCAAGCGCATCGAGCCGTATCGCGCCCGGGAATGAAGGTGACCATGGCTCTGGATTTTTTTCTGCGTCCCCGTGACCGTCTGTATGAACGAAGACTTGGCAAGACAGAACGCCGGTTCATCCGGCTGTGCCGGAAGCTGCCCGACTGGCGGCGCCGTTCCCTGGCCAACAGCGCCGCTGTCAGCGGCCAGGAGATGAACCACTGGCTGTTTCTCAACAACAGCTCCCTATTTCGCGACCAGTTGGAACGGGTCGCTCCCGACGACGCCCGCTGGCTGATCCGGACCTGGTTTGCCGTGGGCCTGGCAGCCTTCACCATCGACGAGTCTCTCCCCGAGATCACTGACGAGGACTGGGCGGTGTTGGATGACGTGCTGGCCCGCGCGGATCTGGCCGGCCCCCCCCTGGTGGCGGAAGTGGAACGGATCCGGGCCGATCTCGGCGTCCGCAAGCTATACGATGACCTGGTGACGGAAATCCGCACACGACTCGCCGTCGCCCCCGATCTCGAGCAGAATATCACCTTGAGCATCCTGGTGGCCCAGATGATCGATAAGGCTGACCAGCGCTGCCGCTCCGCCCTCGCTGTCTAATTATCCGGCCGCCTTTGTTCGTGTCGGCTATCCGTTCCTTCCCGGAATTAAAAAACGCCCGGTGGTTTCGACCGCCGGGCGATTCGTCAATGTTCGGAACAGAACCTAATGGCCGGCCATCATGGCGGCGACATCTTCCTTGGCCTCACCGGTGGGCGTAATGTTGAATTTCTCCACCAGCACCTTGGCCACGCCGGGAGAGAGGAAAGCGGGGAGGGTCGGGCCGAGACGGATGCCCTTGAAACCCAGGTAGAGCAGCGCCAAGAGCACGGCCACCGCCTTTTGCTCGTACCAGGCCACGTCGAACGAGATGGGCAGCTCGTTTACATCATCCAGGCCAAATACTTCCTTCAGTTTCAGCGCGATGACGGCCAGGGAGTAGGAGTCGTTGCATTGGCCGGCATCCAACACCCGCGGAATGCCGCCGATGTCGCCCAGCTGGAGTTTGTTGTAGCGGTACTTGGCGCAGCCGGCGGTGAGGATCACCGTGTCGGGCGGCAATTCTTCCGCCACCTGGGTGAAGTATTCGCGGCTCTTCATGCGGCCGTCACAGCCGGCCATGACCACGAACCGTTTGATGGCGCCGGATTTCACGGCATCCACCACCTTGTCGGCCAGGGCCAGGACCTGGTGATGGGCGAAGCCGCCGGTGATGTGGCCCGTCTCCAGCTCCTGGGGTGGGGTACACGTTTTGGCCAGTTCGATGATGGCCGAGAAATCCTTTTTTCCGCCGGCCGGGCGTTCGGGAATGTGCGTCACGCCGGGATAGCCGGCCATGCCGGTGGTGAAAATCCGGTCCTTGTACTCGTCGCGCACGGGGGTAATACAGTTGGTGGTCATGAGAATGGGGCCGTTGAAGGAGGCGAACTCCTTGTTCTGGTTCCACCAGGAACTGCCGTAATTGCCCACGAAGTGGTCGTATTTCTTGAACGCCGGGTAGTAGTTGGCCGGTAGCATTTCGCTGTGGGTGTACACGTCCACGCCGGTGTCCTTGGTCTGTTCGAGAAGCTCTTCCATATCTTTCAGATCGTGACCGGATATGAGGATGCCGGGCCGCTGGCGAACGCCGATATTCACCCGGGTCATCTCCGGATGGCCGTAGGCCGACGTGTTGGCCTTGTCCAGCAGGGCCATGGTGGTGACGGCCGTCTCGCCCGTCTTCAGCACCAGGGCAACCAGTTCATTCACCGGCAGATCCCGGGTGGTGGCGGCCAGGGCCTCCGTCAGAAAGGAGTAGATGGCCCCGTCCTCATGACCGAGCACCGCGGCGTGATCGGCATAGGCGCAGATCCCTTTGAGGCCATAGATCATCAGCTCACGCAGGGAGCGGACGTCTTCGTTTTCCGTGGACAGGACGCCTACTTCGGGAGCCTTCTCCAGGAAGGCCGCCGGGTCGTCGGCGGACCAGGTGGCGCACTCGGGCACGTCGCCCGATTGCTTCCCCTGGCGGGCCGCCAGCTGGTTCCGCAGGTGCAATGCCTCGTGGATCAGGGCGATGATACGATCATTGTCGAAATTGGCGTTGGTGATGGTGGCGAACAAGGCTTGGGAAATAAATCGGCCGACGGCGGGATCCACTCCCCGCTCGGCCTTTTCCCTTTCGGCATAGTAGGCGATCCCTTTTAACACGAAAATCATGACGTCCATCAGGTTGGACGTCTGGTCTGCCTTGCCGCAGACGCCGCGCACGGTGCAGCCCTGGTTGCGGGCCGTCTCCTGGCATTGAAAGCAAAACATGCTCATGATACTCCTCCTCGTATGGTATGACTGCCTTTTTCTCCGGTCACCCGCTATCATAGTCCGTTGGCGCGATGACGTAATTGACCCAGGTCAAGTGGATGATATTTTTTATTTTACACCAAAATGTCATATTCGGGCAACTCCCAGGAAAAGCGCATGCACGCTGACGATCAGACCGATGAACACCCGGTGGGCGGTGAGAGCGGTCAGGCCGGGAAAGCGGTAACGCAGATAACCGTCGCGGCAGGCGACGACGCAGTCACCGCAGAGCGTGCAGGCGGGGCCTACCCGGCCGGCGGCCAGGTGGGTCGCTTCCAGGGCGCCGTAGCGGCAGGCGGGGGTGCAGGCCCCGCAGCGGTGGCATGCAGGGGCGATGTCCAGCCGGAACGGATTGATCTTGCCCAGCCGGGTGGCCAGCCAGCCCATGGGGCACCAGGCGGTGCAGTGGAGCATGGTGCCGTGTCGCCGCGATCGGAGGATCATCACGCCGATTCCGGCCGCGGCGAACGCCAGGGCGGTGGCCACGGCCACCAGGGATGGGACGCCGGCCAAGCGGAACAGCAGCGCCAGGAGGGGGGTGAGAATCAGGATGGCCACCTGCAGCCGGTCTCGCCAGACGGGAACGGCGGTCGGCCGCTGTCGTCGGCGGCTGGCCAGGTCATCGGCCGGACCGAAGTAGCAAAGGAAGCTGCACCAGGCCGGTCCGGCCAGCAGGATTGCGGCGACGAACAGGATGACCATGAAAAAACCCTCGCCGCGAAAAATCGGCCCAGCCAGAATGACCGCCGGCACGGGCAGGTGCAGCTCACCGGTCATCAGGCATTCCTCGACGCCGGTCAGGCCGAGCAACAGCTGGCTGAAAAAAACCAGGCCGAAGAGTCGCCACAAACGGGATCGCCAGCGGGCGAAATCCGGGCCGACGGTGACCAGTTTTTCCGCCAGCCAAGCCCCGTAGAGCCCCAGCAGGAAGATCTCCAACGGGCCGTATCCGGGAAGAAAGCGCTCCAGCAGCAGGAGGGGCGGATCGACCACCTGATGCACGATGGCCAGCAAAGTCGCGATCAGCCAGAACACGACCACGGGCAGCCAGGGAGTGTCGCCCTTGCGGACAGGTTGGCGTTGCAGGAACGGGCGGAGCAGCCAGGCCGAGCCGGCGGTGAACAGGGCGACCACTCCCAGGATCAGGGCCAGCCGTCCCCAGGGCAACCCCAGGGCCAGCCGTCCCTGGGCCAACCGGACGGTAGTGGCAACCCACTCGGCGCTGCCGGACACGAGCAAGGTGACCAGCAGGCGCGGCGCCCAGGGGCGCTTGATGAGCAGCAAGATCATGGCGCCCAGGGCGACCATCACCAAACCTGGCGCCTCATTCCGTGAAAAATGGGCGGCCAGCAGAGCCATGCTCAGGATGACGGCCAGCTGGCGCAGCCGGTTCGTCATGTCATTCCTCCCGGCCGGCGGCCATCACGTTGGCCGGGTCGAAGGCGTGACAGGGCGTCACCCCGTAGACCATCCGGCAATGGGGGCAATGGTCCTCGAAGGTGACCATTTCGAAGGATTGCCCGCATTCCCGGCAGACGATGGTGAAAGGTACGGGCAGGTAGTGTCCGGCAAATCCCATCAGCCGCAGTTTGCGGATGACCTGTCGCCCGTCTTCGAATGTTCCGTTGCAGCCGTGATGCATGCTTCGCTCCTTTCGGATATCAGAATGTCGCCGTGGCGCAGGCGGGTCCGCAGGGCCTGCAGGCGCCGGTCCATCTCCTCCAGCTCGGCGAGGATGGTGCGCTCCTCGCCGGTGGTCTCGATGACCTTGTGGATCCCACCGTTGCGGATGACAATGCGGCGGTGGCCCATCAAGGCCAG
>JAFGRT010000051.1 GCA_016935015.1 Acidobacteriota bacterium | reverse complement strand
CTCTCTCCATGCGCTCTCTCCATGCGCTCTCTCCATGCGCTCTCTCCATGCGCTCTCTCCGTTCGCCCACGGCTACATTCGCGACGGCCCTGCGGGCTCGAAAAGAGGGCGGTGTCGCCCGGGGTGTACGCATATTGCCCGACCGGGTTATGCATAAGGCCCGCAAGGCTAACCTTACGTCGAAATGAAAGCCGACGTGTATGAAGAAAGCCCGGAGGGCCAACGAGATTATGACCGGGGGCGAGCTCAGCAAGTCCTGGAAAGTAGTACCAGTAAGGTTGGAAGCCCGCACAGGGCCGATCCGTCTCGTTGCCGGGGGTGAGCGGAGCGAGCCCCCGGAAAGGATGCCCTACAAACAGGGGGAGGCCCGAAGGGCCGGGCAGAAGAGGCACCTCCCTGGCATGGGCCCAGGATCGTCTGAGATCAGAATCAGGTCACGCATGGGGCGAATTCGGCAGGGCTGTCCCTTCCAAAAGAACTCCATCTGAGAACCGACCGTTTCTCTGGCAACCGTCTGTCGGGTCATTTCGCAAAGGAATTCGTCCCTTTGCCTGTCATTCTGCCCACCATATTTCAACTGCATTCACCGCGCCTTGGCAATCCCCCGGTCAGCGCCCGGCGGTCACTCCCTGGATCCAGCCGGTGATGTAGTCCAGGAAGCCGGACACGAAGTCTGCGCCGGCCCTCACAGCCATAAACATTTCAGTCCGAGTGCCGGTCTCGGCTGGTAAAAAGTAATGGCTGGCCCCGGTAAACGTGTGAATAGTGACGGGCGGCCGGGTCCCGTCATGGGTGGCGCTCAGCAGCGCCGGTTTGTTCACTTTTTCCACCACATTATGATCGAGGTCACCATAGACGGCCAGCACCGGGCAGGTAAGGCGGGCCAACACGGGCGCCGGGTCGAACTGGACGAGGTGCTGGAACCACGGCCCGTTGGATTTGTCCAGTTCAGCGGCTACGGCGTCATCGAGTTGGGCCCGGTAGGCCGCCCGTATTTCGGCGGACAAGCCGGCAAAGCGCAATTCGATCTGACGGCGAAGGATCGGCTCCTGTTCGGCCGCCGGGGCCTGGCGGCGCACGGCGTCCAGCCATTTTCGCTGCAGGTCCAGGCTCTCGCGGATCTCCGCCGGGGACAGGCCCTCGGCCCGGCCCAGGGCCTCGATCTGGCTGAGGTCCACCTGTTCCATGGGCACGCTCGGGCCGGCCAGCATCACCAGGAACGCGGCGCCTTCGGCGGCGGCGGCCAGCTGGGCGGTCCAGGCCCCCTGGCTGTGGCTGCACAGGCCGATGTCTCGCGGCCGGATGTCCGCCCGCTGCCGCAAAAAGGCCATGGCCGCCGACACGTCCCGCGCCAGCTCCTCGATGGTGGCCTCAAACGGCTGACCCGTCGAATCCCCCGCACCCCGGCTGTCATAACACAACACGGCGATCCCTTGTCCGGCGAGGTGCGCGGCCAGGGGAGAGAACAGGGGGGATTTGCGCGGACTGGCCACAGCGCCCACCATGACCACCGCCGGCCAGCGCCCCTGCCCCGGCGGCAGGGTGAGGGTTCCGGCAATGGTCACTTCCCCGCTGGTAAAACGCACTTCATCGCGGCGTACGTTGGCCGGCGCATCCACCATGACCTGCACCGATGCCCGACTGCCTGTCATACTGCCCAGCAGCAGCAATCCCACGATAAGGATCCTTATTGATCTCATGCTTTCTCTCCTTGTTGGCTTCGTTTTTGGCATCACTCGGACATGCAACAGAACGTTTCTACGATCCCGGAGTTTTGGAGATATCGACGGTGCGGATCTCATCCGAAAAATCTCATTTTTCCCTCATCATGCACCCCAATGACCGGTTTGATGGACACGGCAAAGATTTATTCCCGACCGGGACTGTAAGGGTGGAGAGTCCTGACATTGCTCACAGATCACGGTCAAAAGGCAAGGAATAACCCGATACCGGCGATGCTGATCAAAACCGATAATTAACAATATTGTCTAAATCATAATAAGGGCAGATCACGCTGTCAAGAGTATCCTCATACTTCCCGGAAAATCTGTCGAATAAGGAAATTCGCTTGTTGCTTGAGAGTGATTTTACTATAATGTAATCAACAATATTGCAAACATCATGCCTTGTTACATGTTGCGTTTTTCTCCGAGTAGAGGATTTCGAATGGGGTGTTTTCGATGAACACTCCGTTTTAGAGTTATTGATCCATAAACACTTATGGGAGACTCTCCATGAAAAATGCGCTTCTCCTGGCAAGCTGGTTGATGGTGATGGCAGGAATGGTGACCGCTGCCGGTCAGACCATTGAAGGATATGTTCGTGACCAGCAAGGCGCCGCGGTGCCCGGCGCGCGGGTGATCCTCACTGACACCCAGCTCGACGTAGTCCGCGAGCGGTTCGCCACCGACGAGGGCCGCTTCGTCTTCCCCGACCTGCCTACGGGCCGCTATGACCTGACGGCCGAGCTGAGCGGTTTCCAGCCGGTGCGCGTAATGTCCATCACCCTGCGGGTGGGGGAAACCCTTCGCTACACCCTCACCCTGCCCGTGGGCGCCATCGCCAGCGAAATCGAGATCCTGGCGGCGGTGGAGCAGGTCCAGACCAGCACTTCCGACCTGGGCGCCATCATCGACGAGCGGCGCATCACCGACCTGCCCCTCAACGGCCGCGATCCCCTGGACCTGGTCTTCCTGACGCCGGGGGTAACTGTGGGCATTCCCGTCTGGTGGGGCAACTACCCCGCCATCAATGGCAGTCGCGCCCGGGACAACAATTACCAGCTGGACGGCGTGGACAACAACCGAACATTCATCTTTGGCGAAGTGACGCAGAACAACCCCGAGGCCACGGCCGAGTTCCGCGTGATCACCGCCACGCCGCCGGCCCAGTACGGCCGCGCCGCCGGCGGCATCATCGAGGTCATCACGCGCAGCGGCACCAACCACTGGCACGGCAACGTCTTCTGGTTTCACCGCAACGACAACCTGGATGCCGCCAGGTGGGAGGAAAACGCCAACCCGGCCATCGGCAAGGGAGAGTTCAAGCGGAACCAGCTGGGTGCCAGCCTGGGTGGCCCGTTGCGGCGGGAAACCATTTTCTTTTTCTTCAACACCCAGGTCCAGCGCGTCCGCACCTCGCCCGTCAAGGAACTGCTGACGCCCACTGAGGCCTTTCGCGAGTCGGTTGTGAATGATGACATAGGGGATATTTTCAATCTCCATTATCCAGAGCCCAATGTGCCAGGTGAGGTATTTGAGAACACAACGGGTCGCTATATCTGGTCCGCCCCCCGATATGACGACGGCGAGCAGCTGACCCTGAAGGTCGATGTACTGCCCACGGATAATCATTCCTTCTTCTTCCGTTACCTGATGAACAATCTCGCCTACAGCTGGGAGAGCTGTTTTCCGCGATCCAATATGGGCGCGGCGGTGGACGACGGCTTCCTGTACAACCTGGCCCTGGACTGGACCTGGTACCTGTCGCCCACCCTGCTCAACACCGCCAAGGTCGGCTTCAACCGGTTCAATCTCACGGAAAAATACCTAAACCAGGCCGGTTATGTTCTGGATTTTGATAAGTTTTTTACTCCTTTTGGGGGTAGAGCTTGTAAAGACGTCGAGCAGCACACCGGCACGTTTGAATTCAAGGACACATTGACCTGGGTGGCAGGCAGCCATGTCTTTAAGTTCGGTATAAATTTCCGCTGGATCCATACCAATACCAATAACGGGTATTACGCGTATCCAACTTTTCACTTTTACTCTGACTCCGATATTCGAACCGGCAGGGTAGGGAATGTTTTTCATGTAGTCTATTCCAACGGCCGCGAATTTTCGCTGGACACCATCGACTGGCGGGGCTGGCGAGCGCGGGAGTACGATTTCTTCATCCAGGACGACTGGCAGATCCGGTCACGGCTGACCCTGAACCTGGGCCTGCGCTACGAATACAAGCCGGCCCCCTATGAAGTGAACAACTTGGCCGCCAGCATCGACATGGACGAGGCCATCCGCGAGGGCTACCGCCTGGTGAACAACGCCAATTACTTCGATCCGGCCAACTGGGACAACGGCGACTGGCAAACCGGGAATCCGGTCTGGACTGGCACGGGCGTGGACATGTTTCCCGTCGGTCCCGGCACCGGCGCCGACCTGTATCACGCACCGAAGACCGGTTTCGCACCACGCCTCGGTTTCGCCTGGGACATGCTGGGTGACGGCCGCACCGCCGTCCGCGGCGGGTATGGCATTTCTTTCGGCCGGACGTTCGAGAACCTGTGGACGTGGGGCGCCCTGGCCCAGCCCTTCGGATCATTGGGCTTCCAGAATCCCGCCCCGGGGGGAGTCTTTGATGGCCTGTTTTTGAATGGTGTAGCGTATTACGGGCACGGCTACGATCTGCCTTCTATCCAATGGCGGTTGCCACCTAGCGGTTCATCCTTTAACAATTGGCAGTTGACTGATTTCAGTATGGGTGGCATTGTTTATAACCGCAACTGGAAACAGCCTTACTCGCAGACCTGGAATTTTTCCATCCAGCGGGAACTGTGGCCCGGTCATATCCTCACCGCGGCCTACGTGGGGAGCGCCGGCGTGCACCTGCTGACCCGCGGCAATCCTTTGCAGATGCCGGAACCATTGAGATCACCAGAATTTCTGGAGATATATAGTACAATTTTTGGAACAGCAACTATCTTCCCCCAAATTTCATGGACCGCCGGGCGCAGCCAGCAATGGTTCCGGGTGGACTACATCGATCCCCGCGGCCACTCCACCTACCACGCCCTGCAACTGGCGTTCAGCCGCCGCCTCCAGGCCGGCCTTCAGTGCATGGTCAACTACACCTGGTCCAAGGCCCTGGATGACCTGTCGGATGTGGTTGGCGACACGTCTGTATCCATGCCGACCACCTACAACTGGTACCGGCCCGACTGGGACCGGGGCTTTGCCGACTTCGACGTCCGCCATGTGTTCAACGCCAGTTTCATCTGGGAACTGCCACTGGGGCCCGGGCACGCTCTGGGCGGGAACAGCGCCGGCTTCCTGGCCGGGCTGCTTGGCGGCTGGCAGGTCAACGGCATCGTCCAGGCCAACAGCGGCTATCCGCTGGATTATGTGTTAAATAAGAGCACCCATGACACTATTGGCGGAATGCACGTTGTTCGTGCCTATTCCAATGGACCCCGTCCCGATGTTGCATCCACCTCAATCAGGCGGGGCGGTGCCCATTCCAACCTGCCCGGATACTATCTGACCGGGCCTGCCATCACCAATTTCAAATGGGCAGGGATTACCATTTTCAATCCGACGGGGAGTTATTACCGCGGCTCGTTCCGCGGCCCGGGCTACTGGAACGTGGATCTGTCCCTGTTCAAGGAATTCAAGACGCCCTGGTTCGGCGGGGAGAGCGCCATCGTCCAGCTGCGCCTGGAGGCGTTCAATCTCTTCAATCATCCAAATTTCAATCCACCTTCCCAGGATCTTTACAGATCCGGCATCCTTGGTTATTCCTCATCCACCGCCTCGGAACGGCAGCTCCAGCTGGGGGCGAAGTTCATCTTCTGAGGGGACGGACCAGGCAACGCCGTCAGGCAAGTGTCCGATCAGTCCTCAGTCCTGTTGCGCTCTCTGAAATAGGCTCATAACCAGAAGGAGTGTTCAACTAAAGGAAGAGGGCTATAATAAAGTTTCATCCATGATTCTCAGCAGATTGTCGCCATAAGACCCCGCAGGCGACCAGTCCCACCCACCGGCCAGTTCCATCCTGATTTCAGTGTAACCTTTTCCGCAAAATCTGTAACGCATGGATAGACATATTCTATTCGTGGAAGACGGCAGCCACCAGGATCAGAATTCCCGCGGCTGCATGAAAACGTCATGGAATTGCCGATTTTACAATTTGCTGAAAAAATTACACTTAAGGAGGGGTTATGAAAAAGTATGTTTGGTTGGTTACTATTCTGATCTGTTGGTTTATGGCAGGTCTCTTTTCGGTCAGTACTGTGCTGGCGGACCAGAACAAACCGGCCCTGGCACCGGCCCAGAGCTCCCATGACCAAGCCGTGTGGCCGCCGGACATCACCGCCACGACTCTCACGGAGATGAGCCGGAGCGGCCAGCAGCTGATACCGGCCATGGTGCATCCGGGCGCCTACCAGCGCCTGCTGGAATACCTCGAGCAGTCAGGGGTACCGGCGGAAGCGCTGTCCGCCCCGGACAAAACCGGCGACTGCTTCGATACGGGCATTCCCTGGGATGACGGGCGGCAAAACCCATGGGGCATGCTGGTTCAGGGCACCCTGTATCAGCGGGGCGACCGCCTGTTTCCGGTGGGCCGGCCCAGCCCCGCATACCAGGGGCTGGATCCGGGCGCCGACTTCACCAACGAACGCCTCATCCAGGCCTGGGAGGATCTCAAGGCGGCGGCCGACGCCGGTAATCCGGGCGCGGCCATGCTGCGGGACATCTGCCTGATGAGCGCTGTCCAAACCCACTCATTCCATGTCGGCCCCCTGGTCATCATGCCCACGGCGCCCGGGCCGATGCATCTGCGCGACATGTGGCGGCCGGCCACCCTGCCGGACCAGGTGATGAACCTGCCCTACATGGATCCGTACTTCCGCGCGCTGGAGAGCCGGACATACTGTGTGGAATTCAGCATGGCCCGAACACCGCTCCTCGATATCCTCCCCTGGCATGAATCGCTCCCCGATCTCGATCCGAGCACCCCGGACATCAAGGTGCGGGGCTGGTATTTCACCGGCGACGGCATCGGCGGGATGCATCCGCTGGCCATTCTGTCGACGGGGTATCCCATGCAGATCTGGGGCTATACCCACGCCATCACCGCCTGGGTGACGGCCGGCTTTGATGTCCTCGCCCTGGAACACCGGGGATTCGGCTGGTCGGAGGGGTTCCCCCAGCTGGTCACCGAAGATTTTTTCACGGCCCTCGATCAGCTGGAGAGCGGTGTGTTGGCGTTCGGTCCGGACGACGATCCGGCCGGTGAGCCGATCTGGCGTAACGATCTCCTACGCGGTGACACCGCCCGGACGAAGCCGGTGATCCTCATGGGTCACGCCTGGGGCGCCGCCGCCGTTTCCCGGGCCATGGCCATGAATTACGGCACCGCCCAGGTGGACGGCCGCTGGGATGAATCCGGCAATTTCATCGACGCCGGCAACGATCCGAAGCTCTATAATTTCCTGGGGGTCATCACCTCGGGGGGCTGGAACGGGTCGCCCATGTTCTCATCGGAAGGTGGTTTTCTGGATTTCTTCGAGGGCTGTTGCCTGCAGGAACTACACACCGGTTGGGCGGTCAACGGTGAAGTCTGGGACAGCCAGGCCGAGTGGCCGGCCTGTTTCCGGATGGTGCAGACGGTCGGCCACTACGGGCAACCGGCGGGGGCCATCAGGGCCTACAACGACAAGCTGCGCGGCTTCAAAAAGGTGCTGATTTTGGAAGGGGGCATCGACGAAGTGCTCACCCATTCCGATTTCTACGATCATGGGCTCCATGAGGTCGTTCAGTGGGCCCACTGGCTGGTGATTTTCCGCTGGTTCAGCCAGAGCGGTTTGTTCCCCGGAATCCAATGGCCCCATTCCAACACCCGGCAGATCGAGCTGGAGGAGGCGGTCTGTGAAGGTCCGGATCCTCTGCATTCCACCGACTGGCGGTATCGGCAGGCCCACAACTGGTATGAGAAGACGTTGAAGCAGTTGTTGACGCGTCACGACATGGAGACCCACGGGGTCACCCGGGACGACAAGGGCGTATTCCATGTTCATGCCGCGACCCTGTACGACGCGCTGGCGGAAATGGGTTACTGTGTCGCCGAGGACCGGCTCTGGCAGATGGAGACGTACCGGCGCCTGGCCCGGGGGCGCATGGCCGAATTGTTCGGCCCGGATCTCCTGGCCACGGATATCTATTACCGGACCACCGGCTACAGTGAGGAAGAGCTGACCGACGGTTACCGTGCCCTGGATCCGGAGAGCCGGCAGATCCTCGACGGGTATGTGGCGGGCATCAACCGGCGGATCCACCGGTTGGAGGAAGATCCGCAACTGATCCCCTTCGAATTCGCGGCCTTGGGAATGACTCCGCAGCCCTGGACCCCCGAGGATGTCCTGGCCTGGATCACGTTTCTCCTGCGGGCGTTCGACTCGGAGGCTTCCCTGACGACCCAGGTGGAGAACACTGTCCTGCTCCAGGAACTGGCCAGCCGTTTTCCTGCGGACTACCTGCTCATGTTCAATGATTTGCGCTGGTTCAATGACCCGGATGCCCTGACCATCCTCCCCGGCGAGGCCAAAGATCACACCAGCGCGGAATACTCCGCCGCTGATCTGGATGACATACCACCCCTCGGCCGGGCCTGGCATGAATTGCGCACCAAGCGGCAACATATCGATGAACGACTGGCGGATCTGAACCTGACGGTCAAGATGGGCAGTTATGCCTGGGCGGTGTCCGGGGCGAAGACCGCTTCCGGTAATCCAATGTTGTACTCCGGTCCGCAGATGGGCTTTTCCACTCCCTCCATCGTCGCCGAAGGGGCCATTTGTACACCGCGCTATCGCTGCTCCGGTATGCACGTGCCCGGTGTGCCACTCATCTCCATCGGCCGCAGTCCGCTCCATGCCTGGGCGCTTATGGTCGGACAGGCCCACACGGTGGATATTTATCTGGAATCGGCAACGGATGTGTTTCTCCATCGCGTGGAAACGATCCCCGTAGCCGGCGGAACGGATTTCATTCTACCTGTCTATAGGACTTCTCATGGACCGGTGATACACCCCATGCCGTATGACCCGGATGAGCCGGGCGGGATCATTCTCGGCTGGCGCTATGCGCACTGGGGCTATGAATTTGACCATATCCGGGCCTTGTTCGAAATGGGCCGCGGCGGCGCCGATATCCGCCGGTTCGCCGCCGGTGTGGATAAACTGGCGGCCAGCCAACATGTCCTTTCGGCCGATTACCAGGACAACATCGCTTACCGGATGGCCGGCCGGGATCCGGTGCGTCCCGCGGGCGTGGACCCCCGGTTCGTCCAGTTGGGGAACGGTTCCCAGGAGTGGCCCGAGCCGGTGACCCTGGTTCCGCGACCGTACGGTGTCAACCCCGGGCAAGGGTATTTCTGCGGATGGAACAACAAGAGCCGGGCCGATTACGACAACTGCCAGTGGAACATCCCCTACCAGTTCGGTTCTGCCCATCGCGCCAATTTGGTAAATGAAATACTGTCGGACCAGGACAACCTGACTTTCGAGCAACTGCGGGACCAGGCCTGTAACATCGCGGCCACCTTCAGTTGCTTTGACGGCGGCGACGACTGGGTGTTCGTCAAGGACACCTTTGCCTCAGCCGTCCTGGCCCACCCAACCGCGGAGCGGATGGCGGCCCTGGCCATGCTGGACGGCTGGGACAGCCATTTTACCTGTTGCACTGTCGACGACTGGGTATCCGGCGAGACCCTCTGCGATACATGGGTGCTCAAGGACGCCTGGATCCGGGAGGTGTTGCGGCTGACCTTCGAAGACGAACTGGATACCGGCTCAATGTCGTATGACGACCACTACCCAGGTGTACTTTTCAATGTGCTGCTCCATGCCCTGGCCGATCCCTCATCGGAAACCAGTACCACCTATGACTGGTTCCTGGACCAGTCCGGCAGCGGCAAGCCTCAGAACGTGGAGGAGATCATCGTGCTGGCCCTGGACAACGTCCTGGCCGAACTGGGCGGTTGCCCCTGGGATTTTTCCCGCTGGAACATCGTGTTCCGGCATGATTTCCTGGGGGAACTGGATCGAATGCCGTGGAGCAACCGGTCCACCTACGCCCATTGCCTGGAAATCGGGCCGTGGGGCGTGCAGCGCATCGAGAGCCTTTTCCCCCTGGGCGAGTCGGGCAACATCGATATCTCCACGGGGCAACCCGTTTTCGATCCTCATTTTTTCAGCATGCAGAACCTGTATCGCACATTCACCCACCGGGTGTTTCCGGTGATCTGGCCGGAACTGCACCCGCAAAAGGAGCTCCAGAAGTAACTTACAGGGGATCCCGGGCCAGCCTGGATCCCCTGTTCATTTAATCGTTTTCACCTCTCTACCCTGGTGCTATACTGACAAAAATGACCAAACTGATCCATCCAGGGGGAGGGGGCATTGAGTGCAACGGAAGACTACCAGACCTTCAGATTCAGGACCACCAGATGGCGCATCGTCGTCGCCGCCCGGGATACCGCCGAACCGTCAGCCCGGGAGGCGATGGCCTCACTGTGCCAAACCTACTGGCCGCCGCTCTACGCTTACATCCGCCGCAAGGGCTATTCCCACCCGGAAGCCCAGGACCTGACCCAGGGCTTCTTCACCCGGTTGCTGGAAAAGCATTATCTGAAAGATTACCAGAGAGAGAAGGGCCGCTTCCGGACGTTCCTCATCGCCGCGCTGAAGCACTTTATCGCCAACGAGTGGCAGCGGGAACACGCCCTCAAGCGGGCGGGCGATGTGAACCATGAATCCATCGACATCCTGTTCGACGAACGTGCGGTTTCACTGGTGGACGACAAGGTGCTGACACCGGAGGAGGCGTACGAACGGCAGTGGGGTGTCACCCTGCTGACGGCGGTGCGGGTCCGTTTGAAAGACTATTATAATGAGCTGGGAAAGGGCGAACTGTTTGCGCGCCTGCGGTTCGCCATCGACGACACTCTGAACGGTGAGCCATACGCCGGACTGGCCCGTGACCTGGGCACTACGGTCGGGGCTGTCAAGGTCTGGATCCACCGCATCCGGAAACGCTACCGCGACTACCTGCGCGAAGAAATTTCCGCCACCGTGGCCGATCCCGACGAGATCGAGGATGAACTTCAGCACCTGCTGGCCGTTCTGTCCGGTTGAGGGTGTGAAATTGTCGGTCATACAGGGAATAAAAGGATCGGCGGACCGGTCGCCGGGGTGTTGTTCTCCGCTGGCGAAACCATGACCGGCCTAAGCAGCCGTGGGGAGGCGCGGGGAGCCCACGGTAAACCGGAATACGCTCTGTCCTCAGAGGTCACCGTATTTCTTCAGGTTTTCTTCATACGCCGCCTGCTGCCGGGCGAGGATGGCCTGAAACCGGGGATCGTCGCGCAGCAGATCCAGGGGCATGTACTTCAGTTCCAGATAGT
>JAFGRT010000050.1 GCA_016935015.1 Acidobacteriota bacterium | reverse complement strand
CGCCTGCCGGGCGCGGGTCTTCCCGAAACTGAACAATACAGACCGCCTTCCGGCAGAAGGCGGCTACGCACGTGGCGTGCGTCCGTAGCCCGCGCCCGTAGCCCGCGCCTGCCGGGCGCGGGGAACACCGCAATGAAGAAGAACCGCCTTCCGGCAGAAGGCGACCACGCAAAAAGCGGGAGTCGTCCAGGTTTACCAAACCCGGAATTTGTTCCTTTCCAACATCGATGTATGTCATCGTCTTCCGGTAGAAGACCGCTGCGCAATTCACACTTGTGAAAAATTAACAATTATTTTGAACATTTCGAAGTGATCGCCGTAAAACAATTCCAGAAATTCGAAGTGCTAAGAACGAATCACGAAAAAATGAATACAATCCGAATCAAATCAGGGAGAAAGCGATGAGCGAACTAACGCGTAAAGAGGAGCAGATCCTGCTGGCCATCCACAACTTGCAAGAAGACGCGTACCTGATCACCATCCAGGACGAGATCCGTCGCTATACCGGCAAAACCTACGCCGTGGGCACCATTTACGCCCCCCTTAACCGGTTGGATATCAATGGCTACGTCGAAGCGTACAGCGATCGCAACCGCAACTTCACCAGCAAGAAGCCCATCAAGTTCTACCGGCTGACCCGGAAGGGCTACGCGGCGCTGGAGGAATTGCAGGGCATGCAGCGGGTGATGTGGGCGGGTTTCTCCGCCCCGCGGGACGAATCGGCCGGCGGCGAGTGAGAGACGGGCTCCGGGTGAGGGCGGCCGAGGGACGGCACGGGTGATCTACACCCCGTCCCTCCAATAGTGAGGGCAAGAGTGGATACCCATGATCAGGTGGGAAGCGGTGAATCAGGCACAGCACTGGACCTGGCCAGGAAACGTGCACTACGAAAATGAACATCGGACAAGAACCCTGCGGAAAGACAAGGAGTGAACCGCATGACCACGGAAAACAAAGACAAATACCTGACCTTCCGGATTCTGCGGCGGCTGGTGTCGGCCCGTGACGCCGATTATATCGACGGCTGTTTCGAGGAACTCTATCGGCGCAAGGCCGCCACGCGGGGACCCGGTTACGCCCGCGCCTGGATCTGGTGGCAAATCCTCAAATCCCTGCCCGGCTTTTTTCTCCACGGTCTGTTCTGGCAGTTTCGGATGCTGAAGAACTACCTGGGTATGACTGCCCGCCATCTGCTCAAGAACAAAGGGTTCTTCCTCATCAAGGTGTTCGGTCTGGCCGCCGGCATTGCCTGCAGCATGGTGGTGATCTTTTACGCCGTCAACGAACTGACCTACGACACCTATCATCCCGACAGCGAGCGAATCTACCGGTTATCCCACCGACGGGTCAACCAGGTGGGCGATTTCAGCATGGCCACCACACCCAGCCCCCTGGCGGTGCGGATCAGGGACAATCTGCCCCAGGCCGAGGCCGTGGCCCGGGTCATCCCGCCCTTGGAGAATGCCGGGCACGTACTGGCGGTGCAGGGCGACCGGCGGTTTTTCGAAAAACGGGTCTATTTTGCCGATCCGGACATCTTCCGCATTTTCAGCCTGCCTATGCTCGAGGGGAATGTCCGGCAGGCCCTGGCCGGGCCGCGCCGGGTGGTCCTCACGGCTTCGGCCGCCGATCGCTATTTCGGCGGTCTCCCACCCTTGGGCCGCACCCTTCGCCTGGAGCTCGACTACGACTGGGAAGGTGGCGGCGCCGTGACGGAGGATTTTCAGGTGACGGGGGTGATGGCGGACCCGCCCCCAAACACTCACCTGAAGATGGACCTGCTCGTGTCCATGGACACCATGCTCCAGCATCGCACGAAACTCAACACCGAATGGATGAATCCCCATACCCAGTATACCTATGTCAAGCTGCGGCCGGGTGTCGATCCGCAGGAATTCGAGAAACAACTCATCCCGTTCGCCGAAGAATATAAGGCCTTCTACAAGGCCCAAGTAGAGAGGGAGCTGCCGGTGGCGGAATACCACATGCAGCCCGTCCGCTCCATCCATATGGGCACGACCCTGCGGCAGGAACCGGAAACCCCGGGCAATGTCCAGTACCTGTACATTTATTCCATTGCCGCCCTGCTCATCCTGCTGGTGGGCGTGCTCAACTTCGTGAACCTGTCGGCTACCCTGTCCGTCACCCGGACGCGGGAGGTGGGCATCCGCAAGACGGTGGGCGGCCGCCGGTTCGACCTTATCCTGCAGTTTCTCAGCGAATCGTACATCGTCACGCTGCTGGCCTTCGCGCTCTCCATCGGCTTCCTGTCGCTGTTGCTGCAGTATTTCAACGAAATGGCCGGGACAGAGCTGTCGCTGGACCAGATCCGGACGCCCGTCATCCTGGCCGCCCTGCTGGGCCTGTTCCTGGTGGTGGGGCTGGCGGCCGGCGCCTACCCGGCCCTGGTGCTGTCGGCCTTCCGGCCGGTGACCATGCTGCGCAACGAGCTGGCGCCCGGCGCACGCGGCTCGGCGGTGCAGCGGCTGCTGGTGGTGGGGCAGTTCGCCGTGGCCATCTTCCTGGTGGTGTGCACGCTGGTGGTCTTTCACCAGCTGGAGTTCATGAAAGGCAAATCCCTGGGCTTCGACCGGGAGCAGAAGCTGATCCTGGAGGTCCGGAGCGACCAGGCCCATCTGCGCAAGGATTACGAGGCCATCAAGGCCGATTTCCGGAGTCACCCGGGGATCCTCGGCGCCACCGTTTCCTCGTCGGTGCCGGGCGAGCCCATCATGGGCGGCTATTACCTCCGGTCGGCGGGGGCGGAGGAGGGGGCCTGGGAGAACCGTCTCAAGGTGCTGACGGTGGACGAGGACTTCCTGGCGTTGTACGGGATCCGGATGGTGGCGGGGCGGCCCTTCGACCGGGAACGGGGCGACGACGTCGCCACCGCCTACCTGGTGAACGAGGCCGGCGCCCGCGAAATGGGCGTCCACCCCGAAGCCCTGCTGGGCCGGTCATTTTTCGCCCATTATCACCGCGAGACCAAGCAGGTGGTGGGCGTGACGGCCGATTTTCACTTCATGGGCATGAAGGAGGCCACGGAGCCTCTTATCCTCGACATCGAGAACTCACTCTTCCGCGTGTTGACGGTGGCCATCGACCGCCAGCAGGCGGGTGCGGCCATGGAGCATGTCCGTGACGTATGGCAGAGCCACTTTCCCGAGGCGCCTTTTGAGTATTATTTCCTCGATGAAGCTTTCGGCAAGGTCTACCGCTACGAGGAGGAGATGGGGCGCCTGCTGGCCATCATCACGTCCCTCGGCATCAGTGTTGCCTTTCTGGGGCTGTTCGGCCTGGTGACGTTCATCACCCGGCTGCGACGCAAGGAGATCGGCATTCGACGGGTGCTGGGCGCGTCGCCGGCCAGTATCGTCCTGCTGCTGTCCCGCAACTTCATCCTGCTGGTGGTGCTGGCCGGCCTGATGGCCATCCCCGCCGCCTGGGCGGCCATGGAGCGCTGGCTGCAGGATTTCGCCTACCGCGTCCAGCCGGAGGCGCCGGTCTTCATCTTCGCCATGCTGGCGGCGGTGCTCATCGCCATGACCGCCGTGATCTTTCAGGGCTGGCGCGCCGCCGGAGAAAAGCCGGTGGACACATTGCGAAGTGAATAACGGACGAACGCCGCTCCCCGACCGGCCATGACGATGGTAGGCGCCATGAAGAACCTTCGGGTCACGATCGTCGGGGGAATCAACGCGGTTAAAGGTCATTACTCTGCGACATGGGGATGGAATGATGGTCTTTGCTCGATGGGTGTTCCGTATTGCCGGGATCTATGGCTTCGTGGTATTGGCGCCGATGTTCTTTTCGGAGTCGCAATTGGCGCCGGGTGCCAGGCATCCTGTCTATTTCTATGCATGGTTAAGTCTCGATCTGACGTGGCAGGTTCTGTTTCTTGTGCTGTCGACAGCCCCGATCCGATACCGCCCGATGATGCTGGTGTCGGTGCTGGAGAAGGCGTCCGCGGTCATCCTGATACCGTGGCTGTACGTTGCAGGACGAGTTGGCGGCATGTGGCTCGGGGCGGCGGCGGCCGACCTGGTGTTTGCCGGCCTGTTCATTGCGTCTTATGGGATGACACGCGGACGACCCGGTCAAGACGGGGCCTAACAGGCGAATCGGTCGGACGATGCGCCGGTAACGTTGCTGGCGGAAGGCAAGCACCGCGCCGCTCGCCGGCCGCTCAGCCACACCGATCGGCACCCGGGTCATTTTTGCAGGCTGGAGCCTTCCCGCCCCGTGAGGGGCAAGCAGGCGCGTGGGCTACACCCGGCGTCCCCCCCCCCCAAAAAACCTGCCGGTCGGGATTCCAAGCCCTGTTTCTTGGGCCATCAGTCGGCCCGATCCGGGCCAGCATGAGTGCCGCCGATATCTCCGGATAAACAATTGCCATCTTCGCCAAAAAACGCTACGATGGCATCCACAATGAAGGGCTTTCGAACGGCCGGACGCATTCCACCACCAGAGGTAACCCAAAATTGAGCAAAATCAGTGAACTGAAAACGCTGGCTCACCTAATCCTGCGACGCCGCTTCATCATTCAACTGGAAATGGCCTGGTACGACGTGCCGCACATTCCCCTGAAAAAAATCTGGAACTATATCCTGATTCAATTCAATCGCCTGTTTTACATTCCGCGGGTGTTGGGCATGCCTTACAAACTGCAGGTGGAACCGTTTTTCGGCTGCAACCTGCAATGCCCGGGCTGCCCGGCCATCGATCCCGAGGCCAAACGGGCCAAGGGACCGCTGGATCTGGACGTGTACAAAAAGTTCATCGACGCCGTCGGGGATTACGCCCTGTTCCTGCGGGTATGGTCCTGGGGCGAGCCGCTGCTGCATCCCCGGCTGCCGGAGATGATCACCTACGCCAAGCAGAAAAACATCATCGTCATCACCAGCACCAACGCCAACGTACCTCGTGATGACGACTACCTGCGCCGCCTCGTGGCCTCCGGCCTGGACATGCTCATCATCGCCATCGACGGCGTGGACCAGGCGACCTACAGCGCCTTCCGAAAAAAAGGTCAGCTAGAGCGGCTCATCGACTTCACCCGGCGCATGGTCGCCCTGAAAAAGGACATGGGACTCCGTGAGCCGATACTGAATCTGCGGATGGTGGTGACCCGGCAGAACGAGCACCAAATTACTCAATTAAAAAAACTTGCCGCCGAGCTGGGTGTGGATATCCTGACCCTGAAGACCCTGAACCCGTCCCAGGACATGAAGACCGTGCTCTTCGACATCATGCCGGAAGAGAAAAAATACCATCGCTACGCCGTCAACGAGGAAGAGGGCACCATCGTCCCCCGCCGCCGCAAGCGGCGCTGCTCTTTCCCCTGGAACCAGGCGACCCTCTTTTCCGATGGGGAGATCGTCGGCTGCGAGTTCGATCACCAGTACCTCTATCCATTCGGCAACCTCAAGGACGCTTCCTTCGGGGAGATCTGGCAGGGTGAAGCCGCCCACCGGTTTCGCCGCGATTACGTGAAATCCCGGGATAGCATCGAGTTCTGCCGGTTGTGTCCGTATCAGTACATGATCCCGGAATCCTGCACCGTGGAGAAATTCGTCGTCGGTGGACAATCCCCGTCCGTCTGAACCGAACCGATCAACCAATTCGGCTGATGTGCCGTGTCGCTGATCGTGCGAGGCCGGAAACGTGCCACCTGTAATGCGGGGAAACTGCCGGACAGAAAGGCCGATGTTTCCGGAACGATTCATGAGTGATGCCCACGCTGACAACCCGCCGCTGCAACAGGATGCGCCGCCGCCTTTCCTGTCCGTCATCGTCCCCGTTCGCAACGGGGCGGATACCATCGCGGACTGCGTAGCCTCCTTGCAGGCGCAGACCTACCCGGTCGGCGAGATCATCGTCGTGGACAACGGCTCCACGGACGAAACCATCCAGCGGCTCGAACCGTTCGCCGTCCGGTTGCTGCGCGAAGAGCGGCGCGGTTCATACGTCGCCCGCAACATGGGGCTGCGGGCCGCCCGTGGTTCGCTGGTCTATTTCACCGATGCCGACTGCGTGCTGCCGCCGGACACCGTGGCCCGTTTGGTGGCGACGCTACAGGCGCAAGGCGTGGCGGGCGTGGGTGGCCAGGTGCTCCCCCGGCCGGCCGATACCTGGGTGGGGCGTTTCGGTGCCGTCGCCGGATTCCTGTCTTATCCCCAGGCGCGGGGGCTGGTCATTCGTTCACCCCAGACCTTCCTGTCGGGCGGACTGGTCACCGCCAACATCCTGTATCGCAAGGATGTGCTCACAGAAGTTGGATTGTTCGACGAAACCCTGCCCAGCGGGGGAGATTTCGACATGTGCTGGCGGACTCTCGCCAACGGCCATGCCCTGTTTTTCGAACCGGCCGCGGAGGTTTTTCACCAACCGCGGCTGACGCTGCGCCAATTGTGCCGCCAGTTCTACACCTACGGACGCTGGCAGCCCCGGCTGCTGCGTCGTCAGCCACAGCGGCGGAACTATATCCGCATCAAGACGTTCATTACAAAACCGCTGGAATTTTCCTTTGCCGGTTCGCCGCGTCTCCTGGTGGATGTGGATATCATCCACTGGCTGCTGCTGCTAACGGTGCTGACGCCGCTGTTCTATCCGGCCCTGGGCGGGTGGAGCCTGCTGGTGCCGGCGGGGCTGCTCGCCGGAATGGGCTGGCGGACGATGGGGGTGGTGCGGCGGACGGGCAATCCCGCCTGGCTGGTGGTGTATCCGGCCCTCCACGTGGTCCGTTCCGCGGCCTTCAGTGCCGGCCGCATCCGGGGGGG
>JAFGRT010000237.1 GCA_016935015.1 Acidobacteriota bacterium | reverse complement strand
CGCTGCACAGGCACAGCGGGTTGCCGTGCCACGGCGCCAGAGCGCAGCTACCGCCGGACCGTGATCGCCAAAGCGCAGCTCCGCTGCTCACTCCATAAACATCATCCCTGTCCCGACAGCTTTACGAAAATGGGCGACGTGTAGGAATGCGGCGCGGAGCGCCGCTTTGTTTTAGCGAGCCGGTGGCATATTCGGGAAATGAAACCACCACCACGCGCTCCCCGCCGGGCTTGTCCCGGCGGCCTGAGGAAGGTGGGCTGAGGTGTCGACCTCTTTGTGCTACTGCCAGGCGCTCTACCTGTCACTATCTTCATTATAAAAACAATACAGGATCAAAATATACCTGCATGCCATGACCATATAGTGCTTGAAGCTGTCCATTTTCGGACGTATAATTCAGCTAAAATATTACTGTTCTCGGCTAAAAAACTCCTGCCCGGACACCGCACATTCATCTCGCGGTTAGGAATGATGTGTTTTCGACGGGCAATAAAGATCCGGTGACACCCGGCATCGGAAAGTCGTCTATGAGTCTGCTGGATGCTGCGGCGTTTTTTAGAATATCCACAGACAGCTATTGGTTCCCATCGGTTCAAGCCATCACAGTGGGAGGGTAGTCATGAAGCAAGCAGTCGTATGGTGCATTATTTTTGGGGTAATTCTCGGTGTCGGGGTGGCTGAATCTCCAACGGACCCTGATCTGCAGGTGCTGCGAGCCGCCCGAAGTGTTCGTCTGATTCTGAATCAGTCATATAAAAAGGCGCCAGACGTACGCTTGCCTATTGAAGAGGAAACCCGGAAACTGTTCAAGCTGGCCGGCATCACCCTGACGGGTGGCGCAAGCGGGGAGGACGAAGTCGTCTTTGCCATCATCATCGAGGGTAACGCTCTCACCGAGCAATATTCCGTTATTCCCACGGGATTCGGCGGCTCAACCCATTATTCGGGCGCCAAGCTCGATATCCAGATGATTTTTTCTCTCGGTGAACGTGAGGTCATGACCAAAAAGTTCGGCGGGCGTCGCGATACACCGTCCAGTATTTCGGTTGGTTCCTATAATACTCCCAACGATGCGCCTTTCGGGCAAGCCCTGCAAAATGCCGATTTTAAGCGGAATCTGCTGGAGATGATCACCCGGGTTTGGGGGAAGAATGTATTGCTGACGGGATTGAAAGATGCGGATGCCTCCATCCGGCGGGCCTGCGCCATCGAACTGGCCAGTCATGGCGACGATGCCGTCGTCAATGCCCTGCTCCATGCCTTGCAGAAGGATGGGGCCATCCGGGCGGCAGCGGCGGTATCTTTGGGGAAGATCAAGGATCCCCAATCCGTTCCCGTTCTGCTGTCGTTGTGCAAGGATAAAAACGAGGATACCCGCCGTCTGGCGGCGAGGATTCTGGGGGAGATCGGTGATCCGGCGGCCGGCGATTCCCTGCTCCGGCTTCTCAAAGACAAGGAGCCGGCTGTTCGGGAAACGGCGGTGCATTCCCTGGGCAAACTGCACGATCCAATACATGCACGAAAATGCATTTCCATGCTGCAGGATCCGGCGGCCAATGTCCGGCGGGCGGCGGCGGAAAGTCTCGGCGGATTCGGGGATACCTCCGCCGTGGAACCTCTTCTGCGGGTTCTCGAGGACAAGGACGCCAACATCCGCCTCGCGGCCCTGTCATCCCTGCAGAAGCTGCCCGATGTTCGTTCCGTGAAGATACTGCTGCCCTTGCTGGAAGACAACAACACAAAGATCCAGGAGGCCGCCGCCGTGGCGCTGGCCGAGATCCGTGATCCGGCGGCCGTTCCGGAATTGCGGGGCTACCTGCAGCATGAGAAGCCGGGCGTGCGCAAGAACGTCATCAACGCGCTGGCCGGAATTAACGATCCAGTCGTGATCCCCTGCCTGGTGGAGGCCGTCCGTGATATCGATCAGGATATTCGCAAGCTGGCCATGGAGAAACTGCAGGCCATCGATGATCCGCGGGCGACGGAGGGTTTGCTGGCCGCATTGAACGATCCGGATGAAAAGGTGCAGACGGCCATCATGGGCCAGCTGGCCAAGATGAAGGACCCGGCTGCGGTGGAGCCGATCTGCGGGAAGCTGAACGACAAGAGTGTTACTGTCCGGCTGGCGGCGATTCAGGCCCTGGGTGAGCTTGGCGACCGCCGGGCGACAGCGGCGCTCATCGTCTGCCTGGATGATGCCAAACGTGAGATCCGGCGTGATGCAATACGTGCTTTGGGCAAACTGAAGGATCCGGCCAGCGTCGGCCCTCTTCTCGCCGTTGTTAAAACCGACAAACAGGCCCGGAAGGAGGTTGCGGAATCCCTGGCCGCTATCCAGGAACCAGTGTCCCTGGACAGGCTGTCGTCCGCCCTCTCGGATACCAATGATCTGGTCAGGACTCTGGCAGTGGAACTGGCCGGCCGGCAGAAAGAACCCCAGATGGTGGCCGTACTGATCTCCGCCCTGCAGGATCCTGCTCATGAGGTGAAAAGCAATGCCATTGTTGCCTTGCGTGACTATCATGACGCCCGCGCCGTGGTACCCTTGCTGTACGTGATGTCCATGAGCCGCCTCCGTCCGGCGGCGGAGATCACCCTGAAGGCCCATCTTGACGCCGCTGCGGTTCCCCATTTGATCAGCGCGCTCAAGGATGAGAAAGGCGAAATCCGCCAGCGGGCCGCCCATTACCTGGGCCAATTGACGTCAACAGAGGCGGTGGATGCCCTTTCCTTTACGCTCCGGGATCCGGTTATTTCCGTGCGTCAGGAGGCGGCGACGGCGCTGGGCAACATCGGGGACCGGGGAGCAGTGGAGCCGCTCATTCGCACGCTGAAAGACAAGGAGCGGTCGGTGAGAAAGGCTGTGGTGGTCGCCCTGGGCGATATCGGTGATATACGGGCGGTCGAGCCGCTGATCAACGTTCTGAAGGAAAAAAATACCTCTATTACAGAAGCCGCCGCCGACGCATTGCGGAAAATCACCGGCATGACCTTCGGGACTGACCGATCCCAATGGAAATCGTGGTGGAAGAAGAACAAGAAGCAATTGTTAGCCGCACGCTGATGAAAATGCCGGCCATGGCATTGTTTCGTTTGCTCCGCGGCTGGGGATGACGGAGGGTGTTTCAGCGCCGCCCGGAGCCGGCCTGCTTCAAATCCTCGACAGTCATTCAAGAGCGTCGTGAGGATCCTTTATTACAGTCGAGAAGGATTCATGATGCGTCCTGTCTGGCCCACGGTGGCGCGGCGAAAACTAAATCCTCCCATGTTCTGCCGAAGATGAACATGATGTCGATTCGGGGGTATTTCATCATCCGGATACGATAAGAGATGGGCATTCGGGATTGGAATTCCTCCGGATGCATGGCAATTGCCCCGATCCATGTAAATCCTCCAAGGATTGGAGATTGAACTTTCCCCCATTGATGGGTGTCGAATCTGTAAACGGAAAGAAAAGCGGAGAATGTGGGCGGGAGCTGTTCGGCTGTCAGGAATAATACAGCAGGGGGAGTGATCATGAAACAACTGTCTGTGTGGATGCTGGTTTTGGTGATGATGGGCTGTGCCACGAGGACGCGGACGGTGGAGCCGGTGAAGACGTCGGTCCCGCTATCCGCCGAAGCACGCGAACGGGTGGCGGAAGGGGTCAGATTGCATGATCAGGGTGATTACCCGGGGGCGATCCGGAAATATGAAGAAGCCCTCGCGCTCAGCCCATCCAATCACTTGATATTCTACGAGATGAGTTACGCCTATTTCAAGATGGGCGAGTACCAGAAAAGTCTCGATGCTGCCCGCCAGGCCGCCACCTACCAGTCTGATATGTTACCCGCAATCTATATGCAAATCGGCTCCTGCCTGGATGGACTGGCCAGGCCCCAGGAGGCCGTCGCCGCCTACGAGGAAGGTTTGCGCCTGGCGTCCGATGATCACCTGCTTCATTACAATCTGGCTGTTACCTACAGAGGCTTGAAGCAAAAGGAGCAGGCCATGGCCCATCTGAAAAAAGCCATGCTGTCCCGGCCCACCCACCCCAGCAGTCATCTTGCCCTGGCCACCCTGTATGCCGAGGATGGCTACCGCATCCCGGCCCTCCTGGCGTATTGCCGGTTTCTCCTTCTGGAACCGGACTCCCCCCGCTCGGGTCAGGCGGCCATGGCCGTCCAGCAGCTGATCAGCGCCGGTGTGTCCAAGCAGAATTCCGGAGAAATCTCCATTTTTGTGTCGACGGATGAGCCCAAGTATGACGGCGACTTCATCGCCCTCAGTACAACCCTGTCGCTGGCGAGTGCCCTGCGCTACGCATCGGACAAGGAGCCCAAGCAGCCCATCGAGTATATCGTTGGAGAACTGGAAACCATGTTCTCAATCATGGGTTCGATCTCCGAGAAGGAGAATAAGGAAGGCTTCGCCTGGCAATACTACGCGCCGTTCTTCATCGAGCTGGAGAAGAAAAATTTCGTGGAGCCCTTTGTGTATCATATTTTCCGGCTGGCCGATGATCCCGGCATCCAGGCCTGGCTGGAGGAGCACCCGTCCGAGATCGACCAGATGGTGAAATGGGCGGTTGCCTACGAATTTCAGACCGAATAGACGCTACGTCTTCCGGTGTATGCACGTCGGGGCCGTCGGTCGCCGATGAGTCCGTGAATGATTTGGCTGAAGAATGCTGGCTGGGGATGACGACAGTGGTTCTGGTGATCACCACACTGATCTGATCTGGACGGAGCGGATGATCCCCTCGCATTCCTCTTCATCGAATGAGTCGACCCGGGCGATGTACCTGATCTCCCAGATGTAATTCCGGTTGGTGACGTGATACATCACGCCGAAGATCTCCTTGCCCTCCCAGGTGTAGGCGACCTGGAACCAGCGCCCGCGGACGCCGGGATATGTCCGGTCGCTCTCGATCATGATGGCGTCGGGATCGGAATCTGAACCCGGGAGAAACGTTTTTTGTTGGTAGGAAGCAGTATACTAGGAGCGCGGCACACACTGGGCGATTCCGCCCGGGTACCAGCGACGGCCGATGAATGCTCAACAAGGGAGAGCGGGATATATGGGTGGAAAAAATGTGTGGCGCGGCTGGATATTTCTGTGGCTGCTGGTGATGGGCGCCGGCCTGGCGGCGGCGGTGACGCGGGCGGACATGGCCCGGCTGCACGAACTGCACGCCGCCGGGGACTACGGGGCGGCCATCGAATTCGCCCGGGGTCTTCAGGCCAACGAACCGGAGAACACGGACCTCATGGTCATCCTGGCCGGCCTGCATTCCCTGGCGCAGCAGCCGGCGGCCGCGTTTGACTGGCTGGGCCGGGCCGTCCGGGCCGGCTTCGCCAATTATCCGCAGCTGGACCGGGACGCCGATTTCGACACCATCCGCTCCCGCAGGGAATACCGCGAACTCCACCATGCCGTCCGGCGCAACGCCGTGCGTGAGATGGAGGGGAAGGCCATCACCCTCAAGGCGGGGGAGTGGACCGATCTGGAACTGGCGGGCGAGACCGACCTGCCGCGGGTGAAGGTTCAGCTCTCGTATGACTATGCGCAGCTGAAAATCAGGGCCGAAGTGCGGGACAACCATTTCAGGGACGGCCACCGCGCCTGGCGTTACGGTGACGGCTTCACCATCACTTTCACGGCGCCCGGGGATTTCCGCGACGCCTACAGCGACCGGTTCCACGCCTACGGCTTCTGCCTGGAGAAGGGGCAACCCCAGGCTGTCCTCATCAACCACGACAACACCTATTCCCTGCGACCCGTCGACGAACTGCGGCCCCGCATCGAGACGGACCCCGCCGCCGGCGTCGCCCGCTACCACATCACCATCCCCTGGCAGCACCTCTATCCCTTTCATCCGCTGCTGGAGAAGAAATTCGGCCTCAATATGGTCTACATCAGCCAGAACGACGACGGCACGCGGCGGATCCTCCAGTACATGGACGATGACCATTTCGATTCGGAACGGGTCAACGTCCGCCGCTATGCGCCGGTGATCCTCACCCCCTCGCTGACGTCGCCCCTGACCGCCGCCGGCGTGCTGCCGCAGCGGCTGGTCACCGCGGCGGACGTCCCCTGGCGCCTGGCGGTGTGGAATCCTGAGGAAGGCAAGGTGGTGACACGCCTGAAGGTGCTGGACGAAGCGGGCCGTGTTCTCGCCGAGGAGGCCGTCACCCATGAACTGCCGGTGGGCCGGACCTGGCTGGAAGGAAAGCTGAGTCTCCCCGCCGGTGCCGGCCGGCTGACTCTGCGGGCCGCCCTGAACGGCAAGGTGGCCTGGGCGGACGACTTCCTGCGCTACGATCTGGACCTGCTGGCCAAGGTGGAGAAATTGCTGGCTGCACCGGTCGCGGAAAAGACGGACCCCATCACAGCCACCAGCCGCGACACCCTCCGCTACCGGCTGACGCGGCTGCGGGACGAGATCGGGCGCTTCACCGGGCGGGACGACCTGGCGGCCGTCCACACGCAGCTGATGGATCTGGCGCGGCTGCAGAAGGAATATGAGACCCATGGGTTCGTGTATTCCCGGCCCGGCTACCTGTTGGCGGCGTTCGCCTCGCCCCGGGACGGCAGCCTCCAGCCGTTCTCGCTGGTGATCCCTGAGGGTTTCGATCCCAAGAAACCTGTGGACCTGGTGGTGGCCCTGCACGGCAGCGGCGTGGACGAAACGGGCTTCGTGCGCGCGGCGGCGAGGTTGTTCGCCGGAAGACAACTCCTGTTCGTGGCCCCGCGCGGACGCGGCCTCAGCGACTGGTGGATGGGCGCGTCGGAGCAGGACGCGGTGGACCTGGTGCGCCTGGTCAAGGGGATGTTCACCATCCGCCGGACCGTCGTCAGCGGCTTTTCCATGGGCGGCTACGGCGTGTGGCGACTCGCTTTCGGCCACTCCGCACTGTTCGACGCCGCTGTCTGCGTATCGGGCACACCCGTACCCCCGGGCGATGACACGCCGGAGAACGACATGCGGCGGTTCGTGGGGCAGGGGAAGGACCTGCGCTACCTGGTCATCCACGGCACCGCCGACCGGGCGGTGGGTATCGCCGACACCGACGCCTTTGTCGATGCCTTGCGGGCGGCCGGCTATGCGGTGACGTACCACCGCGTGCTCGGCGGCGGCCACGGCGATTTCAACGTCGGTGAGCTGCTGGCGCCATGGCTGGCCGAACGGCTGGACAAGCCTGTGAACTAGCCACTTTTATCGGGACCGGTCCGGGCCGGAAAGACATGGCACTCCTTCGAATGAATCATTTCCACATTTTTTGCACCTAACGGGGGAATGAAAGAAACCGTTCCCCCCGGCCGGTCACGTGGTACAATCCGTCGGATACGATTCCCGTCGGACGGAATCAGGCGGCGGATGCGCCCGGCGACATCACCGCGGGGGATGGAGGGCTCATGAAGCAACCCAAGGGCATTTACCTGGCCGGCGCCGACAGGGACGCCGGCAAGACCACCCTGAGCCTGGGCCTCTTGGCGGCCCTCAACGAGCGGCTCGGTCGCGGGGCGGCGTTCATGAAACCCATCGGCCAGAAGTCGGCCCAGCTGGACGGCACCGCCGTCGGCCAGGATTCCTATCTCATCGAGAAGGCGCTGCACCTGGGGCTGTCGCTGCGCTACACGGCACCTTTCGTGGCCGCGTCGGGGGCGGCCGAGGACTACCTGGCCACGGGCAAGCCAGGCTACATCGCCCGGCGCATCCTGCGCGCCTACCATCGCCTGGCTGCCAAGCACGAC
Source organism: Acidobacteriota bacterium (assembly GCA_016935015.1). Classification (GTDB taxonomy): domain Bacteria; phylum Acidobacteriota; class JAAYUB01; order JAAYUB01; family JAAYUB01; genus JAFGRT01. The sequence continues at coordinate 7,405 of JAFGRT010000237.1, read as the reverse complement.
CTGGTGGTGGTGGAGGGGACGGGCCATCCCGGCGTAGGCGCGGTATTCGATCTGTCCAACGCCACGGTGGCGGCCCAGCTGGGGACACCCGTCCTGCTCATCATCGACGGCGGCATCGGCAGCACCATCGACCGCTTCACCCTCTGCCGGGCCCTGTTTCAGCAGGAAAACGTGCCCATTCTCGGCATCATCATGAACCGCGTATTGCCGGCCAAGATGGACAAGGTCCGGGCGGCGGTGGAGCCCTGGTTCCGCCGCCAGGACGTGCCCATCTTCGGCTGGATTCCCTACAACATCGCCCTGACCAAGCCGTCTCTTGGCGTACTCAACCGCGAGCTGAAGGCCGAGACCATCCACCTGGCCAACGGCGGCGAGGCCATCATCGCCGACTACGTGGCCGCGTTCGAGAACGTCGAGACGGTGATGAAGGAAATCGCCGCCAAACCCGACAGCATCCTGCTGGTGCATCACACCCGGGGCGACGTCATGGACGCCCTGCTGGCCCGCAAGCTGGCAGGCTCCCTGGAGACGGGCCCCCGGGCGGTGATCCTGTGCGGCACGACGCCCGCCGCTGTCAGTAGCGGCAAGAACCACATGGCCGAGGCCTGCCAGAAACTGGGCATTTCCCTGTTCCAGACCGACTATTCGCCGGGCCGCATCGCCTCCATGATGCACCACAAGATCTACAAGGTGGAACCGGAAGAGAGCGTCAAGATCCGCGAGATTATCCGGCTAGTGGCCGAAAACGTCGATTTGGACGGCATTCTGGAGCGGCTGGATATCCTGCCCGGCGGCCGCCGCAAGCGCCGGGAATCTATCTTTCGCAAGCTGTTCGCCCTGCCGTGGCGGAAAAAGCGGCCGGCGGATGAAGAACCCGCCGGGTAAGGGGATCCCTTCTCCTCGAGAGCAATAACCAGGAATAATCATCGATTCGAATACCTGTACGGCCGGATCGCCGGATCGGAAGGGGACGATTCAGCCGGCCAGGCCGGCCTGGATCTGTCGCGAGCGGCGGAAGAATGACAGCGACAGGCAGAACAGGCTGACGCCGAGCACATAGAGGGGAACGCCCAGCTGAAATGATTCCGGATAGCCTCCCACGAAATCCAGGGCCGGCGCGCCGTTGAGTAGCACGTACCAGATCATGGTGAACAGGACTTCAAAGAATTTCCCGCTGCCCGTGAAAATACCCAGGAATAGAGCGAGGGAGCTGACAGCCATGGCGCCCAGGACGGGCATCCAGGCGCCGTACAGGTTCCCGGTGACCAGGCAGCGCGCCATGATGGGCAGGGAGAGGGCCAGCGCCCAGGCGAAGCCGGCCAGCCAGGCCGCCGGCAGCTGGCGGCGGAGCGGGTAGGCGGCGGCGAAGACGTACTCGTGGGTGCGGTGGGCCCGCTCGCGAAAGCCCATGCCGGAGAAGACGAGCACCTGGAAGAAGAGCAGGGTGGGGAGCAGGGCCTGGTGGGCGATGGTCAGGGGGGCGAAAGCCGTGGCGACGAAGAGCCCCAGGGTGACGAGTTTCCACCAGATGGCGCGTCCCCGCAGCAGGAGGATCATCTCGGCCTTGACCTGGCGGAGGATACTGAAACGCCGGCCGGCGGGCGGCAGGTCGACGAAGGAGATCGCCCCGATCCCGGCCGTTTCCCACGGACGGGACGCTTCACCCCGCGGCGGCTTTTTTTCTTTGGATTCCCGCCGCCCCGACCGGGCGGGATCGAACCGGTGGAAGGCCAGCGCCGCCGGCACCAGCAAGAGCAGCATCGCCGGCAGCCAGACGAACCGGTATGCCCAGGGGTAGGAAGTCAAGATGCTGCCCTGGTAAAGGAAGGTTTTGTCCGTCCGGTCCAGCAGAGGAAAATTCAGGCTGAAACTGCCCTTGTATTCCGGGTCCTGCGCCCGGAGTTCCTGCCGAAAGGATTCATAGGAGGTGGCGAAGCCGCAGATATCCAGCATTTGTCCGGCCGGCGAGCGCAGGTCCACGTCCGAAAAGAATTCCATGGGCGCCATGAGCAGGAAGATCCACAGGAAGTAGTAGATCACGTTCACCACCCCGCGCTTGAGCCAGTGGAAGGCCTCGCAGAAGACGGCTAGGCCGGCCATGAGGAGAATGGGCGCGGCGGAGTTGATGAGGAGCGGCAGGAAAAGCTTGTCGGGCGCCAGGCTCCCCGTCTCGTGCTTGACGAGGTAAGCCACGAAGATGACCGCTTCCACCACCAGCACCATGGACCACAGCACCGCCACATTGCTCAGCATCTTGCCGGCGAGATAGGCGTAATTGCCGATGCGGCTGGCGGCCACGATTTCGCCGACGCGGGTGTCCTGGTCGCGCTTGACGGCGTTGTTAACCAGGTAGAAACCCACCAGAAACAGGTAGACGCTGCTGATCACGGCGGCCATGGTGCCGACCCAGGCCGAGTTGTTGAGGCCGCGGTAGTCGCCCAGGGCCACGCCCGATTCCGTCGCCCCCGCCGGCGGAATGATGGCGTAGGCGATAGTGGCGCAGATGCCCAGCAGGATGAGGAAGCTGTAGCGGCGGACCCGCTCCAGGAAGTCGGCCCGGGCGATGTGATAGATGATGCGCATCAGCGACTCTCCTCGCTGGCGTTCCTCGTGAGGAACAGATAGGCATCTTCCAGGGTGGTTTTGACCGGTTGTGGATTCCGTCCACCGGGCGCGTCGGAGTTGCGGATGATGTAGCGCACCCGCCAGGCCTCGCCCTCCCGCAGCAGGTTGCTCACCAGGTAGCCGGACTTGAACCGGTCCAGCTCGGCCAGCGGTACGTCCGCTTCAAACACCCGGTTCTCCACATGGCGCAGGATCCGCGCCACCGTGTTGCGCTCCAGCAGGCGGCCGCTGTTCATGATGGCGATGTCACCGGCGATGGTCTCGATGTCCGACACGATGTGGGACGACAGGATGATCACCCGCTCGCCGGCCAGGTGGGAGAGCAACTGCCGGAAACGGACCCGCTCCTCGGGGTCAAGACCGACGGTGGGCTCGTCCAGGATGAGGACGGCCGGGTCATTGAGCAGCACCTGGGCGATGCCGATGCGCTGGCGCATCCCCCCCGAGAAGGTGCCCACGGGCTGTTTTCTGACGACCAGCAGGTTCAGTTGATCGAGCAATGCCTCGATGCGGCGGCGGGTGCCGGCACCGCTCAGGCCCTTGACGGCAGCCATGTACTCGAGGAATTCCACGGCGTTGAGGTGGGGGTACACGCCAAAGTCCTGGGGCAGATAGCCCAGGTCCTGCCGCAGGGCGTTGGGGTGGCGGCGGATGTCCCGGCCGTTCCAGAGCACCCGGCCGGCGGTGGGCCGGGACACGGTGGCGATGATGCGCATAAGGGTGGACTTGCCGGCACCGTTGGGGCCCAGCAGCCCCAGGATACCCGACCCCAGTTCCAGGCTGAAGTCGTCCAGGCCGATTTTGCCGCCCGTGTAAATCTTGGTCAGGTGTTCGACAGTCAGACGCATGATGGTTCGCCTTTCGGGCCAGAATAAAAGCGACGAGGCTTGTGCCGGCGACAACTGAATCACAGAACGATGTTCGCATGGAAAAGGTTCGATATTTGTGATGAATGGAGGCTTGGGGGAGCGCGGCGAATGGTCCTGTGTTCCCTCACGGCCGGCGCACCCCCAATGCCCCCCCTTGTGTTCGGCCTGTCATCCGCCTATAATAGCGGCAGGTCGCGCCCCACATTCAGGAAGGAGGAATCATGGCTCAGCTACCCGTGGCCCTGGTTACCGGTGCTGCCCGTGGCATCGGCCGGAGCGTCGCCCGGGAGCTGGCCCGGGAGGGATACCATATCGCCGCCGTGGCCCCTGCCCTGGCCGGCGACGGGGAGCGGCCCGGACTGGCGGCGCTTTGCGCCGAGATCGAAGGGCTGGGTGGCCGGTGCCTCCCCCTGGCGGCGGACGTGGCCGATCCGGACACCCACGTTACCCTGGTGCAGGCGGTCATGGACCACCTCGGCCGCATCGATATCCTGGTGTGCCGCGCGGAACCGGACGCATCGCCGGGACGGGACATCCTGGCGGCGGAGCCGGACACATTCGACGCTGTACTGGCCGCCGGCCTGCGCGGCCCCTTCTTTCTCGGCCGGCGGGTCGCCACCCAAATGGTGGCCGACATGCATCGCCTGGACGATTACCGGCCTATGATGGTGTTCATCACGTCCATTGCGGCCCGCGCGTCGTCCACCGACCGCCCGGAATATTGCATTTCCCAGGCGGGTCTGAGCATGGCCGCCCAGGTGTTCGCCCATCGTCTGGCCGGCGAGGGGGTGGCGGTGTACGAGGTGCGGCCGGGCATCATCGCCGCGGAGATGCCGGCACCGGAGCGGACCATGTACGACCGGCTCATGGCCGACGGCCGGGTGCCGCAGCTGCGCTGGGGCGAGCCCAGGGATGTCGCCCGCTGCGTGCGGGCCCTGGCCCGGGGTGACCTGGCCTATGCCACGGGCAGCGTCCTGGAGCTCAGCGGCGGCATGCAGATCCGTCGCCTGTAAGCCTTTCGCGTGGTCGGCGAGGCGGTATCCCGGTACGCTTCCGGCTGGACAGCCGTGTGCGTGACAGATTTTCAGCTGGCCGTCCGGGCGACATGCGCTGATGTGGATTGTGAAGGTGTTGTCGATGGTGAAGCGGCGATGACGTTGCGCCGAAGGCCATGATTCACCGGTGACAAGCTTCGAAAGACGAAAGGGGGTAAGAGATGTTGAGACGGGAATTTGTTCGCATGGTGAGCGGCGCGGCCGCCGCCGGTGCGCTCTCGACACGCGCCCTGCATGCCTGGCCGCGCCTGGAGGATATCCTGCGGGCCGACGGCGTGCGGCCCGATTCCGCGCACTTCTGGCGACTGGTGCGGGGGCAGTTCCTGCTGGACAGGGACGTGGCCTATCTGAACACGGGCGGCTTGGGCGCCTCGCCGCTGCCGGCGATCCGAAAGCTGAAGGAAATGATCGACGCCGAAGAGTGCCATCCCAGTGCCGGCCACGACAAGGCGGACTGGTGGCGTTTCAAGGAAAAATTCGCCCCCTGGCTGGGTCCGGAGGTCTCACCCCGGGAGCTGGCGCTGACGGGCACCGCCACCGAGGGGATCAACATTGTGCTCAACGGCTTGCCATGGGCGGCGGGCGATGAAGTCATCACCTCCACCCACGAACATCCGGCGGTGAATGTGCCGCTGCTGCTGAAACGGCAGCGCCAAAGGATCGTCATCCGCACCTTCGAGCCTGACGTGGAACGCGGATCGGGCAACACGGAACGCATCGCCGCCCTCATCACCCCGCGCACCCGTCTCATCATCATCAGCCATGTGACCTGCACCCTGGGGCAGCAGTTTCCCATCGCCGAGATCGGCGACCTGGCCCGTTCGCGGGACATCCTGTTCGCCCTGGACGGCGTCCAGGCCATCGGCCAGGTTCCGCTGGATCTGAAGAAAGCGGGGGTGGATTTCTATGCCGTCAGCGGTCACAAGTGGATGCACGGCACAAAGCGGACGGGGATCCTGTACGTCCGGGAGGACCGGTTCGATCACCTGCAGCCCACCGTCGTCGGCGCGCATTCCAGCGCCCAGTGCGACATGGCGGCGGGCACCCTGACACTGCACCCCACCGCCCAGCGCTATGAGTTCGCCACTCAGAACGAGGCCCTCTTCTACGGGCTGGCGGCGGCGGTGGATTTCATCGACACCATCGGCCGGGACGTCATCAACGCCCACAACCGACGGCTGAGTGAGGCGTTCTATGAGGCCCTGGGCTCCATCGACGGCGTGGAAATCCTGTCGCCGCGGGAGTCCGAATGGCGGACGCATATGATCACCTTCCGCTTGGGCGGCCGCGACAACGAGCCCGTGTATGACGAGCTGCGCCAGCGCAAACTGCGGGTGCGGAAAGTGAATGAGCACGCCCTGGACGCCATCCGCGTCTCGTTCGCTCTGTACAACCACGAGGTGGAGTTGGACCGCTTGCTGACAGAAATCCACGACCTGGCGCGGTCCTGAACGTTTCGGCGGCGGCGCATTGGGGACGGAACCAGGCGGACCGGTCCGGTCCCTGGCAATTTCAGTCCGATCGGCGCTCTCCAAACGGCGTCGCCGCAGACGGGCGGCCGGCGAACCACCATCGCGGCAGAGACAACCGGGCGCTGCCGATAACCGGCGTGATCATTCGACAGTGAATACCTGTCCCCGTTCGCCGGCGTCGGGGGGGGGAACTTTTTCCGCCGGAAATTCGTTGTTCATTCTGAAATCCATCAGGCAAACGGCGGTTGGTTCGGCCGGCGCCGTGGAAGGAGAATCCGTTATGCGTCGAAGCATTTTCATTATCAGTATGATCAGCGGACTGCTGGTGCTGGCCGGCGGTTGTCGTTTCGTCGGACTGGGTGAAACGGTGCGCGGGTCCGGAAAAATGACTACGGAAACCCGTGACGTGGGGGATTTTCGGGGCATCGCCCTGGGCGGAGTCGGCACCGTCTTCGTGGAGTTCGGCAACGAAAACGCCGTCCGGATCGAGGCCGAGGACAACCTGCTCCCCTACATCGAGACGGAGGTGCGCGGCGACGTGCTGAAGATCGGCAACCGCCCCATGGTCAATCTTCGTTCGCGGGCGGAGATCCGCTATTACGTGACGGTCAGGTATCTCGACCGGCTGTCCGTCTCCGGCAGCGGCGAAATCCGGGTGCCCGAGATGCGGTCGGAGCGGCTGGACATCCGGGTCAGCGGCTCGGGCGATCTCGACATCCGCCGCTGGGAGGGCGAATCCATGGCAGTCGGCATCAGCGGTTCAGGTGGCGTCTTTATCGGCGGCGGCCATGGCTTCGAGCAGGAGGTCAATATCAGCGGCTCGGGCGACCTCAAGGCGCCCGAGCTGACCATGGACAAGGTAGATGCGTCCATCAGCGGCAGCGGCACGGCGACGGTGCATGTGCGCGACCGCCTGAAGGCGTCCATCAGCGGCAGCGGCACCTTCTTCTACACCGGCGAGCCGGCCATCACCACCAAAACCAGCGGCAGCGGCCGCGTCGTCCGGCGCTAGGCGCCAGGTCCGTCGCGAGTGACAGCCCCGGCGACCGTTCAGTAGCCTTCCGGCAGACCGAACGATTCGGGCGTCCAGGCTTCGCCGGACGGCCATCAGGATCGCTTTCCACAGTATCTTTTCCGCGGGTGGTTCCATCATGGACAGGGAATTCAGAGGGCGTCAGCCGCTGCTGGCCCTGGTCTGGAGTTACGGGCTGTTCGTCCTGATCCACTGCTGCCAGTACCCGGGAGCGTGGGTCGCCTCCCGGCTGGGCGGCACCTCCTTCGACGAGGTCTTCAGGGACGAGATCGCCCGCGGCCGCTTCGAGCATGTTTCCACCATCCTGGCCTTGGGCCTGACCGGCCTGATGCTCGGCCTCCCCCTCGCCTG
>JAFGRT010000049.1 GCA_016935015.1 Acidobacteriota bacterium | reverse complement strand
CCACCGCCGCCGGCGTCCATATCTTCATGACGGTACAGACCCTGTGGGGGTATGTGCACATGTTCGTCTACGACACGGGCCGCGACCTGATGGCCAAGGGGATCATCCCTGCCGAAAACATGCTGCCCGAAGTCGCCTACATCAAGCTGGGCTGGGTGCTGGGACAGACGGACGACCCGGAGCGGGTCCGGGAACTTATGCTCACTCCCATCTGCCACGAGATCACCGAACGGGAGCCTTATAACGGCTACCTGGTTTTCCAGGGCGGGATCCCCGAAGTCGAGGAATTCCTCAAACGACATCACAAATAGCCGACGCGGCCGCCGGCCGGTCCGGCGGCCCGCTCGCCATCCAATCCTTGCACATTCTCCGAGTGCCTCGTATAATAGTCACCAACCGGGACGGCCGACGGTCCCGCATCAACCTGTCAAACGATGCTAAAAGTACTGTAGGCGTTATAGTTAAATAGTTCAAGCGGTCGATCCTCGCCGGCGCACGGCCGGTCGCGGCCGACGGCGGAAAATCTAAGATTGGCAGTCGATCCGAAGGGTGCAATCATCCGTACAATCAAGACAGGGACCTAAGGAGTGAACCATGAACTACGCAGAGCGACTGGAAAACGTGGCGGTTTTGGGCGCCGCCGGCAAGATGGGCAGCGGCATTGTCCTGCTGACCGCCCTGGAGCTGGCGGATTTGGGCCTCGATCCGGAGAACCGTGGTAAAACGTTCGTTCTCAACGCTATCGATGTTTCGGAGGCAGCTCTGGCCGGACTGCAGGGTTACCTGCGCGACCAGGTCCGGCGGGCGGCCGAGAAAAAAACGGTCTGGCTGCGCCAGGTTTATTCCCATCGGGAAGATCTGGTGGAGAATTATGAAATCATCGATCAGTACATCGCCGATGTGCTGGCCGTGGTGCGGCCCACCACGCGGCTGGAAGCGGCCTACCGTTCCAGACTGGTCTTCGAGGCCGCGACCGAATCGGTGGACCTGAAAGTGAGACTGCTGGGCCAGATCAAGGCGCACAACGATTCGGATTTCTGGGTGTTTACCAATACCTCTTCCATCCCCATCCAGGAAATCGACGAACGGGTGGGGCTGGACGGCCGGATCCTCGGCTTTCATTTCTACAATCCGCCGGCGGTGCAGCGGCTGGTGGAACTCATCACCTCCGCCGGCACCCGGGGCGAGTTGGTGGAATTCGCCCAGCTGTACGCCGGCAAACTGCGCAAGACCATCGTTCCGGCCAACGACATCGCCGGCTTCATCGGCAACGGTCACTTCATGCGCGACATTCTCCACGGCATGGCCGAAGTGGATCGCCTCGGCGGGGAATTCCCCTTCACCGAGGCGGTGTACATGATCAACAAGGTCAGCCAGGACTTTCTCATCCGGCCCATGGGCATTTTCCAGCTCATCGACTACGTGGGCCTGGACGTTTGCCAGTGCATCCTGCGGGTGATGAATGAGCGCATCCCCGGTGAGAACCTGCACAGCCCCTTGCTGGACCGCCTGCTGGAGATGGGTGTGCGCGGCGGCCAGTACGCCGACGGTTCGCAAAAGGACGGCATCCTGCAGTACCAGAAGGGTCGGCCCGCCGGGGTGTTCGATCCCGGCCGCCGGGAGTATATGGCGTTGGAACAGATCGCGCCAAAGTGTGACCAGCACCTTGGGGCGCCGCCCGAGGCCATGGTCCCCTGGAAAGTCATGCTGGGTCAGGCCGACAAGGAGACGCAGCTGGCCCGGATATTCGGGCAGATGAAGGAAATGGGCACCCCCGGCGCCGAACTGGCCGCGCGCTATATGCGCCGGTCACGGGAGATCGGCGAGAGACTGGTGTCGGACGGTGTAGCCGCCGCGGCCGATGACGTCAACAAGGTGCTGCTCACCGGTTTTTATCATGTCTACGGTCCCATCAACGAGTATTTCGCGTAAGAGGTGAACATCATGAAAAAAATGCGCAAAAAAGTTTATATGACCGCTGGTTACAATACCATTTCTCTGGGCACGGGCCGCAAGGAGTTCCATCCCAAGAAACCGCGCCCCGGCTTGGAGGAGTACATCACGGAAGCCGGCAAGGGCGTGCTGGAGCAGATCGGTGGGGCGGGAAACGTGGATGAGGGGATCATCGGCAATTTCATGGCCGCCCGTTTCAACCGTCAAGGTAACCTGGCGGCGCTGATCCCGGCCATCGACGAGGGACTGCGCTGGAAGCCCTGCTCTCGCGTGGAAGGGGCCTGCGGCTCGGGCGGTCTGGCTCTGACCGGCGCCGTGAAGTCCGTGCTGGCGGAAACCGCCGACGTGGTGCTGGCCATCGGCGTGGAAGTGCAGAACACCGTCAAGGCCATCTATGGCGCCGACATCCTGGCCGGGGCCGGCTGGTATCGTGGTGAGCGCAAGAACGGGCATGCCTATTTTTTCCCCAACCAGTTCAGCGACCGGGCCGGCGCCTACTTTGAGAAATACGGCCGGGACAGAACGCGCCAGGCGTTTGCCCGCTGGTATCGCAACGCCATCGAAAACGCCCGCCTGTGCCCCACCGCCCAGGAGTACCATAACCAGGTGGCGGACTTGGAGGCGTTGGCTCTGACCGAGCCCAATCCCAAGGTGTTCTGCGAGCATATCAACGTATTCGACTGCTCCAAGGTCTCGGACGCGGCCGCCGGCATCGCCGTGGTGTCGGAGGAGGGGTTGGCCCGCATCGGGTTGAAACCGGAAGATGCCGTGGAAGTGGTGGGCTTCGCCACGGTGGAGGCTGACCTGACCGTCCCGCCGGCCGACCACACAAAGCTGGAAACTTCGGCCCGGGCGGTTCGGCAGGCGCTGGAAATCGCCGGCATCACCCGTGACGACCTGGCCACCGTGGAATGCCATGACTGTTTCACCATTTCCGGTCTGCTGAGCGTAGAGGCCATCGGCTTCGCCGAACAGGGCGCGGGGCCGGAGTTCATCACCGCCGGCCAGACCGCCCGCGGCGGCCGGATCCCCTTCAATACCACCGGCGGGCTTGTCGGCTGGGGGCACCCCACCGGCGGCACCGGCGTACGCCAGGCCGTAACCCTCTGGCAGCAGCTGACGGGGCGGGCCGGCGACGCCCAGATCGCCATCCCCGCCGAGCGGCCCTACGGCCTCGCCATCAACATGGGCGGCAACGATAAAACGGTAGTGGCCGTGGTGTTCCGGCAGATCCGCTGATCATCGAACTGTATCCCTACGAAAAGCGCAAGGACAGGCGAGGGCGCCTGTCCTTTTTGATCCCGGTGAAGCAGGGGATTCGAATGCTTCATCGGCCACGGGCATGATCTGGACTACAGTCGTGCAGGCCCCACCGTCACTGCCGCGATGGCCCCGCTGTTACCGATTCCCGCCGAAGAGTCTTTTACGGATTTTCCACTTCAAAATGCCGGAGGATTTTTCCGGCGGGCACCCACGAGGGTGTGCTCCCGTCATCCCATTTGACAAGGTAAGAGAGCTGGCACACGTCCTCGACGACGCCGGAGTAAAACTTGGCTCCGTTGTTCCATATGGCCAGGACCTTGTCTCCGGCTTTCAAACCCGGGTCACCGGGTAGTTCGTGCAGATCGCTCTCGGCGAGCATCGCATGGTCGCCGTCGGCATAGATGACGTCCCACTGGTCGCCGTTGGCGGCCGTCACCGTGGCCAGGTAATACGTGCCGGACCAGCGGGCGCAAACGATCTGGCCCGGTTTCCAGGCCATGGCGAAGGCGATTAGACACGTCCCGACAAGCAGCAGCAGGCAGAATTTTTTCATGGTGTCTCCTGTTATAGTCAAGATATAGCCATCTTTTGTTGTTAACCATGCCGGATAATCGTTGGCGACAACGGATCGGTGTGTGTGGTTGTCATGGTAAATGGAAACATCCAGCCAGGCAAGCGGATTTATTGGAATCAGGATCTTTGAATCTCGCCAATACCAAGGGATAGACCGCTCGGGTGTTCCCCGCGTGACCTCGGGGTGCGAGAACCCACCGGGCCGAGGCTTACCGGGGGCTGCCGGTTCCCGTCGGCTCCCGGCTGATGTACCGGCGACCGTGCCCATGTTGCAAAAGGAAAACCATTTTCAGGCAGAAAACGGCTACGGACGTTGCCCGTAGCCCGCGCCGGCCGGGCGCGGGGCGAACGGGCGAACGAACGGCTGATGGTTGCGCGCCTGTGGAGTGCGGCGCGGAGCGCCGCTTTG
>JAFGRT010000236.1 GCA_016935015.1 Acidobacteriota bacterium | reverse complement strand
GAGGAGGAATCCCATGACCCGAAAAGCCCTGCGCTACGACAGCATCCGCGAGGCGGCGGCCGACTGCCTGCGCCACTTCGTGCGGGAGGCCACGGTGCACAGCCGCAAGATCTCCGGACCCGAGGACGCCGCCGAATTCGCCGTCCTGACCATCCTGGCCGAAGGCCGGCAGGAGCGCGAGAACCTGGGCCTCATCTGCCTCAACGCCGCCAACGTCGTCGTCCACAGCGAGATCGTGAGCATCGGCACCGTCAACCACGCCCCGGCCTACCCGCGGGAGATCGCCCGGCGGGCCCTGTTGAGTAACGCCACGGCTGTCATCCTGTTCCATAATCACCCTGCCAATCAGGCCACCCCGTCCACGGAGGACCTGCAGCTGACCCGCCACCTGGCCGACGTGCTGGGCCATCTGGGCATCCAGCTGCACGACCACCTCATCGTCGCCGGCAACGTCATTTACTCCATCACCGCCGCCCGCACGGTGGAGATCGCCGCTCCGTCCCGCACCCTGTTCTGAAATCCCGCCGCGGCCCGGCGCCCCACCGCCGGGCCGCAGGTGCAATTCGTTCAATCACATCATCAAGGGATGATGGACTCACACCCCTCGAGTCATGGTGGAAATTTGGCTGATCCTGTGCTATCGTTTTCTTCAGTAACACATCCCGAGATGTTGGAGACCACGGGCCATGTTATCATCCCTCAAGTGGATCGCCCATGAATGAAACCGCGCCTGATATCATCACTCCATTGAATGTTCTGGTTGTGGATGACGAGATAAACATCCGCAAGACCCTCGCCTACTGTCTGGCGAATGACGGGCACACAGTCATTTCAGTCAGCAATCCTACGGACGCCATCGAGGAGGCCAGACGGCAGTCTTTCGATCTGGCGCTGGTGGATCTAAAGCTTGGGGAAGAAAACGGGCTGGACTTGATCCCGGTTCTGCTCGCCGATTCGCCCTGGACAAAGATTGTCGTGATCACGGCCCATGCCTCTGTTCAAAGTGCCGTGGAGGCCATGCGCCGCGGTGCCACGGATTATATCGCCAAGCCGTTCACTCCTGATCAGGTCAAGCTGCTCGCCCGAAGGATCGGCCAGATCCGAGTGTTGGAGACCGAACTCGCCTCATTGAAGGAAGATATTCAGCGCCTGGGCCCCCAGGAGCGGTTGCAGAGCCGAAATCCCGGCATGCAGCGAATCATCGAGCTTCTCCGTAAGGCCGCGCCGTCGGAGGCCATCATCCTGATACAGGGCGAGAGCGGTACCGGGAAGACGGTGTTTGCCCGAGCCGTGCATCGGTGGAGTCAGCGGGCGGCCAAGCCAATGGCGGTAGTGTCATGCCCGGCGGTGCCGGTTGAATTGCTGGAAAGTGAATTGTTTGGTCACGCCAAGGGTGCCTTCACCGGTGCCGTGCGGGATAATCCGGGGCGGATCGCCGCCTGTGAAGGGGGGACGCTGTTCCTGGATGAGATCGGCGAAATGGCCCTGCCCGTTCAGGCCAAATTGCTGCAGTTCCTCCAGGAAAAGGAATATGTCCGGCTAGGAGAAACATTTCCCCGACGGGCAAATGTGCGGATCATCGCCGCGACCAATACGGATCTCGAACAACGAGTCGCCGCAGACCGGTTTCGTGAAGATCTGTTCTACCGGTTGAACGTCATCAACCTGACCATACCACCTCTGCGAGAACGACCCGAGGATATTCTGCCGTTGGCCACAGATTTTCTCGCCTATTTCTGCCAGGTGAATCACAAAATGATTCTCGGATTTGACGCCGACGCCCAGGGATTGCTGGCCGCCTATCCCTGGCCGGGCAACATCCGCGAGTTGCGGAATGTTGTCGAACGGGCCGTTATTCTCGGAAGTGGGGACCAGATCGGGCCTGGTGATCTTCCCGGCACGGTCGCGCAGATGACCGGGGTTCCGGCCATTGGCGACCGGGTGCCGTTGTCGGTGATCGAAGAATTACACATTCGGAGAATCATGGGCCGAACCTCCTCGCTGCAGGAGGCGGCCGATGTTCTCGGAATCGATCAGGCCACCCTGTGGCGTCGCCGAAAAACCTACGGCATCTGATGGCTCATCCTCTCGCCTCCTTTGCATTTTGCAAGGTTTTCCGTGCCCGTTTCTTTCATTTTTCAACATCACGGCGCTGAATCGCTCAGTAAGTGTTGATTTTTCGTCGTCTCCTTTTGGCATTGTGCGTGCACCAAATATCATCCTTGCGGATGGCCGCATGAGAGGAATCGTTCATGACATTGAAAAAGAAGATACTGTTTGGATACGGGGTCGCCTTCTTACTCATGGGTCTGGTGATCGCGTGGGCGGTGATCAATCTGGTCTCCCTCGGGCAGGCAACGGATGCCATCCTTAGTGAAAATTACCGCAGCATCCTGGCTGCGGAGAACATGGTGGACGCCCTGGAACGGCAGGACAGCGCGGTCCTGCTTATGTTCCTGATCGACGAAGAGAAAGGAATCCTCCAGTTCCGGGAAAACGAGGCAGTGTTTCTGGAATGGCTGGCCCGTGCCAAGGACAACATCACCATCGAAGGGGAGGCGGAGCTGGTCCGGGCCATTGAAGCCAGGTACGGCGTGTACCGCCGCCGGTTTTCGGAACTGACGGAGATGCGCCGGACGGATGAGACCCTGGATCCGGCGACAATCTATCCGGCGACAATCTATCCGGTATTTGAAGAGGTGCGAGCCGATTGCATCGATCTGCGCAATCTCAACGAAGAGACCATGTATTCCGCCAGTGTGCGGGCGGGGATCGTGGCACGCCGGGCGATCTGGTCGACGGTGCTGGTGGCGGCGTCGGCCTTGCTTGTGGCCTTGGTCTTCAGTCTTTTTCTGGCGGGCCGGATCGTCCGCCCGGTATTGCGGTTCATGGAGGCCTCACGGAAGATCTCGGCGGGCGATTATTCAGTGCAGGTCCCGGTGGAAACCCGTGACGAGCTGGGCAGGCTGGCGGGAGAATTCAACCGGATGGCCACGCAACTCGCCCGCTATCATGAGATGAATATCGAACAGATCATTGCGGAAAAAACCAAGAGCGAGGCGATCCTGTCGAGTATCGAAGACGGGCTGGTGGTTTTTGACACCCAACTTCGGGTGACGGGCATCAATCCCGCCGCCCGCTGGCTCGTCGGATTGGAACTGGCGGAGAGTACCACCTTGCAGTGTTCCGATCTCTTTCCGGATCCCAACGTATGCGAGCTGATCAGCAAGACCGTGGAAACTGGAGAACAACCCCGCGTGCCGGACGAGCGGCGAATCGTGACGTTTGCTGACGGCG
>JAFGRT010000048.1 GCA_016935015.1 Acidobacteriota bacterium | reverse complement strand
GAAAAAAACGCCCTCCAGCGGGCACATTCCACAACGCCGCCTGGCAGGCGGCGGCTACGAACGGTCGCCGATTCGCCCCCGTCGCCGCCTCGCCAAAACAAAGCGGCGCTCCGCGCCGCACTCAGGCGCGCTATCGTCGGCCGTTCATTCCCCATCATCGGTGGGCACGTTCACTCCATGTGGAACGCCCTTCCCTCCCGCCTGTGGTTCATCCAACACGGTGCACCTCCATCCGCCCCAATTCTTAATTTTTCCGCCGGGGGCTTGCTTCCGGGAGCGCCATCCCTTATGATGATTCTTTGTCTATTTTTGACCAAGGAAGGTTCCCATGAAACATCTGCTGATCCTGACCATGCTGGCCGCGCTGGGCTTTTCCGCCCTCTTACTGGCGGAAGACAAGCCGGTCGCCGTCAATCCGTTTTTCACCGATTACGGCACGCCCTTCAACGTACCGCCCTTTCACAAGGTCAAACCGGAACATTTCGTCCCTGCCTTCGAGGAAGGGATGAAGCGGCACAAGGCCGAGATCAAGGTCATCGTCAACAACCCGGAGCCGCCCACGTTCGAGAACACCATCGTGGCTCTGGACACGTCGGGCGAACTCCTTTCCAAAGTCAGTTCCGTCTTCTTCGGGCTAAGCGGTGCCAACACCAATGAGCAACTGCAGAAGATCCAGCGGGAGATGTCGCCCCGGCTGGCCGCCCATCGCGACGAAATCAGTCTCAATCCCAAGCTGTTCCAGCGCGTCAAGGCCATCTACGACCAGCGGGCCACGCTGGACCTGACCGCCGAACAGGCCTATCTGCTGGAAAACCTGTACAAGGGCTACATCCGCAGCGGTGCGGCCCTCAACGAAACGGACCAGAAAAAGCTGCGGACAATCAACCAGAAGCTGTCCATGCTGGGCGTCACGTTCGGCCAGAACGTCCTAGCCGAGACCAACTCCTTCAAACTGGTCATCGACGACAAAGCAGACCTGGTGGGCCTGCCCCCGGCCGTGGTGGACGAAGCGGCCGCCGCCGCCCGGGAAGCCGGGCTGGACGGCAAGTGGGTCTTCACCACCCAAAAACCGAGCATGCTCCCCTTCCTGACGTATTCCCCCAAACGCGAGCTGCGGGAAAAGCTCTACTACGCCTACACCCACCGCGGCGACAATGACAACGATTACGACAACAAGCAGGTCCTGGCCGACATCATGAACCTGCGCGTGGAACGTGCCAAACTTCTGGGTTACGAGACCTATGCTCACTACATCCTGGAAGACCGCATGGCCAAGACGCCGGACAAGGTCTACGGCCTCCTCGACCGTCTCTGGGCGGCGGCCCTGCCCGTGGCCAAAAAAGAACGCGACGAGATGCAGGCCATCATCGACAAGGAAGGCGGCGATTTCAAGCTGGCTTCGTGGGACTGGTGGTACTACGCCGAGAAGCTGCGCAAGCAGAAATATGACCTGGACGACAACGAGCTGCGCCCCTACTTCGTGCTGGACAACGTTCGCGACGGCGTTTTCTGGGTGGCCAACCAGCTGTACGGGTTAACCTTCCATCCGCTGCAGGACATGCCCACTCCCCATCCCGACGCCCAGGTCTTCGAGGTGAAAGAAGCCGACGGCTCCCACTGCGGCGTCATCTACATGGACTTCCACCCCCGGGCCAGCAAGCGGGGCGGCGCCTGGTGCGGCACCTACCGCGACCAGTGCCGGCCCACGGGAACGGAGATCGACCCGGTGGTGAATCTGGTTTGCAATTTCACCAAGCCGGCCGGCGACAACCCGGCCCTGCTGAGCCTGGACGAGGTGGAAACCCTGTTCCACGAGTTCGGCCACGGGCTGGACAACCTGCTATCCAACGTGACCTACGACACCACGTTCCGCTCCAGTGATTTTTCGGAGCTGCCGTCCCAGATCATGGAGCACTGGGCCGTGGAGCCGACAGTCATGAAGCATTATGCCCGCCACTACCAGACGGGCGAACCCATCCCCGACGAACTCATCCAGAAAATCGTGAAGAGCGGCTACTTCAACCAGGGCTTCGAGACGGTGGAATATCTGGCCGCATCCCTCCTGGACATGAAATACCACACCCTGACCGAACCGCAGGCGCTGGACATCGACCAGTTCGAAAAGGAGTACCTGACGGAAATCGGTCTCATCCCCGAAATCGAGCCCCGCTACCGCAGTACCTATTTCGGTCACATCATCGGTGGCTATGCCGCCGGTTATTACGGCTATATTTGGTCGGGTGTCCTGGATTGCGACGCCTTCGCCGCCTTCGAGGAAACCAGCCTCTTCGATCAGAAGACGGCCCAGGCCTTCCGTACGGAAGTCCTGGAGAAGAACGGCACGGCCGATTATATGGAAATGTACGTCAAGTTCCGCGGCCGCGAGCCGAAGATCGAGCCGCTCCTCAAGAACCGCGGCCTGATGCAGTAATCATCAACCGGTTTTGATCGAACCATGCCGGGGGCCGCCCGCTGCAGGCAAGCCCCTGGCATTTTTTTTCGGATCGCCCACCTTCCACTGCCATTTCCCCATGATCACGGCATGGCTGAACAGGTCCCAAGGATCAGTTCGGAAATTTCCGGCAGGCAGATCCGTGCAGGTTGCGGGTGGAAATCGTCGGTGGTGAGGCTGCCATCCGGCGGACGGGTCCGATCCGTTTGATCGTCACATCCGCGTTCAGGCCTTGGCGTCTGAATCGTAAGCCAGCACCGGCCGCAGCCACCGCTCCGCCTCGGCCACGGACCAGCCCCGGCGCCGGGCATAGTCGGTCGCCTGGTCGCGGGCGATCTTGCCCACGTTGAAATAGCGGGCCGCGGGGTGGGCGAAGTACCAGCCGCTGACGGCGGCCGGGGGGACCATGGCCCAGGTTTCGGTCAGGCGGATGCCGGCGGTGGCCTCGGCGTCCAGCAAGCGGAAGATGCCCCCCTTGGTAGTGTGATCGGGACAGGCCGGGTAGCCCGGCGCCGGCCGGATCCCCTGGTAGCCCCCGGCCAGCAGGTCCGGCGGGGCCAGCGTTTCATCGGCGGCATAGCCCCACAGCTCGCGCCGCACCCGCTGGTGCAGCCGTTCGGCCAGGGCCTCGGCCAGGCGGTCGGCCAGCACCTTGAGGAGGATGGCGCTGTAGTCGTCGTTGCGGGCCCCGAATTCCGCCGCCGAGCGTTCGGCCCCGTGACCGGCGGTCACGGCGAACAGACCCAGCCAGTCGGCCCGGCCGCTGTCCCGCGGCGCAATGAAATCGGCCAGACACAGGTTAGGGGTGCCGGTCGGCCGGGCCTCCTGGTTGCGTAGCTGGGGGAAGACGGCCAACACGGTAGCGCGCTCCTCGTTGGCGTAGACCTCGATGTCATCGCCCACGGCGTTGGCCGGGTAGAAACCGGCCACGGCGGCGGCGCGCAGCATTCCGTCGTCGACGATCCGGTCCAGCAGGCGTCGGGCGTCATCATACAGATTCCGCGCCTCGGGTCCCGTGACGGGATCGTCCAGGATGGCCGGAAAGCGGCCGGACATCCTCCACGAGTGGAAAAAGAACGTCCAGTCGATATAGTCCACCAGCTCTGCCAAGGGATAGTCATCGAATACCACGTTGCCCGTAACGCGCGGCCGGGGCAGCTCGCCGGCCTTCCATTCCACGGCCAGCCGGTTGCGGCGGGCCGTTGCCAGACTGACCAGCGTCCGGCCGGCCTGGCGCCGGGCATGCTCCTCGCGCAGGCGGGCATAGTGCTGCCGCGTCTCGGCGGCGAACGTCGCCTTCTCCCGGACGGACACCAGCCGGCCGGCCACGCCCGCACTCCGCGAGGCGTCTTTCACATGGATGACGGGCCCGCTGTATTCCGGCTCGATCTTGACGGCGGTGTGGATTTCCGACGTGGTGGCGCCGCCGATGAGGAGGGGCTCGCGAAATCCCTGCCGCTCCATCTCCCGTGCCACGTGGGTCATTTCCTCCAGGGAAGGGGTGATGAGACCGCTCAGCCCGATGATGTCGGCCTGCTCGTCGCGGGCCGCCTGCAGGATCTTCTCGGCCGGGACCATGACGCCCAGGTCCACGATGCGGTAATTGTTGGACGCCAGCACCACGCCGACGATGTTCTTGCCGATGTCGTGGACGTCCCCCTTGACGGTGGCCAGGACGATGGCCCCGGCGGCGCCTGTGCCGCCGGCGTCCTTTTCGGCCTCGATCCAGGGTTGCAGAACGGCCACGGCCTGTTTCATCACCCGGGCGCTCTTGATGACCTGGGGCAGAAACATCTTGCCGGCACCGAACAGGTCGCCCACCGTGTTCATGCCGCTCATGAGGGGCCCCTCGATGACATCCAGGGCACGAGGATAGAGCGTCCGTGCCTCTTCCACGTCGGCGGCGATGTGCTCGCCGATCCCCTTGACCAGAGCGTGGGCCAGGCGTTCCTGAACCGTTCCCTGCCGCCACTCGTCGCGGGGGCGATCCGCCCGGCCGGCGGTCTGCTTCATGTTTTCGGCGTAGACCGTCAGCCGTTCGGTGGCGTCACGGCGGCGGTTCAGGATGACGTCCTCGACGAGCGTCCGCAGGTCGGTGGGGATCTCCTCGTAGATCTGGAGCAGGGCCGGATTGACGATGCCCATGTCCATGCCGGCGGCGATGGCGTGGTAGAGGAAGACGGAGTGCATGGCCTCGCGCACGGCGTCGTTGCCGCGGAAGGCGAAGGAGAGGTTGCTGACGCCGCCGCTCACCCGGGCGCCGGGCAGATGCTCCCGGATCCAGCGGACGGCGCGGATGTAGTCCACGGCGTAGGCGTTGTGCTCGGCGAGGCCCGTGGCCACGGCCAGCACGTTGGGATCGCAGATGATATCCTCGGGCGGGAAACCCAGCCGCTCCGTGAGCAGATGGTAGGCGCGGCGGCAGATGGCGACGCGCCGCTCGAACGTGTCGGCCTGGCCCTCCTCGTCGAAAGCCATGACGATGACGGCGGCCCCGTAGCGCCGGGCCCGGCGGGCGCAGTCCAGGAAATGTTCCTCGCCCTCCTTGAGGCTGATGGAGTTCACCACGCATTTTCCCTGAACGCACTTCAGCCCGGCCTCGATGACCTCCCACCGCGACGAGTCGATCATCACCGGTACCCGAGCGATATCGGGCTCGGCGGCCACGAGGTGGAGAAACCGGGTCATGCATGCCACCGCGTCCAGCATGGCGTCGTCCATGCAGACGTCGATGATCTGGGCGCCGCCCGCCACCTGATGGCGGGCCACTTCCAGGGCAGCGGTATATTCGCCTACGCGCACCAGGCGGGCGAACCGGCGCGAACCGGCCACGTTGGTCCGTTCGCCCACATTGACGAAGTTGCTCTCGGGGGCGATACGCAGGGGTTCCAGTCCGCTAAGCCACGTACCGGATTTCGGCCCGGCCGGCCGGCGTGGCGGGTATTTCGCGGCCAGGCCGGCGATGGCGGCGATGTGATCCGGCGTGGTGCCGCAGCAGCCACCCACCATGTTGACAAAGCCGCCGGCCATGTACTCTTCGAGCAGGGTGGCCATCTCGGCCGGCGTCTGGTCGTAGCCACCCAGCTGGTTGGGCAGACCGGCGTTGGGATAGGCCAGCACATACTCCGTGGCCAGGCCGGACAGGCGCTCCACGTGGGGGCGCAGCTGCCCGGCCCCCAGGGCGCAGTTGAGGCCCACCGCCAGCAGGCCGGCATGGCGGACGGAGACGTAGAAGGCTTCCAGGGTCTGGCCCGACAGGGTCCGGCCGCTGGCGTCGACGATGGTGCCCGACACCAGCAGCGGCACCCGCCGGCCGTCAGCGAAACAATCCGCGGCGGCGGCCAGGGCGGCCTTGGCGTTGAGGGTGTCGAACACCGTCTCGATGAGCAGGCAGTCCACGTCGCCGTCCAGCAGCCCGCGGATCTGTTCGGCGTAGGCGGCGGTCATGTCGTCGAAGGTGAGCGCCCGAAAGCCGGGGTCCTCCACGTCGGGCGACATGGACAGGGTCTTGCTGGTGGGCCCTACCGCCCCGGCCACGAAACGGGGCCGCTCCGGCGTGGCGTACTCGTCGGCGGCGGCCACGGCCAGCTCCGCCGAGGCCCGGTTCATCTCGTACACGAGCCCTTCGGTGCAGTAGTCGGCCTGGGAGACGGCCGTGGCGTTAAAGGTGTTGGTCTCGATGACATCGGCACCGGCGGCCAGGTAGGCGCGGTGAATGTCCCGGATCACGTCGGGCCGGCTCAGGGAGAGCAGATCGTTGTTTCCCTTGAGGTCCCGCGGAAAATCACGGAAGCGGTCACCGCGGAAGTCGGCCTCGGTCAGATTGCGGCACTGGATCATGGTGCCCATGGCCCCGTCCAGGACCAGGATGCGCCGGGCAAGCAGCTCGTGCAATATCATGATGGAGTTCCCCACATCGCCCCAACACCCGCGTGTCGGAAAAATTGGCTAGAATTTTACGGGAGTGATGGGCAATGAGCAAGCGATATTCATGATCTGATCCAGAACGATCAACGTCACCTGAACGACAGTGCCGTTCGCCGACGATTACAGCTCCCATGTGCGGATAACCACGGATCATTAGAAACGCATGGCCACCCGGTTACCGCTTGGCACGGATCGCTCCGCTGGCGGCGGGCCGGCGGTTCCCGGCCCGCCGGCGCCGACGACCGGTCGTCAATGTTTCAGCACGATGCGATAGCGGGCCTTTCCCTGGCGCAGATGCTCCAGGGCCTCGTTGACCTGATGGAAGGGGAACACCTCGATGGCCGGTTGAATCCGGTGCCGGGCGGCGAACTCCAGCATGCGCGCCGTGGTGGCCGGGCTGCCCAACGGACTGGCCGAGATGGATTTCTGGCCGATGAGCAGCGGGAAGACAGGCGCCGGGATGGGTTCCGGTACCGCGCCCACGAAATGCAGCCGCCCGCGCGGCCGCAGGGCGTTGATGTAGGCGTTCCAGTCCAACACCACGTTTACCGTGGACAGGATGAAGTCCAGGGAATTGGCCGCCTGGGCCACGGCTTCCGGATCCCTTGAGTTGATCACGTGGTCGGCACCGAACTCCCGGATCTGCCGTTCCTTGTCGGGATGGCTGGAGAAGGCCGTCACCTCGCAGCCCCACGCGTCCAGGAAGCGCAAGGCCATGTGTCCCAGGCCGCCGATACCGATGACGCCCACCCGGTCGGTGGGCTTCACGCCAAACTCCACGATGGGACTAAAGACGGTGATGCCGCCACAGAAGAG
>JAFGRT010000235.1 GCA_016935015.1 Acidobacteriota bacterium | reverse complement strand
GCATGTTTCGGCTACTAGGACGCGGTCGTTGGGCACCAGCGTGGCAATGGACCGGGCACCGTGCTCAAATTCGTCCATGTCCCCTTTCAGTCGGGCGAAGAGAATGGAGAACGAGGTCAGGGGCACGTCAGGTGGAGTGTACGCCGACACCTGGCGGAACGCCTGGGAGTCCGTTACCACCAGCGCCGGCGGATGCTTCAGCCCGGCCAGGGCGTCCCGCAACTGGTGCTCCTTGACGACAAGACACACGGCGTCTGTGTCCAGGATGTCACGGATCGTCTGGACCTGCGGCAGGATCAGCCGTTCCTTGGGCGCCTCCTTGTCGATGGGGGTCACCAGGACCACCAGTTCGCCCGGTTCCAGCAGGTCGCCGACGATGGACTGCGGCTGCACCCACTCGGCCGGTGCCGTGCGCGGCAGGGCCTCCCGCAGGTCCAGGACGCCCTCGCCGGTGGTCGCCACGGTCTGCACCGTGGCGATGCCCCGTTCGGCGAGGGACGCCAGCAATTCGGTCGCCGGCCGGGCGACGTCGCACCGGTTGAAGACCACCACCAGCGGGGTGCCCCGCTGCCGGAATTCCGTGACCAGGCCTTCCTCGAACTCACCCCATTCATCGCCCGGCGCCACCACCAGGGCGAGGTCGGTGCGGTCCATCACCGCCCGGGTGCGCCGGACGCGCCATTCGCCCAAAGCGCCCACGTCGTCGATGCCGGCCGTGTCCACGAACAGGACCGGGCCCAGGGGCAGCAGCTCCATGGGCTTGTTCACCGGGTCGGTGGTGGTGCCGGCCGTGGGCGAGACGATGGACACAGCCTGGCGGGTCAGGGCGTTGAGCAGGGACGACTTGCCGGCGTTGCGGCGACCGAAGATGCCGATGTGGATGCGCATGCCGGTCGGGGTGCGGCTCATAAGGACCTCCGGTCGATGTTCCCCTCAGGGTATGGGCTCAGCGGTAGGGGGACTGAAAAGGGCCTGGCAAGGGGCATGTCAACTTCCTTTCAAAAGTATAGGTCGCGCCGGCCGTCGGTGGTGATGGCCTGCAGGCGGCGATGGATTTCCGCCGTTTGCCTGTTGTCGCCCAGGGCCGCCAGTTCACGTTTGATGAGTTCCCAGCCGGCCTGACGGGTGGCCGGACCGGCGTAGTCGGTCAGGTATTCGGCCAGGGTCAGCAGGGCGTTGGGCGTGCAGAACCGCTTGATAAAGCCGGGGATGTCGAACTCCATGAAGTGCTCGCCCGTCCGCCCCAGGCGATAGCAGGCGGTGCAGAAACTGGGCAGGTAACCATCACGGAGCAACTGCTGCATGACCTCATCCAGGGTGCGGAGGTCGCCCAGCCGGAACTGCTCGCGATCCAGGTCCTGCCGGTCGGTGGCGGCGTGGCCGCGGGTATAGCCGCCCAGCTCGATGCAACTGCCGGCGTCGATCTGGGATACGCCCAGGGCCAGGACGTCGCGGCGGAGTTCGGCGCTTTCGCGGGCCGTCAGGATCAGGCCGGTATAGGGCACGGCCAGCCGCAGGATGGCCACCAGGAGCTTGAATGATTCGTCGTCCACCAGGTGGGGCCAGTCGTGGGGAATACCCCCCGCCGGCTGCAGCCGCGGGAAACTGATGGTATGGGGCCCGACGCCGAAGCGTTCCTGCAGGAACAGGGCATGCCGGACCAGGCCCAGCACTTCGTAGCGCCAGTCGTAGAGGCCGAACAGGGCGCCGATGCCCACGTCGTCGATACCGGCTTCGAAGGCCCGGGTCAGGCCGTGCAGGCGGTTCAGGAAATCGCCCTTGGGCGTGCCGGCCGGATGCATGCGGCGGTAGGTGGCCGGGTGATAGGTCTCCTGAAAAATCTGGTAGGTGCCGATGCCGGCCGCCTTGATTTTCCGGTAGTCGTCCACGGCCAGAGGCGCGGCGTTGATATTGACGCGGCGGATTTCATCACACCCTTGCCGGGTTTCATACACCTTGCGAACAGCGGCAGCGATGAAATCGGCGTTGTAACGGGCGTGTTCACCGAAGACCAGGATCAGCCGCTTGTGGCCGGCCTGTTCCAACGCCGCCACCTGCTCCCCGATTTCCTCCGGGGACAGGGTGCGCCGGACGGCCTCGGTGTTGGAGGTGCGGAAACCGCAATAGAGGCAGTCGTTGACGCACAGGTTGCCGATGTAGAGCGGGGCGAACAGGACGATGCGATTGCCGTAGACCGTCTCTTTCAGTTGCCGGGCGGCGGCGAAGATCTCCGCTCGCGCTTCGGGTGTCGTGGACTGCAGCAGGGCGGCCGTTTCCGCCAGGTCCAGCGGCTGCTTGGCCAGGGACTTGGCCAGAATGGCCCGTAACCGGCTCATGTCCGGTGGGTGTCCATCACACAGAAATCCGCTCAGTTCTGCTTCGTCGATGAATAGGGGATAGGCTTTAGGCGCGGCTGGTTTCATGATTCTTTTCTCCTCTGTGATGACCGAAGGAGACCGCGGCCCCGGGTCCCCGGCCCACGCTCCGGCCCAGCGACCGGATCCGGTCCATGAGCCGGCGATGGTCCGCCTCACCATCTTCTTCGGATGGCGGCAGGGGCCGCGGGTAAATCTCGTACTTCTCTCGGTACGCCCGGGGAGTGACATCCGGCATGATGACGTTGGCGCCGCAGGTCAGGCCGGATTCGTAGCCATAGGCCGGATCCACTGTGCCCAGGGCGGTGGTGGCGGGAATGTTGGCCGTGGGGCACAGCAGGCGGACCAGCGCCAGAACCGTAAGGGTCATTCCGGTCGAGGCAGGGACCTGGTCTATCGGCCGGGCCGGCATGTCCGCCAGGATCCGGGCGAGAGGGGTCGCCGGGTGGGGAATGAACGGTCCGACCCCGATCATGTCGGGCTGTAGCATATCCAACATTTCCAAATCGCGCCGTAGGTCGGCCGGGGTCTGGCCCGGCAAACCCACCATGAAGCCGGTGCCGATTTCATATCCCAGGTCCCGCAGCCACGCCAGGATGCCCAGGCGGTTGCCACCGAAACCGGCCAGGGCCGGATGATAGCGACAATAAAGGTCGTGATTGGATGTCTCGAATTTAAGCAGGTAACGGTCGGCCCCGGCCCGTTTCCATACTTCCAATTCCAGGGGGTGACGTTCACCCAGGCTGAGGGTCACGGCCAGACCGGTCTCACCCTTGATCCGCCGGACGATTTCACCGATCCATACGGGGTCCATGGAGTGGTCCTCTCCGGATTGCAGGACGATGGTCCCGTAGCCCAGCTGTTCCACCCGCCGTGCACACGTCAGGATGTCGGCCTGGGACATGCGGTAGCGTGGCAGGTCGGTTCGCTCGGCCCGCAGGCCGCAGTACCAGCAGTTCCGCCGGCAGATGTTGGCGAAATTCAGCAGCCCGCGGAGATGAACCGCGTCGCCGACGAAACGGCGACGGCAGTCGTCGGCCCGGCGATAAAGGTTGCCAAGGGCACGGGGGTCGGTAGTGGTAATCCAGTGCTGAATATCATGGCTTTTCATGAATCACTCCTGCTCGTCCGGCGGCCGGTTTTGCAGCTCGATGTGGAAAGTGGTGCCCACGTCGGGTGTGCTTTCCACCTGGACCCGACCGTCGTAAAAGGAGACCAGTTTCCTGACGATGGACAGCCCCAGCCCGCTGCCGGGGATGTTTCGGGTTTTGTCGTTCTTGATGCGGACGAATTCGCCGAAGAGCTTGGCCTGCTCTTCGGGCGACATGCCGATGCCCGTGTCGGCTACGATCAGGCGCACGACCCCATCCTCAGCGGCCAGGCTCACCGTTACGCGGCCGTGATCACGGTTGTACTTGACGGCGTTGCTGAGGAAATTGTTGCCGATGATCTCCAGCTCGCCGGCGTCGGCCCACAGGGGCAGGGCTTCCGGGCCTTCCAGGTTGATGTGAATGCCGCGCTTTTCGGCGTCGGGCAGGACGCTCTCCCGGCAGCGGCGGATGACGGCGACGACGTCCACCTCCCGGATGTCCCGGTTCTTTTGGCCGGACTCGATCCGGGTCAGGTCCAGTAGATCCATGATCATCTTGCGCATGCCCTGCAGCCGGTCCAGCGAGCGGCCCACCATGTCGTCGTAATCCGCCAACCGGTCGCCCATGACATGCTGCTCCATCAGGTTCAGGTACCCTTCCACGGCGTTGAGGGGCGACTTGAGCTCATGGGCCAGCACCGAGATGAACTGGAAGCGCATCTGGCGGCGCTCTTCGGCCAGTTTGAGGGCCTTGCGCTGCAGGAAGATCTGCTTGGCCGCCTTCTGGATGGTATAGCGCAGCTCGTTGGGGGTGAAGGGCTTGGCCAGGAAGTCGAACGCGCCGTTCTTGGTGGCGCTGATGGCGATGTCCAGGGAGGCGTAGGCGCTGATCATGATGGTCAGGATACCGGACTTTTGCTCGGCCAGCCGGGTCAGGATGTCCAGGCCGGTCATATCGGGTAGCTTGTGATCGAGAATCAGGATATCGGGCCGGGCGATCATTTACTCACGCCGGATGTATTTCGCTGAAGGGGAGACGTTTATGGAGTGCGCGGCGGCAGCCGCGCTTTCATTTCGGTGACCAGGAAAGCGGCAATCATTGCCGCAACCTTACAAGCCACCCCGTCGCCG
>JAFGRT010000234.1 GCA_016935015.1 Acidobacteriota bacterium | reverse complement strand
CCAGAGAATGAAAAGCGCGGCCTTGTGCAGGAGCGGACAAGGTCCACCGCATGGCCGGCGGTGGCTATGCTCTCTGGCGAGGGAAAGAAATAAAGGGGCGGTCTCAGGCAGGCTGGCACTGCGCACTTCCGGCTTCGGCGAAGCCGGAGTACGGGTCCGCCGCCCGGCCGGCGGGGGCTGCGCCGGTGGCCACCGCTGGCCTTGTGCCAGCGGGGCCATGACTGACCGCCAGCCAAAAGGCCCAGGCCCTCATCGCCACCACCGGCCTCGCGCCGGTGGGGCGGTGCGCCTCAACGCCGTTCCGCATGCCGTGAGGATAATAACGCCGCAGCTTCCATCAGCGTTGAACACTCTCCCCTAAATTACACCAAGCCACTGATGAATCGAACATTGCTCCGCCGGCACAAGGCCGGTGGTGGCCATTTTTATAACGGAATCCGGTGCTGGCATTCAGTCATCGCATCCGCCGGGTCAAGCCCGGCGGTGGCGGTATTTACACTTCTCCTTTTCGCTCATCCCATCCCGCACCGGCCGGCGGTGGCCATGCAGGGACATTCTTCGGCCAGGTCATGCCTGAAGGCCCGCAGGGCCGTCCAGTCTTTTAGCCGTGGGCGAACAGGGTGAGCCCACGGAAGAGAAGCCATAAAAGAGAATGGAGGCCTGAAAGGCCGGCCAGAGAATGAAAAGCGCGGCCTTGTGCAGGAGCGGACAAGGTCCGCCGCATGGCCGGCGATGGCTATGTTCTCTGGCGAGGGAAAGACATAAAGGGGAGGCCTCAGGCAGGCTGGCACTGCGCACTTCCGGCTTTGGCGAAGCCGGAGTACGGGTCCGCCGCCCGGCAGGCGACGGCTACGCGTTGCGGCGACTTGGCAACAAATTCTTCATCCTTTTTCCTTCCGCCCTCTTCTGATCCCCGTTCAAAAACAAAGCGCTCTCCAGCGAGCGCACTCAGGCGGCCGGCGGCGGCAACGGTCATTGCGCCGGTCGGGCCGGACGCTACTCGTGACGGATGGAGGTGACGGGGTCGGCGGTGGCGGCGCGCCAGGCCTGCCCCATAACCGTCAGCAGGGCCACGGCCAGGGCCAGTCCCGTGGCGGCCACGAACACCCCCACGCCCAGGTCCACCCGGTACGAGAAGTTCTGCAGCCAGCGATCGGTCAGGTACCAGGCCAGGGGCCAGGCCACCACGTTGGCCAGCAGCACCCAGCGGGTGTACTCCTTGGACAGCAGCAGCACGATGCCGGACACCGAGGCGCCCATCACCTTGCGGATGCCCACCTCGCGGGTGCGCTCGGCGGCGGTGTAGGCGGCCAGTCCGAAGAGCCCCAGGCAGGCCACGAAAATGGACAGGACGGCCGCCGCCAGGAAAATTCGCCGCATGCGCTCGTCGGCCCGGTAGAGGCGGTCGAGGCGCTGATCCATAAAGGCATACTGCAAGTCCTCGCCGGGGAAGGTGGTGCGCCATACCCCCTCGATGGCGCCCAGGGCGCCGCGCACATCACCCGGCCGCAGCCGGACCGACACGGCGTAGATGTCCTCGTCCGTCAGCCACAGCACGCACGGCTCGATGGCCTGGTGCAGCGAGCGGAAGTGGAAGTCCCTGACCACGCCGACGATGGTCCCCGCCTGGAACGAATCGGTGTCGACGAACCGGAGGAGCCGCCGGCCCACCACTTCGGCCGGGGCGAGACCCAGGTCCCGTGCCGCCGCCTCGTTGATGACGATGGCGCCCCGGGCGTCGGCCTGGTGCGCCCGGTCGAACCAGCGGCCGTGATGCATGGTCAGCCCGAAGGTGTCCAGAAAATCGTAATCCACCTCCATGAAGCGGTAGGAGTAGATGTCATCGCGCCCCTCCAGCTTGTAGGCCGTGTCGGGGTACTCCTCATTGCCCGGCGACGCCGACGACGCGCTGACGGCCACCACCCGCGTGTCCTGGCGCAGGGCGTGGCGGAAGGCCTCGAGGCCCGGTTTCACCCGGGAGGTCTCGGTGTGGATCACCACCACATTCTCCTTGTCGAAGCCGAGAGCCTTGTCCTGGATGTAGCGCATCTGCTGAAACACCACCAGGGTGCCGATGATGAGGGTAATGGAGATGATGAACTGCAGTACGGCCATGGCGCCGCGGAACAGGGTCCGGCCGCGGCCCGAGCGGGCACCGCCCCGCAGCACCCGCGCCGGCTCGAAGGCCGAGAGCACCACGGCCGGGTACCAGCCGGCGGCCAGGCCGGTGGCCACGGTAATGCCCAGGAAGATCAGCCAGTTCCAGGAGCCGAAGAGCATGGCCAGAGTCAGCTGTTTTTCGGCCACGACGTTGAACCAGGGGAGCAGCAGGGCGATGAACAGGCCGGCCACAGCCAGGGCGAACAGGGCCAGCAGCAACGACTCGCCCAGAAACTGCAGCCGCAGCTCGCGCCGCACGGCGCCCAGTGTCTTGCGCAGGCACACCTCCCGGGCCCGGCGGTTGGCCCGGGCGGTGGAGAGGTTCATGAAGTTGATGCAGGCAATGCCCAGGATGAGAAGGGCGATGGCCGAAAAAACGTACACCGTGGTCATGCTCCCCTGGGGCTCCGGCTCGTGCTGGGCGGCGGGGTCGAGGTGGATGTCCAGCAGGGGCCTGAGCTTCAGCTGGAACACCTCGTTGATGTCGACGTCGGGGCCGATGACGGTCTGGAAGTCGGCGGCCATGTATTTGGTGAAGAGCGCCGGGAACTTGTTCTGCAGCGCCGCGGGGGCGGTCCCCTCCCGCAGGAGAACGTAGGTGATGAGGCTGTTGTTGAACCAGGGATCCAGTTGCTCCGCCGGATAGGAGGACAGGGAGGCCGCCAGCTCGAAGTGGATGTGGGAATTGGCCGGCACCTCTTCCAGGATGCCCGTGATTTCGAAGGGGACGGGTTGCCCCTGCCACTCCAGGGTGAGGGTGCGGCTGACGGCGTCGGCCGTGCCCAAAAAGCGTTCGGCGCACGCACGGGTGAGAACCAGGGTGTGGGGCCGGGCCAGGGCCGTGCGGGGGTCCCCCTCCACCAGGCGGAAGTCGAACACCCTGAACAGGGACGGGTCGGCAAAGGCCACCAGCTGGTTGCGGAACACGTGGCGGTGGTCGCGTACGGGCACGGCGTACTTGTCGTAGCGGACGTAGTCCTGGATCTCGGGGTAATCCTGACCCAGGGCCGGGCCGTAGGGACCCGATGTGACCGGCGCCTGGCCGTGTATATCGCGGAAATCGTACTTCCGCTCCACCCGGTAGATCCGGTCCGCCTTCTCGTGGAAGCGGTCGTAGCTCAATTCGTCCTGGACCCAGAGCAGGATGAGGAGGCAGGCGGCCAGGCCGATGGCCAGTCCGAACACGTTGAGGAACGAGTACAGCTTGTAGCGGACGATGTTGCGGACGGCGACTTTCAGATAATTCTTCAGCATGGTGACACTCCATGACAGATGGCTCGCCAGCAATGGAGGCAGGGATGTGAGGAGCTGCGTCCAGAACCAGAGGCGGGCGGCCAGGGGGCCGCGGGTATCCCGGACGCGGTCGGAACTCTCAACGAGATCGCCCAGCAGTTCCTCGTACTCCTCCTGACTGAGGAGGACCCGCAGCAGCCGGCGGCCGGCACGGGGCGGGGTGAAAGCGGGATCGGCGTCGGGTTTCATGGGTCGAACTCCGTCACGGCGGCGTCGGTCCAGACGGCGTTGTGGACCTGGCGAAGCTCGCGCAGGGCGTCCATGCCGGCCGGCGTCAGCTCGTAGATGAACTTGCTGCGGCCGCCGCGGGCGGCCACGGGTCCGGTGCGGCGCTTCTTTACGAAGTCCTTGTGGGTCAGCTGTTTGAGGGGCTTGTAGACGGCACCGAAGGACCAGTCGTGGCCCGTCTCGGCCGACACCCGCTCGCGGATGGTGACGCCGTAGGCGTCCTTGCCCAGCTTCCAGACGGCCAGCAGGATGATCTCTTCGGACCGGGACAGCAGGATCATGTGTCGTACCTCCGCGCCGATTAGTGTGAAAAACGGAGACAAATAGAAAAACGACCACGACGCTGAAAAAGTTCCGGAAAAGTTATTTATAAAACATCCTCGCCCGGCCGGCGGCGGCTACTGATTTCCATTCCTGATTCATCCGGTTGTGCTATGATTCCTCCGGCTGCCCGGACGGCATTTCACGACAGACAGCCGGCGACACGTCCCGGCTTTGCCGTCGGATGCGGGAAAGAGACGGCAGGGTTGAGAACACCTTCGTCAATCGGCTGGATCAGCCGACGGCGCAGCCCACGGATCCGGTCCGGAATGGTGATTTCGAATGGCAGAAACCAGGACGACAACCGCCGGTCAGCGGCTCGGATTCATCGACGTCAGCCGGACCTGGGCCATTATTCTGGCCCTGACGGCCCATCTGTTCAACGCGGCCGGTGTATTCACCCAGCTGGACAGTGGGTCGATCTACATCCGGTCATTCACCCGGATGGCCACGCCCCTGTTCGTCTTCATGTTCGGGTTCATGTTCGAATATGTGTACGTCCCCCGCATGGCCACCCTCGGATATGGCGCCGTCCGCAAACGGCTCCTGACCCGGGCGTTCCAGTGCTATGTGGCCTACGCGGCCACCAGTATCAGTGCCGTCCTGGGCGGGTACAAAAACCTGGAGCATTTTACCCAATCCCTCCTGTTTCTGGGGAACTCCCGCTTCGGCAACATCCTGCGGGCCTACAGCGTCATGCTGCTGCTCGGCCCCCTGCTGATACGCCTCCGCATCCGGTTCGGGATCCGGTTCGTGTATGTGCTGCTGGGTCTCCTGATGGTGAGCTATACCGGTCTGGATGCCATGCAGCTGGTCGATTTCGGAGTGTTCAACAGGCCCCTGAACATTTTGCTGGGGATCGGACCGCTGCCCGGTGGGCCCAGTATCTGGGGCGCTCTCAGCTTTTATGCCGCCGGGATGATCGTGGCGTCGAGCCTGCATGGTCCGGAGGGGAGTGCCCAGGTCAAGGTGGGCCGCTTTTACCGCGTCTCGCTCGGCCTGCTGGCCATCGTCGCCGTCGGTCACTGGATCCTGGTGGACGAGGGTGCCGTGGCGGCGTGGCGCGCCTTCACCGGCCCCGTGTACCGGGCCACGAACGACCCGGGCTACTACACCATCGGCATCATGGGCAGCGTGGTGATGATCCTGTTCTTTCATCTGATCTTCTCGCGCGTGACCACCCCGCCGGCCATCGGGTTCTTCCTGCCGCTGGGCGTGTCGTCGCTGATGGCCTATACGCTGGGCAACATCGTGCTGAATCTGGGCGGCCGGTATCTGGGCCTCCTGGGCCCGGTGGTGGCGGTGGCCGTCTTCCTGGTGCTTGTCCGGATGATGATCGTGTATCTCCCGCGACTGCCCTTTTACAAGTACTGCAATGAATGCCTCCATTTCCGTCGTCCCCGGCTGTGCCATAAACCCAAACCATGAGGTCACTTGGGGGTGTATCATGACCACACCGGTCAGCGGTGAACGGATCACGGCCGCCCGGCCAATGGATGGCCTTCCCCGCCGGGCGCCCGGCCGG
Organism: Acidobacteriota bacterium; assembly: GCA_016935015.1. Taxonomy (GTDB): domain Bacteria; phylum Acidobacteriota; class JAAYUB01; order JAAYUB01; family JAAYUB01; genus JAFGRT01. The sequence continues at coordinate 5,985 of JAFGRT010000234.1, read as the reverse complement.
CGGTGGCCATGCCCCTCCAATGCTCTTTTCTGGCTTTCAGTCCTCGCTTCCGCCGGGGCAAGCCCGGCGGGGAGCGCGTGGTGATGGTTTCATTTTCCAGACATGCCGCCATCCACTCCCACGCCGTTGCGCCGCCCCACCCCGCGGGATGAAGCCGGGTTCGCTCCGTCCCCGTTTCGTTTGAACAAAGCGGCGTCGTGCCGCCGCACAGCGGGCCGGGAAAAGCGTTGTTCTTTGCGGTCATTCGTGCTACACCTGAAGAAAACAGGCATCCGTTCGCGAGGGGACCATGGGATTCAACTGCGGCATCGTCGGCCTGCCCAACGTGGGCAAATCCACCATCTTCAACGCCCTGACGGCCATGAGCGTGCCGGCTGAGGCGTTCCCGTTCTGCACCATTGATCCCAACGTCGGCCGGGTCATTGTGGCCGACGAGCACCTGGACGAGCTGGCCCGGCGGGTGCAGCCCGAAAAGGTGACGCCCACCCACCTGGAGTTCGTGGACATCGCCGGTCTGGTGAAAGGCGCCTCCAAGGGGGACGGCCTCGGCAACCTCTTCCTGGGGCAGATCCGCGCCGTGGATGCCATCGCCCACGTGGTGCGCTGCTTCCGCGACCCGGACGTGGCCCATGTCGCCGCCGACATCGACCCGGCCGACGACATCGGCGTCATCAACCTGGAGCTGGTGCTGGCCGACCTGGCGGTGGTGGAGAACCGCCTGGAAAAACAGGGCCGGCTGGCCAAGGTGGGCGACAAGGCGGCCCGCGCCGGCCTGGCCCTCCTGGAAGAGATCAAGCTCCAGCTGGAGCAGGGCCGGCCCGTCCGGCAGCTGGAAGCGGCCGCTTCTCCCCTGGTGCGGGAGATGGGGCTGCTCACAGCCAAGCCCATGATGATCGTGCTCAACGTGGGCGAGGAGGACCCCGCCGGCGCGGGCGCCCTGGCCCAGACCGCCCGGCAGCAGGCGGAGGCGGACCATCTGCCCGTGGTGGCCCTCAGCGGCAAGATCGAGGCGGAACTGGCCGCCCTGGACCCCGCCGAGCAGCAGGAATACCGGGCGACCATGGAGCTGGGCGACAGCGGTCTCCAGCGCATGATTCGGGCCGGTTACGCGCTGCTGGACCTCATCACGTTCTATACCACCGTCGGCGTGGAGCTGCGGGCCTGGACCATCCCCCGCGGCACCCCCGCCCAGACCGCCGCCGGCCGCATCCACTCCGACATGGAGCGCGGCTTCATCAAGGCCGAGGTCATCCACTACGACGATTTCATCGCCGCCGGCAACGAGCACCGCGCCCGGGAGGCGGGCCTCATCCACATGGAGGGGAAAGAGTACGCCGTTCAGGACCGGGATATTATTCGCTTCAGATTTAATGTATGAATACCCTTGCCGGAACAAGCAGGTGAACGGGCTACTCTCCACGAACAAGAAGCTCGGCCGATGGTTCTGAAAAAATTGCCCCCCCATTCCCGTCCATCTTTTTTGGACATCCATCATCCAGGTAACAGTATTCGTGGGTGTCCTGTTTATCATCCCGGGGATTCAATTCGCCAGCCTGACCAGTCGAAAACCGATATATGGGGATCGCAGCCCCGGCCATTCTCCATTGCGAAAAGCCACTCGACACTTCCAGGTCTCGCTGAACGAATCGCCGCCTCGTCCAATGCGATACTCTCCGCTGTTCGGTCCTTTGTAATCAGTTACATGCCCAGAAGGATACGAGTTGTTCTGCCAGTCCCAACACCATTCGGACACGTTTCCGTGGATGTCTCTCATACCCCACGGATTGGCCTCTTTCAGCCCAACCGGTTTCGAGGTGTCGTCTCCCGCCGGATCATGTCGATTCGCCATAAACCAGGCCACCCTCTCCAGATTAGGCCAGGTGCCGGGTGTTTCCTCGTAGTTCCAGCAATTGTCAGAAGTATAATTCGGCTCATCCACCCAGAAGGGACCCATGGTCCCCGCCCGGCAAAAATATTCCCATTCGGCTTCGGTGGGAAGACGATACCCGTCAGCGGAAAAATCGCAGTAAACAGAGTTGTTATTCACGTAATTTGACGCATCAATGGGAACGGTCAGGGTGTCGTCCGTAAAATAGCACCGCGTGAATCCCTGTTGTTCGGACAACAGATTTGCATACAACACGGCCTCGTACCAATTGACCTGCTGGACCGGGTTGGTCATCCCGTATCCTGCCCCCGGGTGAGACGGGTCATCCGGCAGCGATGGCTCCACCGATTTCAGGTCCGCCCACATCTGGCGGGTCAATTCGGTTTCCATCACGGCCAGGCCCCGGGTCAGGGTATGAACGAATTGCGGCGAATTGGAGGCCTCTTGGCACGGTTCATCTGACGGCGCACCCTGCACAAACGTGCCCGCTGGCACATACCTCAAATGGCCAACGATGGAATCGGTGGCGACCAAGGTGCCCGCATTTGGATGAACCGGTGCATCCAGGGAGGTCGGCGCTCCGTTAAAAAAAACGTGCCGGTCCTGGGCATCGTTGCCCGTGATGGACATGGGTGGCGGAAATGGACGCAGATCACTGCGAATCTTGACCTGGTCGAAGCCGGTGTAGTCGATACCCGGCCAGACCCCGAAGGACAGGTTGACGTATTTACGCTGCGGATCGATCTCCAATTCCCGGGTATCCTGCAGCTGTCCGTCCATGTACGCCTGGAGACTGACCATCAGGGGGAATTCGTACGGATTGAACAGGGCCAATCCCGTCCAGCTGAAATGGGCTTCCACCGTATTGGGCAGGATGAACTCCCAAGCCCGTTCAGGCTGCAAAAAGAACTCCGTCAGAGATTGCCGGTCTCCATAGCGGAACGCCGCCTTGGGTCTCAATTTTTCACTTGCCGTTTCCACCATCAGGGATCCTTCCACCGGAGTCAGCACCACCTCCCCGGCGTTGGGGACGTAAGCCGCCTCCGTGGGCCAGACCAGTACCCGGGAGGCATTGCCGGATACCGCATACGTCTCCTGGAATCCGATCTGACCGTCCGCCGTCCGGATGATGACGGTGAAGCCCGCCTCCGCCTCCCCGTTGTTGTATACTACCAACTTGTTCAGCCAGGGGGGCTGGGTGGTGACATGTGGCGCAACATACCGAAATGTTTCTGCATGCAGCCCAACGGTGCCGAATCCGAATAACAATAAGGCGAGAATGATTCTTGTCATGATGGCTCCATTGATACATATTCATTCGGAAAAACAGATTATAACACAAATTGCAGTGGTGTTGAGTACTCCCGGCGAAGAAGCTGCTGCAGCCATAAATGGCAACACCGGGCCAAAAGCCGGCGAGGATGCGGGCAGCCTGTGGCGGGTAGGCGATGGCGACGTCATTCTTGGCGCGGAAAAGCCTGCGAGGAGCAAGCTCTTGACGAGGAACCACGAAAACGTCGACTTCGGGAAGGGCAGAGGGGATACCATCAGGCCAGACCACAGCGGGGAGAAGACGACCGCTGATTTCGATGAACATGATCCTCGGGACAAAGACGGATTCGCCCAGTTGAGCTTGAACCGAGGATCGGTGGCAGTTCCACCGCCAGCAGCGTTCGATGGTCGCGGTGGGGAGCGTGTGCTCTGCGGCAGAGCGCCCCTGTCGTTTGAGGATTGCCGAGTAGCTGAACTCGTTCCCATGGTTGTAGCCGAAGAGGAAACCGTCCGACGTGTGGGGCCCGTCTCCCATGCCCTTGAACTGAGGGTCGTTGAGCGGGAGGTTGAAGGCAGCGACGAAAGCGGCGACTTCAGGTTCGGCTTTGAGGGCGAAGACATGTGGGCGGAAGTAGTTGAGGTTGAACCGGACGAGTGAAGGCGCCGGAGGCTCTTCGTCTGGTTAGGATTCTTCAACCTCTTCGAGCCCCACGTCCCAAGAGAAGTAAACGCCTGTGTCTTCATTGCTGTAGAAGGCTTGGTTCTCACCAACTTGGTCGCGCGGCCTGTTGCTGAAGTATGCGAGCAAGCTCGAATCGGTTGGGCCGTCTTGTCGGGTCAAGAAGAACAGATCGTAGGACATGGTGTCTCCTGAAGGCGATGGATTTGGGGCTAATGCTGCGGATCAGTCGCGGCTATAAGCCGGCGCCTGAATCCGGCTTGTTCGGAGTATGCTCCTGTTTGCTTGGCTTCAGCACAAAAGACTCTTCAATGAGGATCAATCCATCCTTCACGTATCTAAAGTCCTTATCAGGATATTGTTGGACAATGATAACCGTCATGCCCTGCGAGTAACAGGCAAATGCTTTGACTGTTACTTTGGTCCCTAATATTCGGCCTTGGAGAACTGCCCCTTTGCCAGGCAGCTTGCCGTAGTTCTCGAATGGTTGGATAGCTGATTCAGCCATTAACTTCGAGAATCCGTCAATTTGGGTTTGAAGACTTTCTACTGGATCAGTCTCCATGTCGCCAAACACAAACATCACGAATGCGGCACCAGGACTTTCGATGGCGAACATCTGATCTGGATCGTAATCCTCATCAACTACATCCATTGTCCAGTTTGCAGGATAGAGCAGCTCAAATCTGTCTCGGACCAATCTTGTGGGGTTGTCTGTCTTTGCTGGTGCTTCCTGTTCAACGATATCCGACAAGGACCTTGCTCCGGCTTTGGTTGATGCAATGCCCAGGAAGAAGCCTATTACTCCGCCAGCCATGAGTGAAACAATCACTGCTACTATCAACATGCCTACAGATACTCTCTTCATATTTGATTCACTCATAACGGCGGGCATCAGCCGCGCACGAAGCGCGTCGGTCTGGATGCCCTTGTTCTATCCGGGTTCCTTTTCAGAGGTTCTTGCGCTCAAACCACACAAACAGCCCGATGGTTCCAACCCAGAATACAGAAATCATAAACCAGGGAGAGATGCCAAATACTTCGGCCAGACCTATTTTCCCGAAGTCTTTCCAGGCAAGAATCGTGGATTTGAAAAAAGGATAGAGCTCTGCGTAGACAGCAGCACCCACAACCATGCCAGCAATAGCGAAGACTGCGTGCCAGCGTCCCTCGCCAAGAGCACCTATAGAGGTTCCCGGACAGAACCCCATCACCGCCCAACCGCAGCCGAAAAGAGTACCTCCAAAGAGGACGGCGCCTAAGTTCATGGCCTTGTGGCTCAAGGAAATGACTCCGGCACTGGCAAGAAACTGAATTCCAACCATGCCGACCAGTATGGCTGACAACATGAACTTGAAGATCGTCATGTCCTTCAAAATCATGGCGCCGACCTGCTTATCAAAGCGCAGGACGCGACCCTTCTGCAGGAGAAACCCGAATAATATGCCGGTGATCAAACCAATTATCTGATCGATGCTCATGATGATTTCCTTCTGTACACAAGTCTGGCAACCACGACCCCGGTTCCGAAGAACAAGGCCAATGCGATAAAAGCACTGACCGACAACTGCATCATGCCGCTGAGACCGTGTCCGCTGGGACAACCGTCTGCCATGCGGGCACCCAGCATGGCCACAATACCCCCCAAAAAGGCGCCTGCGGCTCGTCTCCCTATCGATGGGCCGAACCGTTCTTTCCAGGTCGGCGGGACATCTTCCAGCTTGAAGCTCTTGTCAGTTTTAGAAGAGATCAAGGCTCCGAAGAATATCCCGATTACCAGCATGAACTGCCAATCCACCCGCACTTTTTCCTTGGTGAAGTATTCGTTGGCTGCGACTCGCTCCGGAAAGATCGTCCGTTCAAGCATCCCAGCAGCACGCACAAATGTCGTTGATGCGCCAAGGTAATTGGTCTTTCCCATCCATTGAGTAGTTGCATACACCGAAACGATAGATAAAACCCCTACCAATGCCCCGGCCAGATAAGGACTCCATCCACGATCTTCTGTTTTCCACTTCATCGTTATCTTCTCCTTTTCTGTGTTTGGATAGAACACTTTACATCAGCATTTGGCGCGCCAGCGACAATATGCTGGATGTGGTTGTTGGGGCCTAGACTCCCAGCAGACCACAAAAGAAGCTCTCGT
>JAFGRT010000047.1 GCA_016935015.1 Acidobacteriota bacterium | reverse complement strand
TTCTCCACTGGGCCGCCTGCAGGGCGGCAATTGTATAGCGAAGGGCAAGGGCGGGTGAGCGGCTGCCGCGCGGCGGCCCGCCGCCCTGGAACCGCCTGGGCCGCCTGCAGGGCGGCGATTGTATAGCGAAGGGCAAGGGCGGGTGCGCGGCTGCTGCGCGGCGGCCCGCCGCCCTGGGGAACCGCCGGGCCTTCAAGATACAAAGACGATTGTAGAACGTGATGTTGGGATCGGTCAGTCCAGAGGGGAAATCGGGCCATGCGAGGATTCTGCTGGGCGAAGGATTTGTTTTCGATTACGACTACGACAGCGACAGGAATTGAGACAATACCCAGCGAGGGGCCATCAGGGGCGAAAAGTTCTTTTCGTTGTCGTCATCGTAATCGTAATCGACTCTGGATAATTTTCCTTATCTCCTTTGCAATTCCGAGCGATGGTTTCTCGACTATGATTACGACAACGACAACGATGATGGGGGGGCAACTCCCTCATGCAGCGGGGATTCGAAGGAGGTTGAAAAAAATCCAATTATTTGTGCAACCATTCAGATGTTTGGACGTCTATCTCTATGAGCAGACTGACAAACCTCCTTTATGGAATGGGAATCCCCCGGTGGATTCCCATTCGCTTGTCTGGATCCCCACCGCTCCGGGTGAACCGCCCAGTGGGTATTGAGGAAAAGTGTCTGCATCGGCCGCTGGGGCTCCAGCACTGAAGATCAGCCGATTGCGGTCGCGGGATCAGTCGAGTTGTTCCCAGGCGCGCGGGACCGGATCCTGCCGCCCCATGCCCGTGATGCGGGGCGGCCGCAAGCCGAACCGGAAGCGGCGGCCTTCGAACTCGCCCACGAGCTCCAGGTCCCTCATGCGGAAACGGAAATATCCCGTGACCTGGCCCTCCATCAGGTGAAGGACCTCCTCGGGGAAACCCATTTGACGCAGATGGACCTCGCCGTAATCGCGGCGCACCAGGCGGACGCGGCCGAACCAGGCGGTGCCCTTGTAACGTTCCTCGCCGCCGGGCGGACGGCAGATTCCCCGGATCCAGGGACCAAACTGAAAGAGTTCCACGACTCGTTGCCCGTCGCGCCAGCGCCCGGAGACGGAAGTCAGCCAGCCGCCGATAAACCAGACCAGCATGCCCAGGCCCAAGGCGCTGAGGAAGATCCATCGAAACAATTCATTCAGTCCGGACATCCCGTGCTCGCGGAAAACGTTTTCATCATTATAGAAGGAACCTGACGCCATGGCAAGAGGGAGGAGCAGGGGGCCATTTTCCCAGAACTTTCCGGTAGATTTACCTTGCATTTTCCGACGAACTGCCAGTATGGTTAAGGGAATGAATCCAGCATTCAGGGAGGACATATGCCCCAACAGGACGGAGTGAACCGGCGGCAATTCATCAGCCGCACCCTGCCCGGTGCCGTGGGCGCCGGGCTGACCACCGGCGGTGTGTTCGGAACGGCGGCTGCGCCGGAGGACGATGCGCCGCGGATCCGGCAATACCGCCCGCTGGGCCGTACCGGTTTTCAGGCGTCGGACATTTGTAGCGGTGGGCCCACTGATCCCAATATCCTCCGGGCCGTGTTGGACGCCGGCGTCAACTACATCGACACCGCCGAGTCCTATGGCCGGGGGAACTCCGAGCAGATTGTCGGTGAGGTCCTCAAGAACCGGGACCGCAAAAAGTATTTCATCACCACCAAGCTGCACGTCGAGAAACAGCCCGGCAAGCAGGAGATCCTGGACCGTTTCGCCAAGTGCCGCGAACGGCTGCAGACCGGGTACGTGGACTGCCTGATGATGCACGGCGCCCCCAACACCGGGCAGGTGAAAATGGAGTCGTTCCACGAAGCCGTGCGTCAACTCAAGGCCGACGGCCATCTTCGCTTTGCCGGCCTCTCCAGCCACGGACCGCGCGACCGGGAAAACTACGACCCCATGGACAAGGTGCTGCTGGCGGCCGCCGAAGACGGACGTTTCGACGTCATGCTGCTGGTCTACAACTTCGTCCAGCGGGAGCAGGGCGAGCGGGTGCTGCGGGCCTGCCGGGAGAAGAATATCGGCGCCACCCTCATGAAAACCAATCCGGTAGGCAAGTACCTGGGCGTTCAGGAGGAGATCCGCACCATCGAGGACCAGGGACGGCCGGTACCCGACAGCTACGAACAGGCGCTGAAACGCTATGAGCAGGAAATGGAGGCGGCCCAGGCCTTTCTCCAGGCCGGCAACCTGCGCGAGCCCGGCGAGATCCGCGACGCGGCCATCCGCTTCGTCCTGAAAAACGAGGCGGTCAGCAGCGTCTGCATCCGCTTCAGCAACTTCGAACTGGTGGACGCCAGCCTGAAGCTGTCGGGGAGCGTGCTGACAGGGAAGGACGAGAAGAAACTGTCCTTGTTCCGGGAGCGTTGCGGCCGGCTGTACTGCCGCCATGCCTGCGGCGAGTGTGAGGCGGCATGTCCACGGGGCGTGCCGGTGAACACCATCATGCGCTACGACCACTATTTCCAGTCTCAGCAGCGGGAGAAGGAAGCCATGGCCAAATACGCGGCGCTGCCGGGCGAAGGCGCGGCGGCCTGCCGCGACTGCGCCGGCGACTGCCAGCGGGCCTGCCCCCACGGCGTGCCCATCCAGGCCATGCTCCACCTGGCCCACCGCCGCCTGACCCTGATCTAGCCGACCGCGGCTCGCAGCGGGAGACGGATTTCTATTGTTCATGGTCCGGTCGACGGGATTCTCCGGACCGTCGCCGCCGATCCATGCGGGCAACCCACCGGTCGATATTCCCCAAACAGAGACTCGGAGACACCCGGTCCAATCCGTCGGGCACGCCCTTCATCGGCCGTCTGCCCGTCGGGCCGGGGGCGGCGGACATCGTTGTCCATTTGCCTCTGTATCAGATAGAAAATTCAGTTGACATTTGTTGGATTGTGTAATATATTCCTATACGTACACTGATATTTAATAAATAACCATACGTTAAGGTATAGAATGAAGGGAAGAGTATTGATACTGGATGAATTTATTGCCCAAACGGGAGTCCCCCGGGAGACGCTGCGGGAATGGGAGCGACTGAGGCTGCTGCGCCCCGTCGGCTTCACCGAGGAGCAGGTCCCATTCTACAACGACCGCTCGGTTCAGGAGGCGGAACATATCCGCAAACTGACGGAGTTGGGCTATCACTTGGAGGATGTGGAGAAAATCCTGAAAAAGATCGGATTGCCGCAGGGGAGCGAGGGGGCGTCGGAGCGGCGGGAACCGGAAAACTACCTGACGGTAGGCGCATTGGCCGACAAGGTGGGCGTCAGCCCACGCACCATCAAGCATTGGGAGGACAAGGGGATCATCGTTCCCGACATGCGCAGTGAAGGGGGGTTCCGGCTCTACTCCGGTGCCTACATCTATTTGTGCAAGCTCATCAAGGATCTGCAGCTGTTCAGCTTCACCCTCGAGGAAATCAAGACCGTTTCCGATTATTTCCAAGATTTCCTGGAACTGCAGGAAAACCTGGCTGCTGTGCCCAAGGAGGACGCCGCGCGTCGCCTGGATGCCATGCTCGAAGCCATCGAGAATTTTTTCAACAAAATGAACCAGTTTAAAGAGGGCATCCAGCGCTGGGAGAATCTACTCAAGAAGAAGCGCAAGGAAATCCAGGGCCTCAAGACCCGGAACCGGAAACGACCAGAATTACAGGCAGGAGAACAACATGCCGCGAATGGTATTCATTGAACCCAAGTCACCCAATCTCCATATTTTCAGCCAGTTTGTCCTGCCGCGCCTGGGGACCTTCATTCTGGGCACCCTCATGCGGCAGCGCGGCTGGGACGTGGAGGTCGTCGTGGAGCAGGCCCGGCCCATCGATTTCCGGCGCCTATCCGATGCAGACCTGGTGGGGATTTCCACCATCACCTCCACCGCTCCCCGCGCCTACGCCATCGCCGACCGGTTTCGCCAGCTGGGGATTCCTGTCATTATGGGCGGACCCCATGTCACCTTTCTGGCGGACGAGGCGCTGGAGCACGCCGATTATGTCATCCGTGGCGAAGGCGAGCGGGCTCTCATGGCGTTCATTGATGTCTGGGAACAGGGCGCGGATTTCTCGGGCGTACCCAACCTGTCCTACCGGCAGGGGGGGGAGACGATCCACCTGCCGCTGATGCCCTATGTGGAGAATCTGGACGAGCTGCCCTTTCCCGACTTCAGCCTCGCCCCGGGCAGCATCCCCCGCCTGGCCCGTCGCCGCTTCATCCCGGTTCAGACGTCGCGGGGTTGTCCCTATAACTGCTCTTTTTGTTCGGTCACAGGCATGTTCGGCCGGCGCTACCGCTTTCGTTCCACCGAAAATATTCTGAGTGAGTTGCGCCGCTATGACCATCACTCCAACTTCATCTTTTTCTATGACGATCATTTCACGGCCAATCCCCGCCGGGCCAAGGAGCTGCTGCGGGCCATGATCGCCGAGCGTTTCAAATTCCGGTGGTCCACCCAGGTGCGGGTGGATATCGCCCGTGATCCCGAACTGGTGCAGCTCATGAAAAAAGCCGGTTGTCACACGCTGTTTATCGGGCTGGAATCGGTCAATCCGGAAAGCCTGAAGGCCATGAAAAAACAGCAGACCGTGGATGAAATCGATTATGCCATCCGCCTCTTGCGGCGGAACCGGATCCATATCCACGGCATGTTCGTTTACGGCTTCGACCAGGACGATCGGGAGACCGTCCGGGAAACCATCCGCTTCGCCCGCAAGGTGCCCCTGACTTCCACTCAGTTCATGATCCTGACGCCGCTGCCGGGCTCCGAATTCTACCGCAAAATTGCCGAGGAAAACCGCATTCTGTTCCATGACTGGAGCCTTTTCGACGCCCATCATGCCGTCTTCAAACCCAAGAGTTTCACCTTGGCCGACCTGCAGTGGGCCCAGATCCGGAGTCATGCCAAGTTCTATTCCATTCCCCAGAGCATCAAAAAAGTCTTTCAGGGCCGTTGGCTGGATTGCAGTGTGGCGGTCTACGCCCGGCGGCTGAACCGCTTCTGGAAGCGTCAGAACAGACTGTTCCTCAAGGTGCTCGACCTGCTCCGGCCGCAACGCACCGCCGAAATCACCGTGAATTATCGGGAGCCGGTGCGGCTGGACGATACCATGCTCCCGCCGGCCAGCTGAGGGGCCGC
>JAFGRT010000046.1 GCA_016935015.1 Acidobacteriota bacterium | reverse complement strand
TGCGCACGGTGCCGTCCGCCCCCATGAGGACGACGTGGTGGGTGATCCACTTGCCGTCGGCTGACTCGCGCTGACGCTGCTCGACGTTGAGGACCGCCCCTGCCACCGTCTCCTGGCCCCGCGCCACGGCGACGGTGGCGCCCTGCAACTGTTTGAGGACGCCCGCCAGGCCCCCCTGCAGATCCTCCTGCCGGGAGATGGCCGGCAGGGTGACGGGCAGATCACCGGCGCCCACCGCCGGCTCCGCCGCCGTTTCGTGACGCACGCTGCCGATGCGGCCCTGGCCCAGATCCAGCACCAGCAGGGAGCGGAGCACGTCCGGCACCTGGTCGGCCGGGAAGGTGAGGCAGACTTCGGCCCGGCCCTCCACCCAGCCCCGCCGCTCGAAATAGGCCACCCCGTTGCGGTAAAAAACGATGCGATGGAGGGGCAATGAGGCGTTCTCCACAGTGGCCGTATCCGGATTGGTGCCCGCGGCCGGCGCTTCCGCCATGGCCGCCGGCAGCGCCACCATGGCCAGCCCATACAGGAAGATACCCGTCATCAGACGGATGAACAGTGATGATTTCATGAGCCTTGATCCCCTTTCGGTTGAAATTGACGGATGATTCCGGAACCTCCGTTCATCCTGCATAATCGCCGTCGATGGAAAAGAATGGTCGTATGCTGATTGGATGAACATTATGTATCCGCCGTTCATTGGCCGGCTCATAAAATGGCCAACCAGCCCGGATAAAGAGGCTTTGCGGGCTTTTCGCCTCGTTCATTCCGACGTGATTGACGGTGAAAAAAACATCGGCTGCCGGGACGCCGGCCGGACATGTCACGAACTTGTCAATGGCAATTACGTACACAAGGCAAGGATTTTCGAGCGAAACTGCCCCCTGTCCGACACGGCGATGTGCGTTCACCCGGTTGGAAAGTCAGAAGTCGGGAGGAAATATGATACGGCGTGTGTTTGCCTGCGTCTGTTGGTTGTGTCTCATGGTGGTTGTACCAGCCGATGGAAATACGGGGGCAGGGCCGCCTCTGCCCGAAACGCCGGCCGTCGGGCCGGGCGTTCTCGCTCCGGAGAATGAAAACGAAGCCCGGCTGAACCGCCTGCAACCGCCGGACCAGGTGATGGATATCATCGGCATCGTTCCCGGTCTGGTGGTGGCCGAGATCGGGGCCGGTCACGGCCGGTGGGCCGTGCAGCTGGCCGTACGGGTGGGCGAGAACGGCATGGTCTACGCCGAGGATATCGACGGCGATGCCCTGGACCACCTGGCAAAGCGTTGCCGGCGCTGGGGGCTGAACAACGTCGAGGTGATCCGGGGCGATGTGGAGGATCCGAAACTGCCGGCCGGTGAACTTGACCTGATCTTCGTCATCTCGGCCTATCATCATTTCGATGACCCGGTGGCGCTGCTGGGGAAGGCAAAAAGCGCCCTGAAGCCCGACGGCCGGCTGGCCATCGGTGAATGGCGGCGCGCCACTCCGCCCGAAAAAGTGGAAGAGCAGATGATGGTCGCCGGTTACCGGCTGGAAAAACTCGACAAAAGTCTGGAAAAAAACAACTTGTATCTGTATATTTTTCGTAAGACATTGACTGAATAGTAGTCGCCCTTAGAAGAATCACCGGGCAACCCGCAGGACGGGACGGGTGTCCGTCATGGGGTGATTCGGGTCCCGGCTGCGATCATCTGCAGATGCTGCAGCCAACTCGAGCGGTGCTGCCGGCGATTTCATCCCGGTTCGTCGAAGGAGGGGAATGATGAGCAACCATCACCACAGAAATGGCTGGAGCCGGCGGGATTTCATCGTCACTGGAGTGGCCGGGCTGGCGGCCGCAGCGTGCAATCACGGGAACAGTAAGACCGGTGGTGGATCAGCCGCTAGTTCGGCGGTCAACCAGTCGACGTTTGTGTTCCGAAAGCTGGGTCGTACGAACATCACCCTGCCGGTGGTGAGTATGGGCTCCATGAACAACCCGGAACTCATCGAGGCGGCCTTCGACCAGGGCGTTGTCCACATCGACACGTCCAGCGCCCACGCCCGCGGCAACAACGAGCGCATCATCGGCCGCATGGTCAGGAACAGGCCACGGGACTCCTTCGTCATCGCCACCAGCACCGGCGTGGATGTTTTCCGGGATCATCGCACGGAGCTGATCCGGGCCGACGCCGATCCCCATGCCGTTTACGAGTCCTTCGAAGGGAGCCTGGAGCGACTGGGCCTCGACTATGTGGACATCTATTATCTCGCCGCCAACTGGGATCGCCGCACCGTGATGTTCGAACCGTTCATGAAGGTCCTGGAGAGAATGAAAAAAGAGGGCCGAACCCGTTTCGTCGGCGTCACCACCCACCGGAATGAACCGAACGTCATCCACGCCGCCGCCGACAGCGGATTTTACGATGTGGTGGCCACGGCGTACAATTTCCGCCAGCACCACCGGGCGCAGGTCAGGGAGGCCATCGCCCACGCCGCCGAGGCAGGTCTGGGTGTGGTGGCGTTCAAGACCCAGGCCGGGGTGTATTGGGATGAAGAGCGGCAGCATATGATCAACATGCGGGCCGCCCTGAAATGGGTGCTCGAGGACACCAACGTCCACACCACCGTGCCGGCGTTCAATACGTATGAAGAATTGCGGGAAGGGCTCTCGGTGATGAGCAGCCTGCCCCTGACACCCCGGGAGCGGGAGGACCTGCGGCTGGGCGACACTATGGGCTGGCGGGGGCTGTACTGCCAGCAGTGCCAGCAGTGCCGGCCGCAGTGCCCGCACCGGCAGGATATCCCGACCCTCATGCGGGGGCACATGTACGCCATCGGTTATGGGGACATCGACCGGGCCCGGGAGACATTGCATACGGCGTCCGTCAGCATGACCCCCTGTCGGGATTGTTCTCAGTGTACGGTCCGCTGCGCGGCCGGTTTCGATGTGCAATCCCGCGTGGCCGCCCTCCATCATCGCCTGGCGTAGCGGACCCATACCGGACAGAAGATTCGCCGGAGCCGGTCAAGCCCCTGGAGGCACGTCGTTCACCGGCCTGTGTCCGAGCCTGACGAATAGGGGACATCCGTTTGAAATATAAACAGATGAGATCCGCCAGGTCAATTAATGTGAAAAAAACCACAATTTTCCCGAACAACTGGCCGCAAAATCCGTACACTCCTGTAGTCTGCCTGACAGGAAAACGATGCCCGTCATGAACGTAACATTCGGTCCAATTTTCAGATGGCTGGGTGAGGGGATGAACAAGGGTTCAGTCTGCTGGTGGTCATGTTGGTTTTCGGCACAGCCGTCGTTCCTGCCGCGACCATTGCCGACACCGCCAGGGACAACGATCTGCGACGCGTTCAGGCATTCGTGGCGAAAGATTTCGCCCGGCTGTCGTTCATCCGCTGGTCATACACCATTGTTCGGAAGTAGTTGCCACATCGCGTAAAGGCGAATGCTGGAATGGGGTTATGTCTAATGATCGATCAAACGCTGTCATTCCGACCTGACATGTAAACAGAAAACAGACCGGTCATCGCCAGCCTCCGGGAAGGCGTCCGCACAGGGCCCTGTGCCATGGACCGTTCCCGGCAGCCGGAGTCACCGGGCAGTGAGATGTTGTCTGCTCAATTCAATAAAGGAGAAAGTCAATGTTCAGTAAACGGTTACTTCTGATCGGAGTGTTTCTGGCCCTGGCGGCCATCCCCTGTCTGGCCGAAAGTGTTGAGGGCCTGCCGTTGTATGTGAAGCAGCTGGCCCCCGGCGTCGTCCGCGTCTGGGTGGGCGACTACATTTCATCCACCGCCATATGCGCTGTCGCCACCCAGAAAGGCATCGTCGTCATCGACAGCACCGACATCCCCGCGCTGGACAAGGCGTTCCGGAAGGTCATCGCCCGGGAACTGGGGAGAAGCGACTTCGCGTACCTCATCAACACCCACGGCCATGCCGACCACACCAACGGCAACGGTGTCTACACCGACTGCGAGATCATCGCCCACGAGCGGGTCGCCGACATGATGCGGGAGAGTGCGAAGAACCGGGCCCGGATGATCGGTTGGCGCAGCGAAGACATCCAGCGCCTGAAAAAGGAGATCGCCTCCGGCAAGCTGGATGACGCCCACCAGGCGGCCGCCGAAGAACGGATCATCATCAATCAGCTGTCCCTCGATTTTCTGAAAGCGGATCCGGCACCCACGTATCCCAC
The DNA here is from genome assembly GCA_016935015.1 of Acidobacteriota bacterium. Taxonomy (GTDB): domain Bacteria; phylum Acidobacteriota; class JAAYUB01; order JAAYUB01; family JAAYUB01; genus JAFGRT01. The sequence goes on along the minus strand of JAFGRT010000046.1, from coordinate 504 downwards.
CAAAACCTTTACGGATCAGATGGAATTGGACTGCGGCGATGTCACCTTCGAGCTGTACCAGACCGGCGGCACCCACACCCGCAGCGACATCTTCATTTTTGTGCCGCAGAAACGCATCCTGTTCACCGGCGACATGATGTCCGACAAATGGCTCACCGACACACCCGGCTGTCTGGCCACCTTTGCCGCCGCGTCGGGCGAGGTGGATGATTTCCCCGTCCTGCTCCGGCACTGGCAGGCCATGCTGGACCGCCAGGACGAGATCGACCTGTACGTTCCCGGACACTGGAACGGCGAGCTCAGCGCCGATGGATTCCGCTCCCGCTTCGAGTACCTCACCACCATGCTGGAGGACGTGCCGGCGATGATCGAAGAGGGCCAGAAGTTCGAGCAGATTATGGCCGCCTATCCCCTCAAGGAAAAGTTCCCCCAGCTGGCCGGCAGCCCCGGCGTCAACGCCAACGGGCACCGGATCTCCATCCAGCACCTCTACCAGGTCTACAC
>JAFGRT010000233.1 GCA_016935015.1 Acidobacteriota bacterium | reverse complement strand
TTTCGTCATTTCGAAAAACAAAGCGCTCTCCAGCGAGCGTACAGCTCGCCGCCGCGGTTATGGCCCCGGCCGCCTTACCGGCGGCGGGCGCCGGCACCCTCATCGTGCTCAACAAGGCGGCGGCCATGGCCTTCACCGACGAACACGGGCCTCACTTCAGCATCACTTTCAGACCGGCGAAGACCACCGTCCCGGGCATGGTGTACCCGGGCCGGTACTCGTATTCCGCGTCGGTGACGTTTTCGACCGCCCCGAACACGATCACCCGCTCGCGCCAGGTGACCGGGGCCACGTCGAGCTGGGCACGCAGGTTCAGCAGGCCGAAGCTGTCCAGCCGCATTTCGGGCGCCGGGTAACGGGGATTCTTGCTCCAACGCTCGTCCATATACTGGGCATCCAGGGACAGGGTCAGTCGGCGCCAGGGCCGGTAGTTGGCACCGACGGTCAGGGAGTTGCGCGGAGTATAGGGCACGCGCTCCGGTTCGGTCATCAACCACGTATAGCCGGTGAAGACATGCACCTTTTCCACCGGGAAGAGGGTCAGGCCAAATTCCAGGCCATTAGCGGTGTAGTCGCCGATGTTGTCGAAACGCGGTGGCGGCGCCGAGAAACGCAGGGCGTCCGCGACCCGGTCATGGAACCAGGTCACTTCTCCCTTGAGGCGGTTCCAGAACATGCGGGTCACCCCGGCCTCCACATGCCAGACCTGCTCCGGGGACAGATCCTGCCACGCATCACCGCCGCCCCAGTCGGCATACAGGAAGGGTGCATACACCCCGGGCAGATTGAAGCCCCGGCTGAAGGAAGCGTGTATTTCCGTACCGCGGTGATCCACCTTCAGGCCGGCCTGAGGCGCCACGAATTGATCAAAGTAGCGGCTGAAATTGGTGCGCAGGCCCACCATGGGTGTTACATGGGTCCTCTCCGTCCCCAGGTGCCATTCCAGCAAGGCGTATGGCGCCACGTTCCAGAACCGGACGGCGTCATTCACCGACTCCTGTGTGCCGACGCGATGGACGAATTCGCCGCCGTAGCTGTCGGCGTCCAGGCCGAAAACGACAGCCAGCAGGTCACTGGAACGCCAGTGCTGGCGCGCCCGCAGGCCCCAGTTCAGGTAGTCCGTGTCCGAGTCCTCGGGCAGCTGTTGCCCGGTGTTCCACTGCTGCCAGCGGATCGCGCCGTCGGTCCAGTAAAAGCGGGTATAACCGTCCCAGGCACCAGTCCGGTTCTCCAGGCTGACGCTGAAATTCACGTCATCGGTGTTGAACTGGCCCTGCGGTGGCGGCCCAGCGGTGAGGGTTCCCGGGTCCTGGGCGTAGTTGTTGGAATGATTGAAGGTGACATCCAGCCGCCAGTGCGGATTCGGTTCCAGGCCGAAGCGGCCGAAATAATTCTGCAGCTCGCCGCCGGCGTTGGGCCGATGCCCGTCGGAGCGCCGATAGCCGGCCGAGAGCCAGACATCCACCTTGCCCCGACGGTAACCGGTGTTCAGCCCACCCATCAACGTGTTGTGGGAGCCCCCCGCCGCCGAGATGTCGAATGAAACTCCTGGCCGCTCCTGGCGACGGGTGCGGATATCCACCGCGCCGAAGCTGGTATTGCCGTACAGGACCGGTGACGCGCCCTTGATGACGTCCACCTCGTCGATGTAATCCACCCCCAGAATATCCATGAGGGGATGCGACCAGACGCCGACGACACGCGGCACGCCGTCCACCAGGAACTGAATTTCGCCGCCGGGCCGGCCGGAGCCCATGCCGCGGATGTACAGGGTGCCCCCTTCCCCGCCCCCGTAACTGCCGATGAGGTTGTAGCGGGAAATGGTTACGCCGGGCACCAGGCGCAGACCGGTCAGGAGGTCATAGGCGAGCAACTGGTCCAGCTGCTCGCGGCTGACACGGGAGAAGGTCACCAGGTCGACGCCCAGGTAGTTCCCCTCCAGGACCGGTGCTTCGGCCCGCACTTCGATCTCCGTGTGTGGTCCGGTGATGACGGCGGGATCCGGCGGATCTTCCTTGGCTTGATCGGCCAGGACAAACGGGGCACAGCAGAGGATGAAACCGAAACAAAGGAACCACTGCAGAGGGGAATACTTCATGATTTCTCCGTGTTACGAAAAATATTTTCGTAACACGGTATCACCCGTGGCCGCCCTCGTCAAGCATTTCGTAACACGAATTTTAACTTTGTGTCACGATTTTTGATCATGGAACTTTTGTCCATGGGACGCGGCCATCCATCAGAAGAAACAAATCTTGCCCGTTACCGTCCACGAGGTTATACCGGCCACGAGATCGATTTCCCCCGTCAGGACCATGCGCCCGCGGGCCAGCCGGTAATCCCCCCAGCCCGTTTCCACTACGGCCCGGACGGAAAGCGCATAGACCCCCTCTTCGGTTGTCGGCGTCAACCAGGCGTCGTCGAACGTCACCAGCGCCGCCCCGTCGGCGAAATGGAACTCATGAGACGTCACCGCCACCAGGGTCATATCCGATTCCTCGCGCACGATGCCCAGCAGCATCACCCGCACGTCCGCCACCACCGGATGCCCGTCAATGGTCAACACCGCTTCCCCCTCGAAGGCGCCGCGTTCGGAATTGAACAGGGCGCTTCCATCGCCCATGATCCAATGACAGCCGCGAGGCCGCATCCCGAGCCCCTTTTCATCCGCCGGATCGTCGGCCGCCGCCATCAGCCAGGCGCCGGTCAGGCCCAGCAGAAGGACGAGGCTTACCAGCCCACACCGCCCAGAGTGTTTCATGTTTTCCTCCGGAAATATAGAGATTGTCAACTGACCCTATTGTAGCACACATCCGCAGGCGCGCCAGCCGGAACCACTGCAACTGCTGCGCGCCGGATGCCCGCCAGACAGGGAGGAAGAGAGAATGTATCTTGCGCGCAGGATGGGACTAATCCGGCCAGCGGATCACCGGCACGTCGTCGCGGGTGTCCCAGGGAAGCATCCGGATCTGATCCCGAATCTCCGTCGCCCGTTGGCGGATATAATCCGTGGGGTGCGCCGGATTCCAGCGGCGTGGGTTGGGCAGCACCGCCGCCAGGAGGGCCGCTTCCCGGGATGTGAGGCGGGCAGCATCCTTGCCGAAATGATGACGCGCCGCCGCCTGGGCGCCGTACACACCCGGCGCGAACTCCACCACGTTCACGTAGACCTCGAGAATACGGGTTTTCGGCCAGAGCAGCTCCAGCCAGAGAGTGTAATAGCCCTCCAGTCCCTTGCGCATGAAGCTGCGCCATGAGCACAGAAAGAGGTTCTTGGCCAGCTGCTGGGTGACGGTGCTGGCGCCGCGCAGCGGCCGGCGGGGATTCCGGCGGTGTTTGTCCAGGGCGCTTTCCAGCTCCACCAGGTCGAAGCCGTGATGCTGGTAAAAACGCTGGTCCTCGGCGGCCAGGATGGCCTTGAACAGCCAGGGGGAGACTCGCCCGGGTGGAACGTTCCGATGCCGCCAGGCGGGGCGATAGCCGTCCAGGCGGTCGGCGATGGCTTGGCCGACCATGAAGGTGGTCACCGGCGGATCCACGAAACGTACCACCAGCACCTGCAACGGCGGGATGAGCAGCAGGGTCAGAGCCAGCTTCCACCCCACCGACCAGACACGGAGCGCCCACTGCGGCCGGCGGCGGGTGTAGACGCTAAATGTCGACGATTCCGCATTCATGATTCTTCAGGCGATTCCGGCCCAGCATGCATTTGGCGGATATCCTTTGCCCGGCCGACCGACCCACCGGGGCGACGCCCGGCTTTCAGGGATACGGGCCACCGATCAGGGTGCGATACATAAGTTCGTAAACACAGGTGTTGTCGGCATCAACCGGCAGCAGACGGGCGTTCAACCCCGCGGCGCGCGCCAGCACGCCGCCTTCTACATCGGAGAAAGTCGCCCAGGCCACTCCGAACAGATGGCGCCGACCGAAGCGGTCGGGTGCGGCCACGAAGGGCGGCGTGCCGGTCCCGGCCCGGCCGTCCAACGGCGCCCCGTTGGCGGTGACAGCCGCCAGGGGCTCTTCGGGTGACACACCGGCCGGCACCCGCACCACGTGCATGCCGCCGGCGTTGCTGTCGGCGGCTGTCAGCAGCAACGTATCCGGGTGCCGACCCATAAATTCGCGGGCCACGCCGATGGCCGCATCGGCGCGGCGCAGGGCTTCCAACATGCCGGCGGCGTGATTGGCGTTGCCGAAGTTGTCCGTCCCCTCCTCTTCCACTACCAACAAAAACCGACGACCCTTCGCCGCCAGTAAACGAAGAGCGGCGCTGGTCATTTCCGCCAGGGTGGGTGTGCCGGCGACATACAACGGCAATCCGGCTTCCCGCAGCGCCTCCTCTGTCCGATCGTTGAAGAGATGATACGGGGCGAAAACACCCAGCACCTTCGGTGTTTCCGCCGGTAATTCCGTCAATTCCTGCAGAGTGAACACCACCTGGTAGCCGCGCTTCCGGGCCTCGGCCACGAGGTCGTCGCCGTCGCGGCGACGCCCCGGTTCCCCGTGAACGCCCATCCGGCCCTGGGGCAATAGCAGCACTTCGCCGCCGCCCAGGATGACATCGGCCCCGCTAAGAATGAGCTGACGGGTAATGTCGTCACTGAGCGACCGGGAACGGGCACTGGCCAGAAACACGCCGGTGCCCGGTTCAGCCAGGTGGCCGCTGTTGATGACCCCCGTCGCCAGTCCCGCCCGGATGGCCGCCGCCATGATGCTCTCCCGCCTGGCCGGCGGCCCGCTGGCAT
>JAFGRT010000232.1 GCA_016935015.1 Acidobacteriota bacterium | reverse complement strand
TAGAGCCGTCGATCCCCGCGGCGGCGGCCTGCTCCAGGGTCGCCAGCAGGGCTTCGTTGCCGGAGCGGCCCGGCCGCATCGCGGCAGTGAGGATATCCTGCAGCCGGTTGCCCAGCGCCAGCCCGGCCTGCAATCCGGCCGGGGCCTCGGTTTCCCCTTCCCGCAGCACGTAGGCCAGCTCCTGGGTGTCGGTGCTCAGGCGCAGGTAGGTGAAGCCCAGGTCACAGTGGAGCAGATCCCCGCGACGGATGACCCCGTCCATGGCGAATTCATTTTCGGCGGCGCCGGCCCGCTGCAGATCGACGGTGGGGTGAAACCAGGGCGGCACGCCCAGCTCGCGCATCCGCTCCCGCATCCACCAGCGCACGTCGGCGGTGGTGGTCACTCCCGGGGTGATGACCCGGTTGGAAAAGGCCTCGGCGATAATGTTCCGGGCGATGGCCACGATGTGATGGTGGATTTCCAGCTCGGCGTCGGTACGGGCCTCCAGCCAACCCACGGCCAGGTTTTCGGCCGAAACGAGACGCCCGGTATACGTAGGCCCCAGCGCCTCGACCAGTTTTGTCTTCAGCGAAGCGGAGAGTCCGTCGCCGAACGCCCATTCGGCCGACTCGTTGATGCCGATTCGGCGGGGATTGCGCTCCGCCACCAGCCGCGCCAGGCAGGCCCATTGCTCTTCCTGATCGGGGTTCCACACTCCTTCATAATAGTTACCGATGCCGAAGCGGTTCAGCACCAGGCGTTCCACCCCCTGTTCGCCCTGGTCGAAGAAGAGCAGCATGGACAGGCGCCGTGCGGCGAAGGCCGGTTCCGGAACCAGGGTCAGATAGACGGGATCTTCATTGTGCTCGCGGCAAATGATCAGCCACATGTCGACGTTTTCCCGCCGCATGATTTGCGGCAGCACTTCGTTCAGGCGCTGCTCCAGCAGTCGGTTCACCGCCGCTGTCCGGTCCCGGAGGGGCAGCAGGGCGGGACCGTCGGCGAACAGGACGGCCGTCGATGACGCCGCCAGCAAAATCCATAGAGCTGACATCACGCGCAAAGATTTCATGGTACCTCCTCACATGCACCCATCATACCGCAGGCAGCGCCCCGTGGCCAACCATCAAATGACGTCAAATTTCCGTGCGGTGCGTGACGAACCATCGCTCCCGCCCACCCGGCACAATGGCGAGAGATCGCCGGGAACAAAATGAAATTTAGCTACCATTTTTCCAGCAGGACCGTATATCATGAAACGTTTGACGAAAAAGCCGGACCCGGGTGAAGAACCGCTTCGCCCCACCGGCGGGTTATCGTTTGACCGGTTCTCATCGCTGCGACGGTCCATTCGGCATGCGTGCGGCGTCACGAACCAGGACCACCGCCATCGGGGCAGATGGTAAGAAAGGAAGGACAGGAATGTTGAAAAACCACTGGATTGGTCCGATTCTGCTCAGCCTGCTGTTTGCCGGGACCTGTTTCGGCGGCGTCATGCGCGAGGATCGGACGTTTGAGGTCACCCTCCCCTCGGGAGAGGTCTTCACGGTGAAAGTGAAGTTTGGGCTGGGCTATACCAGCGAGAAGAAGGTCGATAATGTGGACTTTTCGTTGGAGAACCGTTCTGAATCGGGCGCAATTGGCGTCACTCGCGCCCGTATCGTGCGTATCAGCGACAATTTGACCCTGCGCGGCGAAACTTTTGATCTTAGCCTGTCTCCCCAGGGTAAGATCGACAAGGAATATGTCCTGAAACGGGAAAAATTGGAAGAATACTACTGGCAGGTCGTGACGGAATTGTCCGTTAACTTTAACGGGGTCACGAAATTTTTTATATTTGCGACCACCAAAATGGACAAGGAAATCACCCTGCGGGACCGGCCGTTCTGATTGACGGAGGCGGGTTTTCACCGACCTGCAGCTTTTCTTTCCCGGGGAATTCGGCATGGGACCAACAGCATCTGAATCGCCCAGGAAGACGTAACCATGATGACCCCGCAAAAAGCGGCTGTAGCGCCGGCTTCCAGCCGGTAAGTCCTTTCAAACCTGCCTTGCGCCGGCTTCCAGCCGGCAAGTCCTTTCAAACCTGTCTTCACCTGTCGGCAAAATGCCGGCGGTCCGACTTTTTGCGATTCCATCAACCATGAGTGATGTGCCCAAGCCGCAGGTCGGAACCATTTCCTGGTGTGATTTGTCCATCGCCGATGCTCCGGGCATACGTGATTTCTATCAGGCTGTCGCCGGTTGGACATTCAGCCCGGTGAGCATGGGCGAGTACGACGATTACGTCATGCTGTCACCGGAGGATCGCGGCGTGGCCGGCATGTGTCATGCCCGGGGAACCAACGCCGATTTGCCACCCCAGTGGCTGATCTATATCACCGTGGACGATCTCGACGAAAGCATGGCCCGCTGCAGGGAGAACGGCGGCCGGATCATTGCCGGCCCCAAGTCCATGGGGCAAGACCGGTATTGTATCATTCGGGATCCGGCCGGGGCGGTGGCCGCCCTGTACGAAAAAGGGGCTTGACGGCCGAGGCCGGGCTTTCGTCCGTCCTGAATCCATGGAATTTTTCTTGACATCCATACGGGGTGTGCGCTAGAAGATACCTTCGAGGTTTGCCATGACGATTGTTCAGGTTCATCATCACCCCCATCATCCGTCAGCCTGACGCTGACCGGCGGTGTGGTGCCCCTGAACAGAATTTTTCGGATTTCACCTGCCTTCCGGTCCACCGGAAGGCTTTTTTTTTGCCAGAGGTATTGACATGACCGATACAGAACGCCAACGCCACGCTGCCGTCCGACGGGCCATCGTCCGCCCCGGCCGGCCGCGTCCGGACGGCCTGGCCGCGCGCGGCCGGCACCATCACCATCAGCATATCTTGTCTCCACCCGGGTGAGGTGCGAACCGGCGAATATCGCAGTTTTTCCGAAACCCGGGCAGTGTCACCCGGGTTTTTTTATGTCTGATCCATTGCATAGGAGGAAAGAATGTCCAACGAACCGATTGTCCGCCTGGCCATGCCCAAGGGGCGGATGTACGACAATGTGACCCGTCTTTTGGCCGATGCGGGGCTGCGCATCGTCGGTAACGGCCGGAATTACCGTCCCCTGTGTTCCGATCCCCGTTTCGAGCTGAAAATCCTGAAACCGCAGAATATCGTGAAAATGGTGGAGATGGGCAGCCATGACGTGGCCTTCGCCGGTCATGACTGGGTGGTGGAACTCGACGGCGGGGTGCAGGAGCTGCTGGACACGGGGCTGGATCCGGTGACCATCGTGGCCGCCGTCCCCGAAGAGCTGGCCCGCAACGAGCAATACCGGCGGCAACGGATCGTCGTGGCGTCGGAATACGAGACCATCACCCGCCGCTATCTCGAGGCGCGGGGCTGGGACTACATCTACGTGCGCAGCTATGGCGCCACCGAAGTGTTCCCGCCCGAGGACGCCCACATGATCGTCGACAATACAGCCACCGGCCGCACCCTGGCCGAGAACGACCTGGTAGTGGTGGACCGCATCCTCGAGTCGTCCACCCGCCTTATCGTCAACCCGCAGGAATACATGGGCGTCAAACGACAACTCATCGACGAGCTGGTCATGCTGCTGCGTTCCGTGCTGGACGCCCGGCGCCGGGTAATGCTGGAAATGAACATCTCCCGGGCAGATCTGCCCCGGTTGCTGGAAGTGCTGCCCTGCATGCGCAAGCCTACCGTCTCCGCCCTGTCGGGCGACGACGGCTATGCCGTCAAGGCGGCGGTCCCCCGGGGCGACGTGCCGCGCCTGATCCCCGTGCTGAAAGGGGTCGGGGCCACCGATATCCTCGAATATCCGTTCTCCAGGGTGGTGTTGTGATGAATCAAACCATGTTTAAGGAAATTGACCGCCTGAGCCGCCTGCCGGCCTACACGCCCGCCAGCGGCCGCGGCGGGCGGCTGCGTCTCGACGCCAACGAGGGCCCCGCCCCACCGGCCGGGCTGGTGCGGCGCTTGCTGGCCGGTGCCGCCGACGTCCTGACCTACTATCCCGAATATGATGACCTGCGTCGGGTCTGGGCCGACTTTTTCCATGTTTCGCCCGCGGCGCTGATGCCCCTCAACGGTGCCGACGAGGGGATCCGCCTGGTCATGCAGGCCTGGGGCAGGCCCGGCGCCCGCTTCCTGACAGTGCGGCCCACTTTCGCCATGTACCGGGTCTACGCCGCCATGGCCGGGGCCGAGTACGGGGAGGTCCCCCTCACGGCCGAGTTCGGACTGGACCTGCCAGCCCTGCTGGCGGCCATCCCCGCCGCCGACCTGGTGGTGCTGGCCTCGCCCAACAATCCCACCGGCCGGCGGATTCCCCAGGCCGAACTGGAGGAGATCCTGACCCGGGCGGAGGGAAAACCGGTCCTGCTGGACGAGACCTACGCCGAGTTCTGCGGGCAGAACTTCATCCCCTGGCTGGAGCGTTTCCCCAACCTGCTGATTT
>JAFGRT010000231.1 GCA_016935015.1 Acidobacteriota bacterium | reverse complement strand
GTCGTGGCGCCGTGGCGTGATTCTCTCCTGGCCGCGTCGCGCCGTAGGGAGCAATTCTCGCGCAACGGCGATACGACGCGACGCCAGCCTGAATCATGAATGGCGAATGGTCAGTTGTAGTCGGCCATGATCTCAGTGGGCTCATTCATGAGGGGCGCGGCGAGCTCGGCCATGCGCGTCTCCTCCCAGAACGGCAGCTTCTCATGGGCCTCCATGTACTTCAGGGGGATGGGATGTGTGCCGATGACCACCGGCAGCCCATGAACGGTTTCGATATAGGTCTTGAAACGGCGAATGTTGGGGCACGGTGGGTAGCCCACCACAAGCCCGGTGGCCAGGTGGACTGCCTCGGCGCCGTTCTTCTTGAACTCGGCCGGGACATACTCCACGTTGCCGCCGGGACAGCCGCCGCAGGTGGAATAGCCCACCACTTCCACCTCTTCTTCCTTGTTATAGGCGGCGAACCCGCCGCAGCGCTCGCGCAGGGCGCGGAAGCACTTGCCGCCGCCGCAGTCCTTGTACCGGGCGCAGATGATGATGCCGATCTTCTTCATGGACGCACTCCTTTCCAGCGGAAATCGTTTCTCCGACCAGAAACAGTTTGCATGCACCATGCCAATCATTGATCAGTCGACGAAACGCCGGAAATATTGTCTCAACATTCTGTAAATTTAGTGTTTGGATAAAAGTTGGGCCTGGTTATACATTCGCAGGTTCAGGACACTGCCCTGGGGACACAGACGCATAGTTGCAACCCCATCTGGATCACCAGAGTCTCAGGCCGCCGTCACTCCATCACTCCGCGGAACAGTGCACAAACAGATGCATCGAACTCCTGTCCTCGTCCGTCTTGTTATATGCACTCAGCCCGCGGCGACCTGTGACCCTGCTCATGTATCAGCAGAAACCTTTTCGACGGAATTCTCTCCGGATCTCTTGCCCAGCAGCGAATAAAGGAGCGGCAGCACCACCAGGGTCAACAGGGTGGACGTGATGACGCCGCCCACCACCACCGTGGCCAGGGGGCGCTGGACCTCGGCGCCTACGCCCGTGGACAGAGCCATGGGGATGAACCCGGCGGCGTCGGTGATGGCCGTGGCCAGCACCGGCCGCAGGCGCCGCTGGGCGGCGTCCGTAACCGCCTGCGCCAGCGTCTGACCGTCGTTCAGCAGTCCGCGGATGGTGGACACCAGCACCTGCCCGTTGAGCACGGCGATGCCGCTCAGGGCGATGAAGCCGATGGCGGCGCTGACGCTGAAGGGGATGTCGCGCAGCCACAGGGCCAGCACTCCCCCGATGGCGGCGAAGGGGATGCCGGTGTAGATGATGAGGACGTCCCGTAGCCGGTTGAGGCTCCAGTAGAGCAGGATGAAGATGAACAGCAGGGTCACCGGCACCACGATGAGGAACCGCTGCGTGGACCGCTCCAGGTTCTCGAATTGGCCGCCCCAGTTGATGACGCAACCTTCGGGCAGAGTCACCCGGGCCTCGATCCGTTGACGGGCCTCGTCGATGAAGGAGGCCACGTCACGGTCGCGCACGTTGCACTGGACGCGCACCAGGCGCCGGCCCCACTCGCGGTTGATCTGGGCCGGGCCGGCCACTTCCTCGAGGTCGGCCAGTTCGCGCAAGGGCAACACCGGTCCGGTGGAGGTGGGGATCAGGGTTTCGGCCAGGGCGCGGACATCGGTGCGCTGGGCGTCGGGCAGACGCATGACCAGCGGGAAGCGTCGCTGCCCCTGATAGACCTCGCCGACTTGCCGGTAGCCCACCGATTCGATGACGTCCAGCACGTCCCGGGCGGGCACCCCGTAGCGGGCCAGCCGCCCGCGGTCGACGGCGATGCGCAGGGTCGGCTGGCCGATGACCTGCTCCAGGGCCACGTCGGCCGCGCCGTTGACTTCCGACAAGACGGTTTGGACCTCCTCGCCCAGCTCCACCAGGGTCTGCAGGTCGTCGCCGATGATCTTGATGCCGATATCGGAGCGGATGCCGGTGATGAGCTCGTTGAAGCGCAGCTCGATGGGCTGGCTGAAGGCGATGTTCATGCCGGGCACCGTCGACAGCTCTGCCTGCAACAAGGCCACCAGCTCGTCCTGGGTTCGCGCCCGGGTCCATTGCTCCCGGGGGTACAGATCGAAATAGACGTCCGTCAGCTCGATGCCCATGGGGTCGGTGGCCACCTCGGCCGTGCCGACGCGGCTCCAGACATAGCGGATTTCGTCGGGAAACTTGTCCAGCAGCAGCTTTTCCAGGCGGGTGTTGGCGGCCACGGCCTCGTCGATGTGGATGCCCGCCAGGCGGATGACGTTGATGACGATGGCCCCCTCGCTGAGCTGGGGGATGAATTCCCCGCCCATGCGGCGGGCCAGGAAGCCGGTGGCCAGCAGCATGGCCAGAACCCCGTAGAGGACCAGCGCCTTCCAGCGCAGGGCCAGCCCCAGCACGGCGCCGTACAGGCGGTGCAGCCCGCGGATGACGGGCCCTTCCCGGTCCGAGACGCGGCGCGACAGCAGGTAATAGGACAGCACGGGCGACAGCAGAAGGGCGGTCAGCAGCCCGCCGGCCAGGGCGAAGATAAACGTCCAGGCCATGGGCCGGAACATCTTCCCCTCGATCCCCTCCAGGGTCAGGATGGGGATGAACACCAGGACGATGATGCCCATGCCGAACAGGATGGGCCGGGCCACCTCCTGGGTGGACTGGACGATGGCCGCCAGGCGCTCGCCGGCGAAGAGGGGCCGCCCCAGCTCCCGCTGGCGGCGTCCCAGCCGGCGCATGTTGTTTTCGGTGATGACCACCGAGCCGTCCACCAGGATGCCGAAGTCGATGGCCCCCAGGCTCAGCAGGCTGGCGGCGATGGACAGCGGGTACATGCCCAGCACGGCGAACACCATGGACACGGGAATGGCCAGGGCCACCAGGATGCCGGCGCGAAGGTTGCCCAGCAGCAGGAACAGGACCACGATGACCAGCAAAGCGCCCAGGGCCAGGTTGTTCTGGACGGTGGTGATGACTTCGCCCACCAGGTCGGTCCGGTCGTACACCGTCTCCAGGACCACGTCGTCGGGCAGCGCCGCGCGGGTGGCCTCCAGCTTCTCGCGCAGCCCCCTGGCCACGTCCTGGCTGTTCTCGCCCAGCAGCATGAAGCCCAGGCCGAGGATCACCTCCCCTTCCCCCTGGGCCGTGACGGCGCCGCGGCGGATTTCGTGGCCGATGGACAGGGCGGCCACATCGCGCACCCGCAGCGGCGTGCCGCCGACGGACCGGATCACCACGTCGCCGATATCGTTGAGATCGCTGACCCGGCCCAAGCCGTGCACCAGTTTCGACTCGCCGGCCGTCACCACCTGGCCGCCGCCCACGTTGCGGTTGTTGGCGGCCAGGGCGTCGAAAACGTCGCCAAATGTCAGCCGGTACTTTACCAGAGACTCGGGCGAAACGATCACCTGGTACTGCCGCTCCAGGCCGCCCCAGGCATTGATTTCGGCCACACCGGGCACCTTGGCCAGCTCCGGTTTGATGACCCAGTCGTGCAGTACCCGCAGCTCATCCAGGTCGTGACTGTTGTCCCGCGACCGGACCGTGTAATGGAAGACCTCGCCCAAGCCGGTGGAAATTGGCCCGAGCTCCGGACGCCCGATCCCTTCGGGCAGGGAGACGCTGGTGATGCGCTCGAGGATGAACTGCCGCGCGTCATAGATCGATGTGTCGTCGGAAAAGGTGGCCACCACCTGGGACAGGCCGAACTTGGAGATGGAGCGCACTTCCGTCAGGCCGGGGATGCCCGAGATGGCCAGTTCCACCGGGACCGTGACCTGCTGTTCCATTTCCAGGGGATTCAGGGCCGAGGCCACGGTGTTGATCTGCACCTGCACCGGTGTCGTGTCGGGGAAGGCGTCGATGGGCAGGTTCAGCAGAGCCAAAACGCCGGCGCCGACAAGGATGGCGAACAGAAACAGCACCAGCAGGCGGAAACGGAGCACCCCGTCGATGATTTGATTAAGCATGGACCTCTCTCCCTCAGTCATGGGTGCAGCCGGCGCCGAAGCGGGAACGGAGGAATTCCGACTTCAGGGTGAAGCTGCCCGCCACCACCACCGGCTCGCCCGAATCGAGACCGGCGGCGATATGGACCCGGCCGCCGTCGCGCACGCCCGTCCGGACATGGCGCAGGGCGAACAGATCATCCGCCAGCGGAATGAACACGAACTCACGTCCGTCGATGGTCTGCACCGCCTCATACGGGATCACGATCCCTTCACCGACGGCCTCGCCCGGCAACCGGACCTCCCCGAAGAGGCCTTCCTTCAGACGCCCGCCCTCGTTGGCCAGACGCGCCCGGGCGGCCACCATGCGGGTTTCGGCGTTCACGCGGGGCGATATCCAGATGATGCGGCCCGGAAATACCTGGCCAGGGAATGCCGGAAAGGAGACCCGCACCGGGTCGCCCTCGCCGATGGCGGCAATGTCCGCCTCGGGGATGGAAATATCCAGCCAGAACGTGCCCAGGTCAGCCACCTGGAACACCGCCTCGCCGGCCGTCACCGATTCGCCCACGGCGACCTGCTTCCGGATGACGGTCCCGGCGATGGGGGCGGCCACGGTAAAGCGGGCCGCGGTGGAAGCGGTGGCGGCCACG
>JAFGRT010000230.1 GCA_016935015.1 Acidobacteriota bacterium | reverse complement strand
AGATATATCGATGCCATGCCACGCCCAGATTGTTTCTGCCATTGCAATATTTTTGTGACAGAGCCTGGCACCATTGTTTTTTGGCACCATTGTTTCTGCCACAAACATCTAGTGGTGCTCTTCCCAGACCTTCTTTTCCGAATCATACACTATCGATGAACCGAGGATGGTGCCGTACCAGACCACATAGTGCCCATCAGCCTTCTTTTCATAGAATACTGGTCCCTCGAGCTTCTGCTATATCCCGATTTCTGACAGTGAATCGGGAAGACGTCCCTGTATTTGCTGCAAATTTTCGATTTTCCCTATTATTTCCTGGCCAGCCTGTTTTTTCTTGTACATCGGCTCCTGGTGCAACAGCCAGGCGGCGGCTATACCCAGGGCCAACACAGCCGACAGAATCGGCCATCGCTTTCTCATGAAACGCTCTCCTTTTTAGGCCACACCGATGACATGCAGCGGAGAGTGTTTCATGTGTTGCAGCAAGTGAGATTGAACAGTCTTCTATTCGCCATCTTATTGTATTTCATCGATTTTGCATTTCACCATCTCTAAGGATACCCCGTTGGAATCGATGGACCCAACAAAAACGTCAATACTTGAAAAAGTATTTCTGCTGAATTGTCGATAGTCTGTATGAAGGAAATATCGGTAGGGCCGGCTGGTATCATCCTCAGACTTGAAAAATGATTCATCGGTGGTGACGATTTGCATGCTCATCTGATATTCCGCGGATGGTTCCAGGATCAGCCACTGAATCTGATCATCGAAGCCAAAATTGTAAGAAATGGTGCCAGGCTATGTCACAAAAATATTACCAGGCTAGCCCAAAGCGCAGCTGGCGCTGCTCACTTCCGGCTTCGGCGAAGCCGGAGTAAGGGTCCGCCGTCCGGCAGCCGGCGGCTACGGACTTTCGCCGGTTCGTGCGTTCGCCGATTCGCCGTTTTGCCGCGTCGCCGGTTCGTCCTCGCCATGGCGCAGGAATTCCGCCAGGGCCTGTTCCTCGACGGAACCGGGCACGGGGTCAAAACCGCTGCCGCCCCATGGGTTGCAGCGCAGGATCCGCCACACGCCCAGGGACACGCCCTTGACGAGACCATGGATCCGCACCGCCTCCATCATGTACTCGCTGCAGCCGGGCCAGAAGCGGCAGGAGGGCGGCAGCAGGTAACGCACGGTGCGCTGGTAGACCCAGATGGGGGCCATCACCACCCATTTGCGGGCTTCCCAGATGGCATGAAAGACTCGCCGGGTATCGGCCACGAGGCTTACTCCTTCAAGGCGCCGGACATCCGGACGACCGTTTATCCGCGCCAGCTTGACGCCTAGACGACCTATCGTATCACGAATCTCGCTCCGCCGGCGGGTGAATCCAGCCCCCGCAACGGGTACGAACCGTCATCCGACAATGCTGAAGGGCAACCTGCTCACCCCCCGATACGGGCTGCAACAAGGATCCAGACGGCTTAAACCACGAAACCACATGATCCGGCGCGTCTCCGCCGGCGTGTCTATCGGGCATCCTTAACGGGCAGCGTCCATCATCGGGCCATGCTGAACGCAACTCTTACCGGCCGCTTGTACGACAGCAGCAGTCGACCAGACGGCACAGCGACTGCACCACACAATTCTCCACGTCTCCGCCGGTGGGTCTATCGGGCATCCTTGACGGACAAAAAACGGAAGACCGGAACACGGATTGAGCGGATGCAACAGATGAAATCGGATCAGAGACCTGAGCCCACTATTTTCACCAGGCCACCCTAGCAAACCGGATCCGGAGTGTTCCACTTGTTTTTATTGTTATGACTGAGACCAGGAAAATCCGGTCCACGTTCCGGCTTGCATCTTCACAAATCCAAAAATACTGCGCATTTTGAGATTCAGAACGACAACGTGAAAGTGTCCCACTGTGATAACGTAAAAGTGACCCACCCCCAGAACTATCCTCCAGCTGAGTTCTCTTCTGCTCATTCATGGGGAATGAAATATGCGTAGCTACTGGGCCGAATATCGCCCGTGCCTGACTCTGAAGTTCCTTTCCGAAACCAATAAATGCGGAGAAAGCTTGTCGCGTTATGAGGAGTTTCGGGAATGGATAAATCCTGGTCTTACCATCTGATCCGATTTCATCTGTTGCATCCGTTCAATCCGTGTGCCATTCTTCCCCGTGGCCCGTTTTTACGGATGGAGGAAGAGGACGACGGCCTGGCGGGACACTTCCAGCAGCCAGGTGGGGAACAGGCCGAACCGGAAGGTCAGCCAGCAGCAGACGGTCACCACCACACCGGCGGCCGGGTGGATGCGCGCCTCTTGCTTGCCTTCCGGCTCGAACATCAACATGTAGACCACCACCCGCAGGTAGTAGTAGACGCTCACCAGGGCGACCAGCACGGCCAGCGGGTCCATCGGCCCCTACCAGGCCCGGCAGGCGGGCGTCTATTCGAACACTTCAGTTGATTGGAAAATAAAATCGCCGGTGTTGTGATTTCTGCTCAGCCCAAATCCGCTGATACGCGCATGTTGTTGGACCTGCCCATGCGACATTTGGCACCAGGGGATCGCCCCATCACAGCGCACACTCTTTCTTGACGCGGTCGTAATCGGGGATCTGTTTGGCGTAGCGCTTGACCAGGCGTTTCAGTGCCTGCTGCTGGCGCGGGCTGAGGGCGTGTTTCTGGCGAAACTGCTGGCGCAGGGAGTCGTAGAACTTGTGGTCGTCCCAGACCTTTTTTCCCTTCTGGACCGGCTCCTTCCACTCCTTGACCCTGGCCAGGGCGTCGAGCAGCGGGCCGCTGACCTTGTCCTCGCCCTCAGCCGATTCCGGTCCCAGGCCCAGCTCGGCGGCCACCTCGTCGAAGTTCTCGATCTGGTCAGCGTACTTGCACACCAGGCGGTTCAGGTAGTTGACCTGGTTGTCGCTCAGCGCCTTGCCACCCTCGGCCTGTTGCTTCAGGGAAAGATAGAAGGCCTTGTCATCGAAGGTGCGCTTACCCACCTGATACGGTTGCCTAAAGGTAACCTCCGCAAGCAGATCCAGCTTGGCCATGGTCTCGGGCCGAGGCATGCCGTTGGCCGCCTGCTCTTCAGCCACCTCCTCCAGGCCCAACTCCTCGGCCACTTCAGCCAGGCCGGGCACTTGGTCCCGGTAGCGTAGAGCCAGCTTTTTCAGGGCGTCGGCCTGGCGCTGGGTCAGGGCCTTATCGCCCGCCTCGGCCTGCTTCTTGATGGAAGCGAAGAACTTCTCGTCGCTGTACACCCGCTGGCCCCGTTTTTCCGGCGGCGCCCAAGCGATGACCTGGTCTAACAGGCGGATGAGGATCTCGATCTCGCGTCGATCGGCCTTGGGCCCCCTGGCCTCCTCCAGCCAGGTGGTAAAGCGGCGGTAGAATTCCTCCAGCATCTCGTGCCACTCCGTGTGGCCGGCCTCCACCTCATCCAGCGAATTCTCCATTCTTGCCGTGAAGGCGACTTCGAAGAGATGATTCAGGTTGCCTGCCAGAAAATCGTTGACCCGTTTGCCAAGATCGGTGGGTTTGAGGGCTTTCTTTTCCTTCAGGACGTATTCGCGCTGGAACAGGGTGGCCAGGACCTGGGCATACGTGCTGGGACGACCGACGCCGTTCTCCTCCATGGTCCGCACCAGGCTGGCCTCGGAGTAGCGCGGCGGCGGTTGGGTGTACTTTTGGTCGGCCAGCCACTCCAGCAGGTCCAGGGCCTCGCCTTCGGCCAGGGGCGGCAGGCTGTCCACGTCATCGTCGCCATTGCCGTTCTGGCCATCCTCTTTCGATTTCTTTTCCAATCCCGACACTTTCATATACCCGGCGAAGATCACCTCCGACGCGCTGGCGCGAAACAGGTAAGCGGATTCCGTGTCACCGCTGTCGGCAGCCTCCACTTCCACGGTCCGTTGGGCGATGACGGCCGGCGCCATCTGGGAGGCCACGAAGCGTTGCCAAATGAGGCGGTACAGGTTCTTTTCCTCAGGCGAAAGGTACTTCTCCATCCGCTCGGGGGTGTTGCGGACATCGGTAGGCCGGATGGCCTCGTGGGCTTCCTGGGCGCCGCTGCGGCTCTTGTAGACGTTGGGCTTGGCCGGCACATAGTCCCGGCCGTAACGGTCGCCGATGAATGTCCGGCATTCCTGCTGGGCCTGCTGGGAAATGCTTGTCGAATCAGTCCGCATGTAGGTGATGAGCCCCACGGCGCCGTCACCCAAATTGATTCCCTCGTAGAGACGTTGGGCGATCTTCATGGTCCGTGACGGCGAGTAACCGTGCACGGTGGAGGCAGCCTGCTGCAGGGTGCTGGTGATATAGGGCGGGCGGGCGCGTTTGGAAATTTCACGGCGCTTGATGGAAATCACCTGCAGGCGGCGGCGCTCCAGCTCGGCCTGGATCTTCTCGGCCTGGACCCGGTCTTTGATCTCGGCCTTTTCGCCGTCGATTTTCGCCAGCCGTAAATCGAACGGATCGCGCGGCTCCGCCTGTTTCCGGACCCGGGCGCCCAGAATCCAGTATTCCTCGGGCACGAAGGCCTCGATCTCGGCCTCACGCTCGCACACCAGCCGCAGGGCCACGGACTGCACACGGCCGGCGCTGGCCGCGCCGGGCACCCGGCGCCAGAGCAAGGGGCTCACCTGGTAGCCCACCAGACGGTCCAGCACGCGGCGGGCCTGCTGGGCATCCACCTTGCGCAGGTCGATCTCGCCTGGATTTTCGAAGGCCCGCTGGATGGCCTGGGCGGTAATCTCATGGTACACTACCCGGCGAAACCGGTTATCGCCGGCCGCTTTGGACAGCAACTCCTTCAGATGCCAGGCGATGGCCTCGCCTTCTCGATCCGGATCGGGCGCCAGATAGACCGTTTCGGCGTCCCGGGCCGCCTCTTTCAGCTCGTCCACATTCTTCTTGCGGCCCTTGACCAGGACGTATTCAGGCTCAAACCGGCGATTGACATCCACCCCGAATTTCTTCTCCGGCAGATCGCGAACGTGCCCCATGGACGCCAGGACCTTGAAGTCCTTGCCCAGGAATTTGTTGATGGTTCGCGCTTTGGCCGGGGATTCCACAATCACCAAATTTTTCGCCATGATTCTGCGCCCTTTTTATATGGAAATCTTTTCTTTTCAGCCGCTTTCGGGTGCGACGCCAAGACGGGCCGGGCCGTTTTAGATGCATCAGCATAATGAAATGCTCAGACCAGGTCAAGAATTTTTCGGAATCCTGTCAAGGTGGAGAGGCAGGAAAGTCAATCCCGGCGCCATCCGCTCAAACATCGTCAGCCCAGCGGATGGAAACCAGCCGTCGCGTCAGCGATACAGCCGACGCCCAAGGCCCCACGGCCCCGGTGCCCTCACGAATCACTCCGCACCGTCACCTCGACCGGCACTGCTTTTCGGGTCGGACGGGTTTCCAGCCACAGCCGGCGGATCCACAGGGCGAAATCGTCGATGAGGGTATAGATGGTGGGCAGGACGAGCAGCGTCAGGAACGTGGAAGCCATCAGACCACCCATGACGGTGCGGGCCATGGGAAAGTACCGGGCGCCGAAAATGCTGGTTGTGCCCAAGGCCAGGGGGGTCAGCCCCATGACGGTGGTGGCCGCCGTCATGAGAATGGGCCGCAACCGTTCCAGACAACCCTCGCGCAGCGCCCGCCAGCGGGGCAGACCGTCACGGCGCAGGTTGTTGACGTGATCGATGAGCACGATGCCGTTGTTGACCACCACACCGATGAGGATCAGAATACCGATCTGGGCCATGAAATTGAAGGGGGTGTGGGTAATCAGCAGGAACCAGGCCACGCCGACGAAGGCGAAGGGGAGGGAGAACATGATGGCGAAAGGATGAGCCAGACTTTCGAATAGGGAGGCCATGACAAAGTACACCATGAACAGGGCCAGCAACATATTGAACAGAAACTCCTGGTCGGAGCGGTCGTGCTCGGCCACCCAGCGGTCGAAACTCCAGGTGTAGCCCGGCGGCAGCACCAGCTTGTCCATGGTCTGACGCATCAGGGCAATACCGTCATCGCGGTTCTCACCCGAATAGATGATGCTGATCATGGCCCGCGTCCGCCGGTCCTCCCGCTCGATGGTTTGGGGTGTCTTGACGATGGTAAACTCGGCCACGGAGGAGAGCAGGATATCCCGCCCATCATCCCGGCCGCTGACCACGATGTTGTACAAGTCGTCCAGATCCTCGCGATCCTCCGGCCGCAGCTTGATCCAGATCTCTACTTCCCCGTCGCTGCCGTGGAAGCCGCGCACCTCCCGGCCGCGCAGAACGATGGCCAGGATGCCGCCGATCTGCTGCGGATTGATGCCATATTTACCGGCCACATCCCGGTTCAGCCGGACCTGGACTTCCTCGCGCCCCTGCTCCTCAGGAGTATAGATCTCCTTGATCAGCGGGTTCTTCTTCAATTCACTCTTGGCCTGGGCGATGAAGCGGTTGAGGGTCCGGGTATCTTCGCCGTAGATATTGGCGCCGATCCAGTTGCTGTTGTCGGCGCCACGTTGCCGGCCCAGACTGATGTCCGCCCCCGGCACAACAGGCAGATTTTTGGCCATATCCTCACGGATCTTCTCCAGTTCTTCGGGCGTGATATCTTCTTCACGAAAATAGACCTGGGTGCTGGCACCGCTGTTGTCATAGTAGCTGTAAACATCGCGGATCTTCCACTTTTCCCGGTTGGCGAACAGGACCTCTTCCACGCGGTTCACATAATCAGCCTCGATCTTGGCATAGTGGTAGTTCTCGCTGAAATCGTAGCGGATTCGAAGATCCCGCAGCTCCAAGGACTGGGGCGTGGTGTCGGGCAGCATGCTGAAGGGCACGGCGGCGCTGAATACCACCAGCACAATGGCGCCGATGGTCAGGCCGCGGTGGCGCATGGTCCAGTCAAGCATGCGACCGTAACTGCGGGCCAGCCAGGTTTTGGTGGACTCCTTCTTGGGTGGGCGGATGTGCAAAAAACGGGCCATGCCCAGGGGAATGAGGGTCAGGGAAATGAACAGGGAGCAGCACAAGGTGATAATGATGGCGATGCCCACTTCGCCCAGCCAGGTTGAAAATTCGGTCTGCTGCCCGAAAACCAGCGGCACGAAGATGATGACGGAGGTCAGGGTGGCTGCCACCACCGCCTTGATGACCTCCTTGGTGCCGATGCGGGCGGCGGTAGGGTGGTCGTGCCCTTTTTCCCGGTTGCGGAAAATGGATTCCAGCACCACCACGGCGTTATCCACCAGCATGCCGGCCGACAGCATCAGGCCCATCATGGAGAGAACATTCAACGTCTTGCCCAGCAGGTAGAGAAAGCCCATGGCTGCGACGATGGAGAAGGGGATGGCGAATCCGACGGCCAGGGTGGCACCGATGCGCCTCAGAAACAGGAAGAGTACTACCACGGCCAGCAGCGCGCCCCACAGACCGGCTTCCAGCAGACCGGAAATGGCGCGGGTGATTTCCCGGCCGGAATCGTGCCAGATGAGCAGCCGGATCCCTTCTAGGGAAGGGTCGCTGTTGATCTCCTCAATCTTTTCATGAACCCGGGCCACGGTGTCCACGATGTTGGAGTCGGAGGTCTTGCGGATCTCCACGGCGATGGCATAGTCGCCATTCAGGTGCCGGCCGTAATCCAGCGGCGGCTCGGCGTATTCGATGTCGGCGATGTCCCGCAGCCGTAACCCCCGCTCGTTGACGGGAAAATTGCTGATGTCGCCCAGGCTGTCCAATTCGTTGTTGGCCAGGACGCCGAACCGCATGCCCTGATCGAGCACCCGGCCCAGCGATACGTTCAGGTTGGCGTCATCCATGCGTCGGAACAGGCGGCCCACATCCACTCGGTATTTTTTAATGTCGTCCAGCCGCAGATAAATGGAGATCTCGCGTCGGGCCACTCCACCAATCTCCACATCGGCGACGCCTTTGACCCGCTCCAGCGGCTTTTTGATCCGTTGTTCCAGAAAGTCATAGCTGCCGCGCAGGTCGCGCCCCGAGGAGATGCGCCCCTCGATGATGGGGATATCCGAAGAACGGAAATTGCGAACGTAGATGTGATCCACGTCGTCGGGCAGCTCCACCCGGGCCTGTTCCACCTTTTCCCGGATTTCGGCGCGGATCATGTCGATGTCCAAACCCCAGTCGAACTCCAGGCTGATGGCCGACGTATCGGCGCTGGAGTAGGAGTTGAGACTGCGCACGTGCGGCACCGTGGCCAAGGCCTCCTCCAGCGGCTTGGTGATCGTCTGCTCCACCTGCTCCGGCGAGGCGTTGGGATAAGGCACGAAGACCTGGACATGGGGGAAATCGACTTCAGGCAACAGCTCGACGGGGATCTTGATGATGGAAATGGTCCCCAGCACCATGAAACAGACGAGGGCCATGCAGATGGTCACCGGATATTTAATGGAAAATTCGGACAGGTTCACGGGAACATCACCTCTTGTTGGTATGGGGCACCGCCGGCGGGCCCCGGCTCGTGGCGCCGCACTATTCACCAGATACGGGCTGCAGTCCGCCCAGGTCATCACCGGGTTCCTCACGCCGGACTTCGTCGACCAGGGTCACCCGCCGATCCACCAGTTCGTAAACCACCGGGATGACGATGAGGGTCAGCAGCATGGAAAAGAGCAAGCCACTCATGACGGTAATGGCCATCGGGGTGCGGATCTCCGCTCCCTCGCCGAAGCCGAGGGACATGGGCAGCAGGCCCAACACCGTGGTCAGGGTGGTCATCAAAATGGGTCGCAGGCGGATACGGCCAGCCTCCACCAGGGCTTCACGCTTGGTCAGGCCCTCGCCGCGCAGCTGGTTGGCCAGGTCGATGAGGACGATGGCGTTGTTGACCACGATACCCACCAGGATAATGCCACCGATGAAGCCGATGACGCTGAAGGGCGTCCCGGTGATGAACAGGCCGATGATGGCGCCCACCACACCGAGGGGCACGGTGAACATGATGATAAAGGGATGAATCAGCGACTCGAACTGGGAGGCCATCACCAGGTAAACCAGGAATGCCGCCAGGGCCAGGGCGAAAATCAGGCTCTGATAAGCCGTCTGCAGCTCCTCGTTCTGCCCGCCCAGCTCGGCCACGGCGTTGCCGGGCAGCCGCGGCTCGAGGTCATTGAGGGCGGAGCGGATCTCGGCCGATGCACTTCCCAGGTCCCGGCCCGCCAGATTGGCGGAAATGATGGCCGCCCGCGATGACTTAATATGATGGATCTCGTTGGGACCGCGCTCACGCGTCACGTCGGCCACGGCTGAGAGCTTGATGGGAATGGTCCTGTTGGCTGGCGACACAGCCGCGCCTTCCACCGCCGCCGCAGCGGCATTCCCCGTACCACCGGCCATCGTGTTCGCATTGATGGTCAGATCACGGATCTCCTGAATGGTCCGCCGGTCATCCTCCTCCACCCGGACCAGCACGTCGATCTGCTTGTCCTGCTCCCGGTAGTGGGTGGCCACGTCGCCGCGAATCTTGTTGCGCAGGATCCGGGAGACCTGGCTTTCCTCCAGGCCCAGCCGGGCCAGCTTCTCACGGTCGAACCGAATGTGGACTTCCGGATTACCCAACTCCGCCGACGACTTGATATCGCTCAACCCCTCGATTTTCTCGAGCCGTCGGGCCACCATATCCGCCGCCTCTTTGAGGTGGGCGACGTCATAGGTGTAGACCTCCACCTCGATGGGCCGCTTGAAGGTGAAGAACGTGGGCCGGCTAAACTTGTAGGAAACCTCCGGAAAAGTATCGAGCACCCCGCGGATGCGGGCGATGACCTGTTCCTCGGCCGGCTTGTCGGTCTTGTTTTCCATCACCACGTACAGTTGCGACATGTTCTCCTGGCGGATCTGGCTGTTAAACTGGTTCTCATTGCTACCGCCCACACTGGAGAAAACCATCCGGATTCCCGGAATCCGTCGCACCTGCTCTTCCACCTGGACCATGATGCGGTCCGTGGCTTCCAGCGCTTTCCCCTCGGGCAACTTGACCTCGAAGGTGAACTCGCCCTGGGTCATGGGCGGCACCAGTTCCGAGCCGAGTTGGCGGGCCATCCAGATGGCGGACAGGATGACCAGGGCCAGGATACCCAGCACGGCGCCCTTGTGGGACAGGGCCCAGCGCAGGGCGCCGGGGTAGACGCGCTGCAGGGCGGAGAAGGCCCGGTCGAAGGGGGAGAACACGGGCTGGATCACCCGGCGGACGCCGCGGCCGATCCAGTGGATGAGGCGGCGCAGGTCGGCCAGGATCACGCCCATGCTGGAGACGAACAGGAAGCGGAACATGGCCCGCATGCCCCGCCGCATCAGGCGCACCGGCCGCTGCACCAGCCGCACCAGAAAGCGCCGGCTGAGGGGCTTCCCGACGCGGTGGCCGTTGGGATCGGTCTCCGTTTCGCCTTCCTTGAGATGGTAGAGCTCCTCGGGCCTTTTGAACCGCAGGGCCATGAGCATGGGCAGGACGGTCAGGGCGACGACGAGTGACGCCAGCAGAGAGTAGGTGATGGTCAGGGCCTGATCCTTGAAGAGCTGGCCGGCGATGCCCTCCACGAAGACCAGCGGGAGAAACACGGACACGGTGGTGAGGGTGGAGGCCGTCACCGCCCGGCTGACCTCGCGGGTGCCCCGGTAGACCGCTTCGGCCAGGGACACGTCGGGCTTCTTGTGACGGTCAATGGCCTCCAGCACGACGATGGAGTTGTCCACCAGCATGCCGATGCCCAGGGCGATGCCGCCCAGAGACATGATATTCAGCGTCAGGTCTGTCTGGTACATGAGAGCGAAGGTGGCCGTGACCGACACGGGAATGGACAGCCCGATCATCAGCGTGCTGCGCACGTCCTTCAGGAAGAAAAACAGGATGATCGTCGCCAGCAGACCGCCCAGCAGGGCGTTGCTGCGTACTTCGCTGATGGCCTGCTCGATGAAATCGGCCTGGTTGGAAACGATGCGGTACTCGACCTTTTCGGGGAAGAACTTGTTGCGGCGAAGGAGATCCAGGCGGTCGTTGACCCGGCGGGCCACGGCCACGGTGTTGGCGTCGCCTTCCTTGTAAACAGCCATTTCCACGCTTTCAGAGCCGTTGAGGCGAGCGATGACATCCCGCTCCTTGGCGCCGCGGCGTACGTCGGCGATATCCCCCAGGCGGATGCGGCGGCCGTCCTGGTCGCGGATAATGATCTGTCGCATCTCTTCCACGGACTCGAACTCGTTGAGGGTGCGCACCAGGTAGCTGGCGTCCAGGTCGTAAAGGGAACCCGAGGCCATGTTGAGGTTTTCCTGTTGCAAAATATTGGTCACCTGGGTGATGGGGATGCCCAGCTCAGCCAGTTTCTTTTCGTCGATATCGATCTGGATCTCCTCTTCCAGCCCGCCGATGACCTTGATGGCGGCCACGCCGTCGAGGGACTCCAGGTTCTTCTTGAGCTCTTTCTCGGCGAGGTAGCGCATGGATTTCAGGTCCTGACCGCCGGACAACCGGGCGCGCATGATGGGATCACGCGACGGGTCGAAACGGAGAATAACCGGTTTTTCGGCGTCACGGGGCAGAGTGACAAAATCCAGCTTTTCCCGCACATCCAGCACCGCCAGGTCCATGTTGGCGTCCCAGGTGAACTCCAGCGTCACTTCGGACTGACCCGACCGGGAAATGGAGCTGATGCGGGTCAGGGCCGGCACTACGCTGACCGCCTCTTCGATGGGTTGGGAGATCAGAGTCTCGATTTCTTCCGGCGCCGCGTCCTCATATTCCGTCTGGATGGTGAGGGACGGATAGGAGATATCCGGCAGCAGATTCAGCGCCAGGCGATCCAGGGATACGATGCCGAACAGGGCCACGGCCACCACGAACATGGCCACGGTGACAGGGCGGCTGATGGCGGTTTTGATGACATGCATTGGTCGTTCTCCAATGGACGTGATTCACAGAACGTCTTTTATAGGAATTCGGATGTATCGAATCGGCCGGCTGGAATGGATGGCCCAGCCGAGGAAGACAGCGCGATCTCAGTGGCCGACCAGGGTACCCTTGTTGGCTGCGTGAATGGTTGTTTCCGGCGTGGCAACCTCAACGATTTGCAACCGGGCACCGTCCTTGAGGGCGCCCTGACCGGCGACGACCACCTGCTGGCCCGTGGAAAGGCCGGCCATGATCTGGATCTGGTCATATTCCTTGTAACCGGTGACCACCTCGGTCTTGACGGCGGTCTCGCCGTCGGCCACGTAGACATACTTCACACCGTCCTCTTCCATCACGGCCCGCTTGGGAATCAGGATGGCATCGGGCCGTGTCTCGGTGGTAATACCCACCCGGACGAATGCGCCCGGCTTGAAGGCCGGATTGTTGCCCAGCAGCTCAATGGTGATCTTGACCGTGCCCGTGGCCTGATCTACCACCGGGCTGATGCGGGCGATGCGCCCCCTGGCCTGGATGCTGTCATCCACGCCCAGGCTGATAACCGCCGGATGCCCCGGTCTGACCTGCCGCGCCTCGGCCTCGGACAGGAAAACGTCGGCATAGAGCGGTGAAAAATCAGCCAGTTTGAACAGGCTTTCCATACTGCGGGCCGTCCGGCCCGGCTCCACCATGCGTTGGATGATGGTGCCCTCGAACGGCGCCCGGATGCTGGTGCGGGCCAGCTCAAGGCGGATCTGTTCCGTTTCCGATTCGAGCTCGTCCACCCGGTGCGTCAACTCGCGGGTTTCAGAATTGGAGACCCGCTGGTCGTGTTCCAGCTCTTCCAGCCGATACTGAAGCTGGGCGACTTCAGTCTCGCTGACCAGCTTGTTCGCGTAAAGCTCCTGATAACGAGAAAGTTCTTCCTTGCAGTTCTTGATTTGCACCTGGGCCTTTTCCTGGCGGATGCGGGCCTTTTCCGTCTGCAGCTTGGCCTGGGCCAGGCGCTGCAGCCCGGACTGCAGCTGGATCTGCAACTGGGAACTGTCCAGCTCGCACAGCACCTGATCCTCGCCCACGTAGTCCCCTTCTTCCACCATCACTTCTTCCACGATCCCGTCGGTGCGGCAGGCCACGTCCACTTCGCGGAAGGCCCGCAGGTTGGCCGTGGCCGTCACAAAGGCGGAGATCTCACCAGTAGTGGCTTCCGCCAGTTCCACCGGCACCTTCTCCTCGTCCTTTTTCTCTGCGTCCTTCTTGGACTCCTCGCCGGATTTTTCCGTCTCGGCATCCGCCGCGGCGGCCGGCTGATCGGCGGATTCCGCCGTCTGGACCTGGTCGGTGCCCGTTGTATTGTCCGAAGCGTCGGATCCCGGTGTCATAAAATGGATGGACGCCGCCACCACGATGATAAACAGCAGGAATCCGTACACTCTCAGTCTCGATTTGGTCTGGTTCGACATGTTCCTCACTCCATGTGCCATAGTTTTCAATTCAACTCTACGAAGTTTGTTTCGACGAAGTTCCGGCCAAGAACTATTTTTCAGCACCCGCAGCATGCCTGGATGAATGGCCGGCGGGCGTGATGAACGGTGAAAAAAGATATCCCGCCATTCCCTGCCCCCTTGGCCGAATCCACCCGGTCTCAGGGGAGATCGTCGCCGGGCGATTTTTTTCGCGTCCACCAGGTGTCGGGGATGCCGGCTACCGCCCACCGTTCACACAGAACTTTTCGTCTCTCCGGGGAGTGCACATCTGGCACCCGCTTGCCTCCGCCGGCGCCGGCCGTCGTCGCTTCGGCTTCCTCTCGTACGGTTTGATTGCCAAATATCGGAGCGGACAGATATTTATGGTATATACGCACCCGAGAACGTGAATGCCAACAATCCCTTGATATGCGGTCCACCGGCCGGTTCGGCGGCACAGTCCTGTGATGGTCGGTGTTGTTTTTTCAACACTTCAACGCAAGCGCCTTTCAGGGTGCGCGTTCGGCAGTGGACCAATCCGGGCCATCACCCGTGGTTTTTGGATGGCTCCTCACTGAACGGACCGGACGACCGGGAATATCGAGACGGGATCATTTCCGCCCTCCAGAAATCATCCCCGGCGGGCACTGTGGGGGAACCATGCAACTTCTGTTTGACTTCCCCCGGCAAAATCAGTAAGATTCTTTCCGCCTGAACGGGCACGGTCTTTGGGATACCGGCCGAAGTGGCGGAACTGGCAGACGCACTGGACTCAAAATCCAGCGCTCCTTGCGGAGCGTGTGGGTTCGACTCCCACCTTCGGCACCAATACATACGGGCTTTCCAGCCATCTGGAAAGCCCGTTCGTTATCTGCTGTATATAATTTCCCCATTTTCCGTCACTTTATATTTGTCAAACATCCACACGGTTCCTGCGGCGGACCAGGGCCAGCATTGGTTTCACTAACGTGCCGGAGGTCAGCGAGATGGCGCGGCCTCAAGATTTAAGAAGCCATTGGGACTGCGGGGATGGGTTCTTTACCTGCATGACGACGACCTGGCGCGGGGGCTCTTCTGCTGTCGGTCGCCCCCCCGCCCCATTATCGCAGGTATCCTGGGCCGGCTGAAAATTCTGGGGGCTTGGTATCGGTGCGCCACACGGCAAACATAGGAGGGGTAAGAAGAATTCTGGTTCATGGCGTTCCCCCGGGATTTGAAGTCTCGGCAGGGGAAGCCAAGAGATTCGAGTACCGTGGCAATAGGTTACATGGACGGAACAGCTGGCTGAGTTGCGACGGCTGGACGGGTACTGCTTTGAGTTTCCCTCCTCACCTGCGCAACCGACGACGATGTGATTTCCCACGGGCAATGGAGTTGTACCGGCCACCGTCGATGCCTGTTCCCTGAGTGAAGCACCTCGTTCTTATTGTGGATGACTGTTGGGGAAATGTTCTGAGATATTCAAAAATAGACATCCCCAACCGTATGGCCGTCCAAACAGCTATTTAGAAATTACTTCGGAGGAAAAAATCATGAATCAAAAAGCCGGAACCGTCGGGCTCACCCTGCTGGTAGGATATTTGATTTTTATCGCAGCCGTTGGGCTGCCCAAATTCCTGCTGAGTGGAACTGCCGCCCTGTTGGCGACGCAGGCCCTCGAACTTGTTCTGGCACTGGGCGCCATCGCCCTGCTGGGCAAAAGGGACTTCGCGGGATACGGCTTCCGAAAAGCGGTCCCCGGAACGGCCCGCTCTATGATCCTGCCGGGTGTAGCTGCCCTCGCCCTGGGCGCGGCGGCGACGGCCCTGATGGTGCTCAACGGAGGGCAGGGCAATCCGGTGGCCCGGCAGCTGAATTTCCCCCAGATCGTCCTTTTCGTGTGGATTTTCTCCAGCATCATCGAGGAAATTTTCACCCGCGGGTTCATCCAGGGAAACCTGGCCTCCCTGAGCGACGTGAGGATCAGCCGACTGCCCCTCCCCGTCCTGATCAGCGCCCTGTTTTTCTGCTCCATGCATCTTTCGCTGCTGCTGGCCGGCTTAGATCTGGTCAGCCTGCTGATCATCCTGGCCTTCACCTTCGGGGTCGGCCTGCTGGCCGGCTGGCAGCGGTACGCCAGCGGCAGCCTGTGGCCGGCCGTCGGGATCCACTTTCTGGCCAATGTCGGCGGCATGATCGGCGGGATCATCGTCGCTATCATTACTGTGATCGTGACCGGCAAACCGCCCCTGTCCCCCCAGTGAGGACCGAACCCATCATGATCGGGCGGCATCGGGTCCGCAGGGAGCGGGCCCTTCGCTCATGCTCCTTACCATCTCAGTATTACCATCCCGATATGGAATTGACGACGGGTATCCGGATTACATATCATAGTAAAAGTTTGGCGAATACCCGGTACCGACCCATCATACCGACTGGACCTGACGGCATATCTCGCCGCAAAACGCAATCCAACCGAAGGGTGGCAGCAACGGATGACAGACGCGAGAATGCCCATGATGAGTTTATGGCCGCTCTTTTTGGCCGCGGCCCTGGCCGCCTGCCAGCGGCCGTCCGACGAAGCCGTGCTGCGGGCGGAGTTCGACATTCCACCGGCGGCCACGGTCGTGACATACCGGGCCGTGCCCGAAGAGGCCGGCTGGTTCGGCCGCGAAGGCCTGAAAATCGACCTGGTGTTCCAGCTGAATGACGGCGATTTCGCCCGCTATGTTGCCACTGCCGAGGCCGGCGGCGATTGGCGGCCCCTGCCCATTCCCCGGGAATTCCTGATGCACATGGGCGGCATCCACACCGCCAAGGCCGGTCTGCTGCGTTCGTATACGCAACGTGATCAACCACCACCGCCCGAAGGCTCCGTCTACAATCCCACAAAAGATCAACTCTTTGAACGTTTCTGCGAAACTCTGCCGCTGGAGATTCGGCACGGCTGGTACCAATGCAGGTCCGCCGGGGATGACATCATGCATCGGCCCAAAACCGTCCAAGGCACTCTGGACCGTGAGCTCAACGATTTCATGCTGGCCGTCCTCGACGCCGACACCCAACAGATCGTCATCCGGGTCAGCACAAGCTACTGAAAAGGGAAATCGCCGGCCCGCAGACCGGGCCAGACAAACCCTGAATTCGCCTCTCCTCCATCCGCAATAAACTGGACCGCATATCAGCCACCCATTCATTGATCGAAAACAACGGGAGAATCCCATGAGGCTTCCTCTGCTCATCATCGGCCTGGTGGCCCTGGGGGGACACCTGTACCCGAGCACAGCCCGCGCGGGCGTCGTCTCCGCGGCCGTCCACCCGGCGTGGGACGTCGCTCGCGGCCGCATCGTCTACGGTCGCGGGCTCTCCACACCCTGGGAAGGACACTGGTTCGGCGTTAAAACCCGGCAAGGGGTGCGCATCCCCCTGAGCGGGGAGGTAGCGTGGATCCTGCCCGCCGGGCCGAAACCGTACCGTCGGGGATGCATCCAACGCATTACCTTCGATTTCACCTCGTAAAACTCGGGAAACCTTGGGGAGGGAAAATGGCTGAACTGAAAACCAGGCCCACCGACGCCAGCGTCACCGATTTTCTCAATACGGTGGAAGATGATCAAAAGCGGCAGGATTGCCTGGTCTTGCTGGGGATGATGGGACAAATCACCGGCGCCAGACCCAAAATGTGGGGCGGCTCCATCGTCGGTTTCGGGAATTACCACTATATTTATGAAAGTGGCCGCGAGGGCGACTGGTTTCTGACCGGTTTTTCCCCCCGCAAGCAGAACCTGTCGGTGTATATCATGGCCGGTTTTGACCGCTACGATGAACTGATGGCCAGACTGGGCAAACACAAAACCGGTAAATCCTGCCTGTATATCAACAAACTGGCCGATGTGGACCTCGCCGTGCTGGAGGAACTGGTCCGGCGGTCCGTTGATCATCTCTCCCGAACGTACCGCTGACCGCCCCACCGCCCGCGACCGATCCGTCGACACAGCGCCGGCTGAAAGCCCACGGACGACAAGAAGTGCTTACGACGATGTCTCGGGAAACCGGTATAGGTCTCGCGGCGCGGTGACGCCCCACCGGTCGGCGGCCACCTTCGTCAGCATACAGCCGACACCGACCATCAGCCACAACAAGGCATAGAAGAGAGCGTTCTCCATCAGCCCGGTATACACACCGTCGGGCAACTGCACCAGAAACAGGAACGCATCGTGCAGAAAATGGAAAATCATGGCCGCCAGCAGGGCATTGGTTTTGTGGACGGCGTAGGTGAAGCCGGCGCCAATAACCATGACCGATACGACCTCCACCATGGCCAGCAGATCAACTCCCTTGATGTGGGCCAGGCCGAACACCACCACCTGGATCATGAACGCCCGGGGCAGGGAGCGGGTCAGGCCCAGGAGAGCGATCATCATCACGCCCCGGTAGAAAACCTCCTCCCAGATACCCGGATTCAGGCTGAAAACAACGTGGGTCAGGTTGAGCGTATCCCAGTTCAGAACATATCGGCCGGTCAGAAAGGAGGCCGCCAGCATGCCACCCAGGGTGCACGCCGCCAAGACCACGCCCAGCAGTGCGTGCTTCCAGGCACCCGGCGGCGGGAGCAGACCGATCCGACAGACGAATTCACCCGGGGCAACCTTGCCAAAAGGGACGCCGAACACCCGGGAAAAAAGAACGAAGGCAATGAAGGCCGCCACGGCCAGATTGACCAGGGACATGGTCAAACGCGGTACTTCCACCTTCAAAAAAAGCCGGACGAGTAGAAAAAGCAGAAAACCGAAGGCCGGTGCGGCGATGGACAGGGCGACGGCCCGGATGGTCCCGCGTATGGATGTTCTCATGGTTGCTCCACTCGGCATGAGGATGGGGTCAACGTGCCCGGTTTCACCG
Source organism: Acidobacteriota bacterium (assembly GCA_016935015.1). GTDB lineage: Bacteria > Acidobacteriota > JAAYUB01 > JAAYUB01 > JAAYUB01 > JAFGRT01. The sequence goes on along the minus strand of JAFGRT010000230.1, from coordinate 9,288 downwards.
CGGCAGGATCGATAACGAGCCGGCTCAGTGTGGGACCCGGGGCACATTCGTCAGCGCAGAAAATACACAGCCGTCGCCGCAGCGGCGATGACCAGGGCCACCGTCACCGCGCGCCGCACTCGTTTGCGACGCAGCGCTCGGTAGGACTCCTCGTGGAAGTAGTACGCGTCCGTCCCGGCACCGCGGACCGCCCCCGCCGTCTGCAGCCGGGTCAACCGCCAGCGGGAAATGGCCCTCAGGTTCGGCAACGGCACGGCCGCCTCGGGCGATGTGGCGTTCTGCCGGCGCAAACGCTTGACGAGTTTCTGCTCCAGGCTCATGATGATGGACGCTGCCGCCGTCAGCAGGGCGGTCATCAGTTGCAGGATCTCGGGTGTTTTCATCACCGGGTACGCCTCCTCTGGCCGGTCATTCCTCTCCCGAAAGGATGTCTGTCCGATCTCCGGGAGCCTTCGGCCGGATGACCTGTTTGTCCTTTGCGGATACGATACTACATGATTGACGCTTTATTGCGCAAAAACTGGCGCATGGGCTATTTTGGGTCATCCTCCGGCCGTCGGACAGGATGCATCCGCTGCGGCGACAGGAAGGCGGGCCCCGGCGATGGCGGGCATCGGACAACGCGGCGGCCGGGCGAGACGCCGGACGTCCCGGGACGACGCCTAATCTGTTTCGGGATACGATTCGTCAGCGAATTCCGACATCGGCACATCGCTGTTCCAGATATCGACATGCAGTTTCCATTGGCCGGCGCCGCCCCGCTTCCAGATGTGGACGTTCTTGGTCTTGTGCCACTGCGGCTTGGACCCGGCGGCATGGTAGGTGTAGTAATAGGAATTGACGGTATAGGCCAAATCCCCGCTGACCGCCGCGTCCAGCAACTTGCGCCCGCGGATGCGGAAGACGGAATCCCCGCCACCGCGGATGACCCCGGCGATGGCGTCGCGGCCTCGCCACGCCGTCCAGTGGTTGGGCATCATGAGGGCGTCTTCCGTGAACATGGCGACGCGGGTCTCGGCGTCGCCGGCCGCCACAGCGGCATAGAATAGATCCACCGCCGCCGCAAGGTCAGCGGGAATGTCCGCCTTTCGCGGCGAATCGGCCCCAGCCCCCAGCATCAGCCAAAAAATAACTGTCGTGACCAACAAGCCCAGAAATACCTTCACGTTCCTCCTCCATCCAGCAAACACATGAACGGTTCGAATCACACGACCGGCCGGGAAATCCGGTCGCTGTCGTCCATCCTCTGCCGCCGATTCAGGGTAAAATATACTCTCGTATGGATGCGGATTTCGCGTCAGGGTTCGATTCACACCGACAAACGGGCTTTTCATGGAGAAAAGGCCATGCGGCATGCCACCCCGCCGAATCGCGCACTCGTCGCTGGTGGGGCCCCTTCAGCGACGCGTATGTTTGCGCTCGAGGTCCAACAGGTGCTGCTTGCGCCACAGGCCGCCGCCGTAGCCGGTCAGTTGGCCGTCCTTGCCGATGACGCGGTGGCAGGGGATGATGATGGCCATGCGGTTGTCACCGTTGGCGCGGGCCACGGCACGGACCGCTTCCGGCCTGCCCAAACGCTCCGCCTGTTCCAGGTAGGAGCGCGTTTCCCCGTACGGGATGGTTCGTAATTCCCGCCAGACAGCCTCCTGGAACGTCGTTCCAGCCAGGACTAAGGGGAAGTCAAACATGGTTCGTTTACCGGTAAAATATTCATTCAGTTGGACATGCAACTCAGACAGGTGTCGATTGTCACCGGGAACCCAGCGTGCCTGCAGCCTGCGACTGAGACGGTTCAGCTGCGTCTCCAGCATTCGCCGGTCCATGAACTCCAGTAGGCAGACACCATCGGTGGTGGCCCCGGCCAGCATGGGTCCCAGGGGAGTCAGCAGACGGGTAACGGTCATGAGATGCTGGTGCGGACTGTGTTTCGGTGAAAACCATGTCAGTTTCTTGAAGGATTCCGTGAAACCGCTCAGGGACTCATACCCGGACTCGAAGGCGGCATCGATCACCTTGTCGCCATGGCGAATCCGTCCAAAAGCCTGTCCGATGCGAAGGGCCCGCAGATAGCCCTGGAAGGTCATCCCGTGATGCCGGCGAAACCAGCGCCGCACCCGGTTGGGATCCAGTCCGCGCCGGCGCAGATCGACATCTTTCAGACGAATGCCGGGGGTGGCCTCCACCTCGGTCAGCAGTGGCATGAGCCAATCCGGGATTTCCCCGCGGAACGCCAGCGGCCGGCAGATCTTGCAGGGACGATAACCCCGTTGCAGGGCCTCCCGCGACGTGCGCAGGAATTCGACATTCTCCCGCTTCGGTTTGCGTGCTGGGCAGGTCGGCCGGCAGAAGATGCCGGTGGTCTTGACAGCCACGAAAAAGATGCCGTCAAAGGAGCTGTCCTTGCGGAGGAAAGCCTCGTACATGGTATCGAAATCCGGCAAGGTCGCCATCATGTTCTCACCCTCCACCGTCGTTATCGAGCGGCCATTCAGGCGTTTCCGCCCCGTATGTCTATACTATAGAGCAGGAATGGTCACCGGCGAAACCGGAAACTTGTCACCCTATTCTAAACGGACGGAACACCCGTTGGTGACCCTGACGTGACCCCTCTCGCCCTGATGTTCCCATCCCCGCGGTGAGGGCGGGTGCTGGCTGCCGAAGGGACGGCTCCGTCCGGTATCCGCAACCTTTCGCCCGGCCGTTTCCTCTCCGACCCGATCATAGGGAAAGAATTGCATACCGCTGTTTTTGGCAGTACCATACAAGCAGAATTCAGCCCTGGGGGTCAGCATGAAAATGATTGGTCTGATGAGTCTGGAAAAAGACAAGGCGCAGTTGCGCCAGATCTTCGAAGAGAACAACGTCCAAATATTCAGTGAGATGGAGATAACGGGACACACCCTGAACACCATCACCCGCTACGGCTGGGCCGCCTCCACCCAGGACGTCCCGATGTATTCATCGCTCTGTTTCGCCATTATCCCCGAACTGGAGGCCCATGCCGTTATGGATGAGATCCAGGCCATGGCCCGCCGGGATACATCCGGTCACCCCATCCGGGCCTTCCAACTGGATGTGGAAAAAATGATCTAGAGGCATCGGCCGGCTGTTCGTCCGGTTGCGTCATCCAGGTCGCCGACCAATGGCGGACTGAAGGCGGTCATCCTCCATGGAATCACCTTCCGGCGACCGACGGTTTCACTCCGCTTCCTCGGTGTGTACCGTCCGGGCGGCCGAGGCGTAATATTTCAGGATGAATTTCTCCTGCACCGAATATGACCAATGCACATCCCGGACAAACCGGGCGGCTTCCTCCGGCCGCCCCTCGGCCAGTAGTTCATGGATGTGCCGGTGCTCTTCCACCGACGAACGCTCCCACTCCCGAACAAAACCTTCCCGTCGCGGGAAATCATACAATCGTTTCTTCATGGTGTTGGCGGCGCGGATTAACCTCCGGTTACCCGAGGCACGGATGTAGGTGTCGTGGAATTCCAGGTTGAAGCGGTAGTAGCGGTCGAAATCATTATCATCCAGTGCGGCGTTCATCCAGCGGTTCAGGTCGGCCATGTGGCGGATATCGGCCGGCGCGAGGCGCGGAGAGGCGGCCAGCAGGGCGGTGCTCTCCAGGGCGCCGATCAGCTGATAGTAGTCCAGAATGTCGTCCAGGGTCAGCTCGTTCACGAAGACACCCCGTCGCGGCCGTATGGTGACGAAATCCTCCATTTCCAGCATGATGAGCGCCTCCCGTAACGGCGTCTTGCTGATGCCCAACTTGCGGCAGGTGGCATCGAGATGAATGGCGGCCCCCGGGCGCAGCGCCCCCTCGCTCAGCTGGTGGCGCAGGTAATCATAGACCTGTTCTTTCAGGGATTTGACGCTGAGGATTGTATTGTTCTCCATGTATCCCTCCCCCACGGACTGGTCATATCATACTGCAGCCCGAGTCATCGGTCAAATATTTCATATATGATATATCCATCCATTCTTTGACCGCTTCGTTGGCCGTGATTTCCCTCCATCGCCAACCGGACAGGTCATAGTTTCAAGGCTTCATGCCCTGTATATTATCCTTATTATGCTCATATAATTAAGTTTAACATTCATCTGCTGCCGAACCGGGTTTGGCTCTCTGAATACCGTTTGTGAAAAATCACCATTGCATTCACATTCGGCATCTGATATATCAGATATCAGGGAAAATAGTACCGACGTTTCCAAGATTGGTCAGGACCATGAATCCGCAGGAACCAACCGGCATCATCTTCGATATCAAGCATTACGCCATCCATGACGGACCGGGCATTCGCACCACGGTATTCCTGAAGGGTTGCCCGCTGGCGTGTCGCTGGTGTCACAATCCTGAAGGAATCGCGCCGGAGCCGCAGCTTCTCTTCCGAGCTGAGGCCTGTCTTCCCGACTGCCGGCGCTGCGTGGCGGCCTGCCCGAACCAGGCTATCACGGCCGATGGTCGGTCCATCCGGGTGGACACGACGCGTTGCCGCGCCTGCGGCCGCTGCGCCGAGGCTTGTCCCACCGAGGCTCTCCGGCTGGTGGGACGGCGTATGAGCGTCACCGATGTCTTGCGCGAGATCGAAAAGGACCGGGTCTTTTACGATGAATCGGGCGGCGGCGCCACGTTCTCCGGCGGTGAACCGCTGGCCCAGCCGGCTTTTCTCACGGCGCTGCTCGATGAATGCCGCCGGCGCGGCATCCACAGCGTGGTGGACACCTCCGGCTATGCCCCCTCCGCCGTAGTCCGGAAGATCGCCGACCGCACCGACCTGTTCCTCTATGACCTGAAGGCGCTCGATCCCGACATTCACCGCCAGACCACCGGCCAGGACAACCGGCTGATTCTCGAAAACCTGCGACTGCTGGCCCGTGAAGGCGCCCGGGTAATGCTGCGCGTTCCGTACATACCCGGCGTCAATGACGACGAGGAATCTCTGCGGCACCTGTCCGCCCTGTTGAAGGAACTGCGTACCATCCGCGAAATCGCCCTGCTCCCCTTTCATCGGGGTGCCGATCATAAGTACCGGCAGCTGCAACAAGACGGCGAGCCATGGTCCGGTGACATCCCTGATCCGCAAGACCTGGTCCGGGCCAAGGCCGTGCTGGAATCAGAGGGCGTGACCGTCAGAATTGGAGGTTGACATGAAGGAACGTATCCGCCGGCTGCGCCGGCAGAGCCTGGACGCCGTCCCCACCATCACCGTCGAGCGGGCCCGTCTGCTGACGGAATTTTATCGCCGTCCCGAGGCCCGCCAGGTGTCGGTTCCGGTGGCGCGGGCCATGGCCTTCCGCCACATCCTGGAACACAAGGCCATTTGCATCAACGACGGCGAGCTGATCATCGGCGAACGGGGTCCGATCCCCAAGGCCACACCCACTTATCCCGAGATCACGGCCCACACCGACGAGGACCTGCGCATCCTGGACTCCCGTGAAAAAACAGCCTACCGGGTGGACAGCGACACCCGCGCGCTTTATACCCGCGACATCTATCCCTACTGGCAAGGCCAGTGCATCCGTGACCGCATCTTCCGTGAAATGGACGTGGAGTGGAAAGAGGCTTTCGAAGCGGGAATCTTCACCGAATTCATGGAGCAGCGCGCCCCGGGCCACACCGTTTTGGGCGACAAAATCTATCAAAAAGGGATGCTGGACATCATCCAGGACGTGGACGCGGCCCTGGACCGACTGGATTTCTACAACGACCCGTCCGCCTGGGGCAAGCGGGAGGAACTGAAGGCCATGCGCATTGCCGCCGAGGCCATCATCGTCTACGCCCTGCGGCACGCCGAGCGCGCCGAGGCGCTCGCCGCGGCCGAAAAAGACCCGCCCCGGCGGTCCGAGCTGGAACACATCGCCCGTAACTGTCGCCATGTACCCGCCCACGCTCCCCGGAATTTCTGGGAAGCCCTGCAATACTACTGGTTTGTCCACCTGGGGGTGATCATCGAGCTGAATCCCTGGGATTCCTTCAACCCCGGTCGCCTGGACCAGCACCTTCTCCCTTTCTACCGGGCCGGCCTGGACGACGGCTCCCTGACGGAAGATGCGGCCCGCGAGCTGCTGCAGGCCTTCTGGATCAAGTTCAACAACCAGCCGGCACCGCCCAAGGTGGGCGTCACCGCCGAGGAGAGCGGCACCTACACCGATTTTGCCCTCATCAACACCGGCGGCCTGACCGTCGACGGCCGCGACGCCGTCAACGAGGTGACCTTCCTGATTCTGGATGTCATCGAGGAGATGCGGCTGCTGCAGCCCAGCTCTTGCGTCCAGCTGAGCAAGAAGAACCCGGACCGTTTCCTGGAACGGGCCCTGCGCATCGTCAAGACCGGTTTCGGCCAGCCCTCTATCTTCAACACCGACGCCATCGTCCAGGAGCTGGTGCGCCAGGGGAAATCCCTGGCGGACGCCCGTTGCGGCGGCGCCAGCGGCTGCGTGGAAGTGGGCGCCTTCGGCAAGGAGTGCTACATCCTCACCGGCTACTTCAACCTCGTCAAGATCCTCGAGCTGACCCTCAACAACGGCGTGGACCCCGCCACGGGCCGGCAGCTGGGCCTGCCCACGGGCGATGCGGCCGCCTTCCGTTCCTTCGATGAGCTGATGGCGGCGTTCGAGCGCCAGGTGCGCCATTTCGTGGACATCAAGATCAAGGGGAACAACATCATCGAGCGGCTGTACGCCGAGCTGCTCCCGGCACCGTTCCTGTCGCTACTCATCGACGACTGCGTCGCCAACGGCCGGGACTACAACGACGGCGGCGCCCGCTACAACACCACCTATATCCAGGGCGTGGGCATCGGCACCATCACCGACTCCCTGGCCGCCATCAAGCACCATGTGTTCGAAAAGAAAACCTTTCCCATGAAGGACCTTCTGGCCATGTTGTCCGTCGACTTCGAAGGACACGAACCCGAGCGACAGCTCCTCATCAACAAATCCCCCAAGTACGGCAACGACGACGACCGGGCCGACGAAACCATGCAGCAGGTGTTCGACATCTATTATCAGGCCGTCAACGGCCGCCCCAACACCAAGGGCGGCGAGTACCGCATCAACATGCTGCCCACCACCGTCCATGTTTACTTCGGCCGGGTCACAGGGGCCACGCCCGACGGTCGGCACAAGGCCGAGCCCCTGTCCGAGGGCATTTCCCCCGTCCAGGGCGCCGACCGTCACGGCCCCACCGGCGTCATCAAATCCGTGGGCAAAATGGATCATTTGCGCACCGGCGGCACCCTGCTGAACATGAAGTTCATGCCGCAGCTTCTGGCCGACGATGACGGTATCCGGAAACTGGCCCAGCTGGTGCGGGCCCATTTCCGCATGGACAGCCATCACGTCCAGTTCAACGTGGTCAGTGCCGACGTGCTGCGCGATGCCCAGGCCCAGCCCGAAAAGTATCGTGACCTTATCGTCCGCGTGGCCGGTTACAGCGATTACTTCGTGGATCTGGGCACGGAACTGCAGAACGAAATCATCCGCCGGACCGCCCACAGTGAATTCTGACACCGTTCATTTTATAAACCGTCGATACCACCGGAGTTCCCATGTCCGCCTTCAGCATTTTCAACGACGTCCTGGGGCCGGTCATGCACGGCCCTTCCAGTTCCCACACGGCCGCATCCCACCGCATCGGCGCCATGATCCGTGATTTGCTGGGCGCGGAACCGGCGGCGGCGCGGGTAACCTTCGATCCGTCAGGCTCTTACGGCCAGGTCTATGTCCAGCAAGGGGTCGACCGCGCCCTGCTGGCCGGCCTTCTGGGCTGGCCTATCGTCTCCGACGACTTTCTGAACGCCCGGGAGATCGCCCGGCTCCGCGGCCTGAATGTCGAATTCCGCTGCGCCACTCTGCCCGGTGCCGATCACCCCAACACGGCCGAAGTGGAAGTACGCTCCATCGCCGGAGACGACCTGCGGGTGTGGGCTATTTCCACCGGGGGCGGCACGTTCGTCATTCATCGATTGGAAGACTGGCCGGTGCACCTGGATGGGCGCCACCACGAGCTGCTGCTGGAGATTCGGCAGACGGAGAAAGACACCGTTTCCGACCTGGTGAAAAAGGAATTCCCGCCCGGTTTCACCCTGAAAGCGGAGACAGTGGGAGAGCATGCGCTGCTATGCTTCTCCACCCCGGAACCGATGGGCGAGTCCGTTCGTAAACTGATGACGACTGTGCCGGCCGTCAAGCGCGTGTGGCAGGCGCAACCCCAATTTCTGGTAATCCGTGGCCACTCACTTTTTCGGAGCGCTGCAGAAGCCCTCACTCTGGCGCGTGAACAGAAGTGGAGCCTGGGCCATGCCGGCCTGGTCTACGAGAGCCGCCTGTTGGGGCGATCGTCCGCGGAGACAGCCGCCGAGATGATGGACCGCTACCGGGTGATGGCGGAGTCCGTGCGACAGGGACTGGCCGGCGAGGGTGACCGGATGCAGCTGCTGACGGCGACGGCCGCTGACGTGTTCGCCGCCGAGGCGGAGGGCCGCCTGGCCGTGGGCGGCATTCACGCCCGGGCGGCGGCGCGGGCCCTGGCGGCCATGCACGTCAACAGCAGCATGGGGGTGGTGTGCGCGGCACCCACGGGCGGCTCGGCCGGCGTGTTGCCGGGTGTACTGACCACTCTGGCCGAAGAGCGCAACCTGGCGGACGAACAGCTGATCCATGCCCTGTTCGCCGCCGGCGTGGTGGGGCTGATCGTAGCCGAGAGGGCCACATTCGCCGCCGAAGTGGCCGGCTGCCAGGTGGAAATCGGCGCCGCCGGGGCCATGGCCGCCGCGGCCGTGGTGGAGATTGCCGGCGGTGATCCGGGCCAGGCCCTGGATGCGGCCGCCATCGCCTTCCAGAACACCATGGGTTCCGTCTGTGACCTGGTGCAGGGCATCGTGGAAATTCCCTGCCACACCCGTAACGCCGCCGCCGCCTCGGCCGCGTTCGTGTGTGCCGACCTAATCCTGGGCGGCTATCGCAATCCCATCCCCCTGGACGAAACGGTGGACGCCGTGCTGGACACGGGCCGGATGATGCCCGCGGAGCTGCGGGTCACCTCCCGCGGCGGGCTGGCCCTGTGCCCCAGTGCCCGGGCCCTATGCCGCCGGCATTGAGACAGCATCGACCCGCTCCGTCCGCCACTGCTCAGGCTTTTCCTTGCCCCAGGCCTCCGCCAGATGATAAAAAGATGGTAGCACCCCTGTCATTATCGTGGGGCCGGGAGGTTGGAATGAGTGCCACCAAGATCCGTATTCTCAGCGGAGAGGATATCACCCGGGCATTGCCCATGTT